>CAXUKB010000520.1:0-2002 GCA_964251345.1 uncultured Fimbriimonas sp. | reverse complement strand
TCTCGACGGTGTGAACGTCGTACGAACCGGTGCCCCGCGGCCCGTTCGCGAGGCGCGCCTCGCCCTCAGCGGCGAAGATCGACGCGGCGTCGCCCCGCTCCGATCCGCCAGGCCAGACGACGTTGAAGTAGCCGGATCGCGAATCGAGGGTCAGGCGAATCCGGCCGTTGTCGAGCAGGACACGGCCGGGCTCGCGGCTCACGGCGACGGGAGGCACGAAGGCGAGGAGGGGCAGCATGGGGATCATCGATTCTGGATTGCCGATTGTGGAGATCGGAAAGAGGGTGACGTCGTTCGTCGCTTGCCGACCTCGACAGAGGAGCTCACCCTTTGGTCTCCGGCAGGATGACCTTCACCCGATCCGAACCGGGTCCGAAAACCTTGTATCGGGTCACTTTGCCGTCGCGCCAAGCGACGTCGACGGTGAGATTGCCGCGGGCTTTGAGGCCGGAGACGGAGCCCGTGGTCCAGGCCTTTGGGAGGGCGGGGAGAAGCCGAATCTCGCCGTCGCGGCTCTGAAGCAGCATCTCCGTGATCGCCGCGGCGCCGCCGAAGTTACCGTCGATCTGGAAAGGGGGAGAGGCGTCGAGCAGGTTGGGATAAGCGCCACCGCCGCCATCGTAGCGAATGCTCGTGTCGGTCACCGGAGCGAAGAGCAGCTTCAGGAGCCGCGCCGCGTGTTCGCCGTCGTGGAGCCGGGCCCAGAAGAGCACCTTCCAAGCGAGCGACCAACCGACGCCGTCGTCGCCACGCCGCTCCAGGGTGACGCGGGCCGCCTTGGCCAAGTCGGGCGTCCGGTCGGGCGAGATCTGATCGGCGGGATAGAGGCCGTAGAGGGGCGAGACGTGGCGGTGGTGCGGCTCGGTCTCCGCGTAGTCCTCCAGCCACTCCATGATCTGCCCCTTGCCCCCTACCTGGATGGGGGAGAGGCGAGCCCGGGCGGCCTCCAGGCGGGCGCGCAGGGCCTCGTCCGTGCCGAGGACCTTAGACGCTTCGATCGTGTTCGAGAACAGCTCGAACACGATTTCCCGGTCCATCGTCGGTCCCATGCAGTTGGAGACGCCCCGGCCCGTCTTGGGATCGACGAACGAGTTTTCGGGCGAGTTCGAAGGGGAGGTCACGAGCCAGCCGTGCTTGGGCTCCTCCACGAGCATATCGAGGTAGAACTCCGCCGCGCCCTTGAGCACCGGGTACGCGCCGCGCAGATACGCCTCGTCCTTCGTGAAGGCGTAGTGATTCCAGACGTCCTCGCAAAGCCACGCGCCGCCCGCCGAGAAGGAGCCCCAGCTCGAGGACTCACCGGGCGAGGTGTAGTGCCAAGGGTTCGTGATGGTGTGGGCGACCCAGCCGTTCGCCGCGTAGTACGCCTTCGCCGTCCGTTCTCCGTTCGGCACGAGCTTCGGAATGAAGTCGAGCAGGGGCCGGTGGCAGTCCGCGAGGTTCGTCGCCTCGGCGGGCCAGTAGTTCATCTGGACGTTGATGTCGAGGTGGAAATCGCCGTTCCACGGGGTGTTGATCTCCTCGGCCCAGATTCCCTGGAGGTTCGCCGGGAGGGGGCTGTCCGGCCGCGACGAGGAGATGAGGAGGTAACGGCCAAAGTTGAAGTACAGCGCGGCGAGCGAGGGATCCTCCTCGCTCGCCTTCACCGCCTCCAAGCGGGCGAGGGTGGGTTTGACCGCGCTCGGCCCTTCCGGCAGGGTCAGCTTCACGCGCCGGAAGTAGCGCTGGTGGTCCTTGACGCTTTCGCTCAGGAGGCTCGCGAATGGCCGTGCGGCCGCGGCGTCGACCCGCCGTTTGGCCGTCTCCGCGAAGCCCGTGTCGAACATACTGGTGCCCGCCGAGAACACGAGGGTCGCCTCGTCCGCGCCGACGACATGAACGCCCGTCGCGTCGGTCGTGACCTTCCCACCCTTCGCGACGACCCTTAGTCGCCCGCCGAACCGAACGCCCGGGATCGTGTCGTCGCCGCTGCTCAGCGCACCCTGGATCACGAAGTCGCCTC
>CAXUKB010000519.1:0-2003 GCA_964251345.1 uncultured Fimbriimonas sp. | reverse complement strand
GTCTACATTCAAGGCGAAGTCCACGATCCGACCGCGTTCGTCCTCGGGGGCGCGGCGGGCCATGCCGGACTGTTCGCGACGCTCGACGATCTGACTCGCTTCGTTCAGTCGTTGATGGAAGGCCGGGTTGCAAGGCCGGAGACGGTCGCGCTTTTCACGAAACGGAACTCGGACAAGAGCACGCGCGCGCTCGGCTGGGACACGAAAGGCGGCGCGGGAAGTGCAAATACCCGCCTCGGGCTCCACGCTTTCGGTCACACGGGTTACACCGGCACGTCGATTTGGGTCGATCCCGACGCACGATTCGCGGCCATCTTGCTCACCAACCGGGTCCATCCAAACGACGCGGCAAGCGTCGCGAAAATCCGTCCGGCCTTCCACGACGCGGCGTGGCAAGCTGCGTTTCCGGGTTGAAGGTCGACATGGTAACGATTTCATGCGGCGCGTTTCGCCGGAAAGTCTCTAAAAATTAAAGGGCGGGTTTTGCTAGGGCCGCAAGAGCGACAAGGACCATCGAGTCGGTGTACGATGGTTGGCCGAATGTGCGAAGGAAAGGGAGAAGTCGCGTTCCAAAGAAACAGGTTTAGAGGGTCCCACCGGGTAGCCGCCCAGCCCTGGGTGCTTGCCCTGCTCGCTGTTGGGGCGCTCTTCTTCTTGGGTGTCGTCCGCATTCTCGGTCGCTGGTGGTTCATCGACGATCCGGGGCAGTTTGCGGCGGTGCGCGGCTTCCCCAACCCCGTCCGGTTCTTCGTGGACCTCCAGTACATGCGGCAGTTCGGGTCGGGGCGAGGCGTTGTCCCGATGCAGATGCTCGACTATTGGATCGACGTTCATCTGCCTTTTCCCGAGCCTCTGACCGGTTACGTTCATAACCTGCTGACCGCCCTCGCCACGCTCGTCGTCGTGTTCTTCGTTCTCCGGCGGGTTACTCGGAGCGATCGGCTGTCGTTCGCCGGGGCCTTAGTTTGGATGATCCTCCCGTCGACGGTCGCAACCTGCATCTTCATCTCGACCCGCCATTACGTCGAGGGTCTCGCGTTCAGCGGCGTCGTGTTCCTTCTCGCATCCTCGTCTCGATCACTGGGAGTGGCGGGTTGGCTTGCCCTTCTCCTCGCCTCGGTCGCGGCGATGCTGTCGAAGGAGACCTACGCCGGCCTCGTTCCCGCGATCCTTCTCGCCTTCGGGCTCGTTCGGCGAGATCGACCGTTGATCGCCTCGGCGATCGTTCTTGCCGCGGCGTACGCGGTGTACCGGATCTTTTCCGTGGGTGGCGGCATGAAGTACGTCATGCCCTTGCTCGGCCCAACCGGTTACCTGAAGTATCTCGTCACGACGCCGTACACCTTCGCCGCGACCCTGCTGGCTTACCCGATCGCGGTAGCGGCGATCGTCGGAACGGTGCGTTACGTTCGCGGAGGCGGTACCCGGGCGAGGCGAGAGCTTGTGATTTTCACCTGGCTGATGCTCGTCGCGCTCTTCATGCTCTATCCCGTCGCGTATGCGGTGGTCAACAGCTACCGGACGCCGGGGCCTTGGTATCGATCTCCCTTTCTTCCCAACACGATCGTCCTCGTTTGGCTTTGTCTCCTCTGCAAGCGGCTTGGCTCCGCGGAGCGTTCGCTTCGATGGATCGTCTTGGTCCCCCTAAGTTTGCTCCCCGGCCTGTCCCTTTTTCTTAGATGGTGGAACCGAAACATGACGACGGAAGAGACCGAAGCACGGTTTTGCCTCGACCATCCGGATCGGCTGCTCTACAGCGCCGATCCGACCTACTGGTACTTGGGCAGCGTCGGCGACTGGTACGGCGCCCGCGAACGAATGCACGTCATTCACGCCGAGCAGCGCGACGCCATGAAGGACGCCCAGGAGCTTCGTCGCTTTGGAGAGGTGTGGACCTACCACGACGGTGCGGTTCGCCGCGATCCCGCCAGGACGCAAGTGCTCAAGTCGAGCCTCTCGCTTCCCTAAGTCCTTAGGCCAACGTCTCGCGGGCGTTCGCGAGG
>CAXUKB010000518.1:0-2020 GCA_964251345.1 uncultured Fimbriimonas sp. | reverse complement strand
GATCACCTGAGGGTAGGCCCACCGCCATTGGGTGTCCAAGTGCGCGTAGGGCACGAGGTAGAGCGTGCTGCCTTTCGAAAGATCGCGCTTAGCCGGAGTGGAACCGGCTTGGGCGGGCGCGAACGACGGGAGAGAGGCGGCAACGGCGGCCACGGCGAGGAGACGCAGGGCGGTCATAATCCTGCGCGCTAGCCTACCGCCTTCTTTGGTCTACGCGTGGTACAGGCGGGTGGTACAGGTCTCGGCGTGAAGAATTACCGGGTCTCTTTCGCCGCCTCGCGGATCAGCTCCAACGCGATGCGAGCGGTGTCGACGAGATCCTGAACCTCGATAAACTCCTCGTGGGTGTGGATCTTGTCCATGCCTGTCGCGGCGACGACGCAGGGAAGCCCTTTCGCGTTGTAGACGTTCGCGTCGGAGCCGCCGAGGGTGGTGCGGAGGGTCGGCTCGAAGCCGAGGTTACGGCCCGCGCGCTGGGCGACCCGCACCACGGGCGCATCGTCGGCGACTTGGTAGCTGTCGTAGTGGCGGAGATGGTCGATCTCGACCGTCGCGCCCCAGTGAGCGGCCGCTTCCTGAAAGCGCGCTTTCATGTGCGCGATCTGGGCGTCGAGAATGGCGACGTCGGTGGAACGCGCCTCAGCCTTGATCCGCAACTCGGCCATCACGACGTTTGTGGCGCTTCCACCCTCGACAAGCCCGAGGTTGGCGGTCGTCTCGGGCCCGATGCGTCCCAGCTTCATCCCATGGATGGCGTCGGCGGCGACCTGAAGGGCGTTGACCCCCTTTTCCGGGTCTTTGCCCGCGTGGGCGGGGCGGCCTTTAACGAGGATGTCCAGCTTGTCGTGGGTGGCGGTGCGGGTGACGAAAGAGCCGACGGGCGGACCGGTGTCGAGCACGAAGCCATAGTCGAGGTCGAGATCCTTCAGTTCGAGCACATCGGCGCCCTTAAGGCCGATCTCCTCGCAGACGGAGAGGAGAAGACAGACGTCTCCGTGCGGCTCGCCGGTGTCGAAGAGCGCCTTGAGCGCCTCGACGGCGGGAGCGACGCCCGCCTTGCAGTCGGCACCGAGAATGGTCGTTCCGTCGGTCCGGATGACGCCGCCCTCCTCAACGAGCCGGATGTTCGGCGTGGGCTCCACGGTGTCCATGTGGGCGCTGAGAAAGATTTTGGGGGCGTTCGGGAGCGTGCCGCGCTTCCAAGCGACGAGGTTATTGCCGTCGCCGCCGAGCTTCGTGCCCGCGTCGTCCTCATGGATCTCCAACCCCATGCTTTCCAACTCCTGCCGAACCCGCTGGACGCAGGCGCGCTCACCGAGGGCGGGCGAGTCGATAAGGAGAAGATCCCGGAAGAAGGCGAGCAGTCGCTTTTCGTCGATCACGGGGATCAGATTACAAGAGCGTCACCCTTCCTCGTTTTCGCAGGACGATCGCCTGGAAGGCGGCACGAAAGGGAAAGGGCTTCGACGCCGAACGTTCGGTATCCTCTTTTCCCGATGGCCGACCTTCTCGCCCGTGCGCTCGTGCGCGACGTCCCGGACTTTCCCAAGCCGGGGATCCTGTTCAAGGACATTACGCCCGTGCTGGAAGACCCGAAGGCGTTGCGCGAGGTCGTGCATCTGATGGCGGAGGACGCGAAGCGGGTCGGAGCGGACGTCATCGTCGGCATCGAGAGCCGAGGCTTCCTTTTTGGGGTGCCCGTCGCGCTTGAACTGGACCTGCCCTTTGCGTTGGCGCGCAAGCTGGGCAAGCTTCCCGCCGAGAAGATCCGTGAAGAGTACGATCTGGAATACGGCACGAACACGATCGAGATGCACTCGGACGCGATCCGGCCGGGCCAGAAGGCGTACCTCGTGGACGATCTGCTCGCCACCGGCGGTACCGCGGCGGCGGCGGCGCGGCTGGTGAAGCGGCTTGGCGGCGTGGTCGTCGGCTACGGATTTCTCATCGAACTCGGCTTCCTCGACGGCCGGAAGGTCTTAGACGACGCGCCTGTGGAAGCGCTGATGGTGTACTGATG
>CAXUKB010000517.1:0-2052 GCA_964251345.1 uncultured Fimbriimonas sp. | reverse complement strand
CACGATGCATAAAGAGGTCACGCAAGTGGGCCACAACGCTCGCGAGGTGGCGCAGGACTACGTCGCGGCGGGCATCGATCCCGCAAAGTCCGTCGTTTTCGTCCAGAGCCACGTGAAGGAGCACGCGGAACTTCACTTGCTGTTCAGCATGATGACCCCGCTCGGTTGGCTTGAGCGGGTGCCGACCTACAAGGAGAAGCGCGACGAACTGGAAAGCGCGGAACGGGAGCCCTACGGACTCCTTGGCTATCCGGTACTTCAGACGGCGGACATCCTCTTGTACCGCCCGATCGGCGTCCCCGTGGGCAAAGACCAAGCGCCGCACCTGGAGATCGGCAACGACATCGGCGCGCGGTTCAACCGGCTGTTCGACACCGACCTTTTCCAACCGTACAAGTACATGATCCCGGAGGACGCCCTGCGGGCGACCCTGCCGGGACTCGACATGGCCAAGATGTCGAAGACGAACGACAACGGCATCTATCTCAGCGACACCGAAGACGAGACGGCGAAGAAGATCAAGTCGGCCTTCACGACGCCGACCAAGCTGCGAAAGGACGATCCCGGCGTGCCCGAAGGCTGCGCGGTGTGCCAGTACCTCAAGGTCTACTCCCCCCACTGGCCGACGCAGTGGGAGGAAGACCGGATGGGTCTTCGCGGGTGCATGCAGAACAAAAAGGAATGCACCGAAGCGGTCAACGAGTACCTTCGCCCCATTCGGGAGCGACGGGCGGCGCTCGACGACGCGACGATCGAGAGCATTCTGCGGGACGGCGCGGAACGGGCAAGAGCGGTCGCCTCGGACACGATGACGCGCGTGCGATCGGCGATGGGTCTGATGTGAGGCTCTTCGATCGACGATCGCCCGAGGCCAGATTTTGAGATTGGTTCGTCGCTAACCGGGCGACGCTTGCGACGTTGCCGGCAGCGGGCGTTATGAACGAGCTGACCCAACGGCTGAGGCAGGTTCATTCGATTCTCTATTGAGCGAGAAAGCCGTAATGTTTGGACTTGGGCGGCCCAATCTCATGCCCCTTGTCGAGGGGGACGGACATGAGCGCCCGATCACGGATTTGCCTTCGCTGTTCGCGATCGATTAGACGGGACCAAGAGGGTGCAGAAGATTTCAGCGCAGGCGATCTTGGCCGAGTCCTGGACGCGGACCCTTGCGATCGGCCACCGAGGCGCGGCGGACGAGGCGCCCGAGAACCGTCTGGTCGCCTTTGAGGCGGGAATCGAATCGGGCGCCCGTGCGATCGAGTGCGACGTTCATTTGAGCGCCGATGGCGAGATCGTCGTGATCCACGACGCGACCCTCGAAAGGACGACCTCTCTTAAGGGAAGAGTCGATGCGACCTCCTGGCCTGCGCTAAAGGAGGCCGGAGTGCCCTCGCTCGTCGATGTGGCGCGCGTCGCGAAGGATCGATGCGTGCTGGTCGTCGAGATCAAGGCGGGCGAGGAGATCGAGGCCCGGGTCGTGGAGTTGTTGCGAGGGGAAGGGATGATCGCGCAATCGATCGTGTTCTCGTTCGACGGAAGGCGAATCCCGAAGATTAAAGCCCTTGCGCCAGAGCTCGTTGTGGTTCGACTGCTCACGATCACGGAGACCCTTCGGGGGCCTAAAACGGCCATCCGGCGAGCGGCCGGTGCCGACGGCATCGGCGTGGATTACCATCGCGCGACCTCACGGGTCGTCGAGGCGGCGCATCGGCAGGGCCTGCCTGTGTTTGCCTGGACGGTGCCGCCCGGCCCGGAGGTCGACCGACTCAAAGCCATGGGGGTGAACTTCGTGATCACCAACAATCCTCGTAAAGTCGGGGCGCAACTCGAAGAGTCCGAATCGGCACCCCAACCGGAGTGAATCCGCTGTACAGTGGAAGCTCTGACGTTGGGGTGTTCCCATGAACCGTGGCTTTACGCTGATCGAGCTTCTCGTCGTCGTCGCGATCGTCGCCATCCTGGCCGCGATCCTGTTCCCCGTCTTTGCGCAGGCTAAGGAGGCGG
Source organism: uncultured Fimbriimonas sp. (assembly GCA_964251345.1). GTDB lineage: Bacteria > Armatimonadota > Fimbriimonadia > Fimbriimonadales > Fimbriimonadaceae > Fimbriimonas. The sequence continues at coordinate 48 of CAXUKB010000517.1, read as the reverse complement.
CGAAGAAAACACAGTGCCTGAGCAATTCCAAACAGCTTGGGTTGGGGG
>CAXUKB010000516.1:0-2055 GCA_964251345.1 uncultured Fimbriimonas sp. | reverse complement strand
GATGATGCGCGCCTTCTCGGTCGTCACCGCGTCCGGAATGCCGAAACGGACCCTTAGATCGACCACGGGGATCGTCTTGCCGCGCAGATTGACGAGGCCGCGGATGTGGGGATCGGTGTGCGGAATCGGGGTGATCTCTCGGAGTCGGATGATCTCGTTCACCCGGAAGATGTCGACGCCGTATCGCTCCGCCTCCAGCCGGAAAACCACAACTTGTTCGTCCTTTACGCCCTCGGGTACTGCCGCAATCGCTGCCATAATCGCCTTGGTCGCCCCGCTCGCAGGGCCCCTCCTCTTTATCGGCCCCCATGGGCCTGCGCCTTAGGTCGGCATTCACGGTTTGCGCGCTCGAACGGGGCTTCGGGTATATTCCTAATCGCTTGCCGTCGTGGCGAAATTGGTAGACGCACCGTCTTCAGGTGGCGGCGCCCAAAAGGCATCTCGGTTCGAGTCCGAGCGACGGCACCAAGCTCGGGAAGATTTAGCCTTCCTGGTCTTCGACGACTTCGAAGAACGCTTCCTCGTAAAGCCTTTCGAGCGAGAGGGTGATGCCCACGGATTCGATCGGTGCGACCGTTCCCGGTAGGTACACGCTGAGCCCCCATTTCCCGTCGGCTTGACGAGTGAAGATCTCCACCCGGATTCGATCCGAGTGAATGAGAACGTATTCTTGGAACGAGGGCAACAGGCGGTAAGCGTCGAACTTCCCTTCTCGATCGAAATCTTTCGTGCCCGGTGAGAGAACCTCGAAGATGACGGTCGGATTGTCGATCGTCCCCGCCGAAGCGCTCACGTAGTTCGGAGGGCACGCGATCATGCCGTCCGGATAGTAACAATTCTCTCTAGACGACACAAAAACCTTGGTGTCCGCGTCTCGGTATCGGCAAGGCTTTCCTCGAAGCTGCGAGGCGCAACTTGCGGCCAGAACGGGCGTGATGCTCCCGTGGTTTCGACTCGCACCGGACATCGCGTAAATGCGACCTTCGTGCAGGTAATACCTTTCCCCCTGCTTCGACTCCCACTCGAGAAAGGCTTCGCCACCGATCGGCCCCCTTGGAATCGCGCCGGCCACCGTGCCTTTGATTCTACGTCAGCTTCGCGGGGTTGACCACGACACGATTGCGACCGGCTTCCTTCGCCATGTAAAGCGCTCGGTCGGCGGCGGCGAACGCTTGGTCCATCTCGCAGGGCGTCGAAGCGGTGGCCACGCCTCCGCTCACCGTGAGTCGGATCTCAAGGCCGCCGCACGCCTGAACCGCCGCCCGGAGGCCCTCGGCGACGCGCAACGCCCCGGCTTCCGCCGTGCGGGGAAGAACCACGACGAACTCCTCGCCCCCAACCCGGGCGACCACATCGTTCCCGCGGACGGTAAGTCGGAGCGCCTCCGCAACCGTCCGGAGCGCGTGGTCGCCCGCGGGATGCCCATAGCTGTCGTTATAATCTTTGAAGCGGTCGACGTCGAGCGCGACGAACGACACGGGGGCTTCGGCGGTCGCGATCGCTTCTGCGAGCCCTCGACGGTTCAGGAGACCCGTCAGCGGATCGGTCTCGCCCATGCGGCGAAGCTGCGATTCCAGTTCGCGTTGCGCGGTCACGTCGTGCATCGCGCCTTCGATCAGGACCAGGGTTCCTTGCTCGTCGCGCACCGCCCGGGCTCGCTCGGCAAGCCAGACCGACCGACCATCGGCGCGGTTCACCACGGTCGTGGTCTCGCTGACCTCGTCTTCGTTTCGGAGACGCTCGAGGAACCCGACGCGAAGCGCCGGGTCGCCGACCGCCTGCAAGGAACCAAGGGCGGCGATCGCCGCCTCGGGGCTGTCAAAGCCGAGAGTACGGGCGAGGATCGGGTTGACCCGGAGGAAGCGTCCGTTCGGATCGCATTGGTAGAGACCGAGAGGCGCGTTCTCGAAAATGCCCCGGAACGACCGTTCGGCCGCCGCAAGCTCCGTCGTTCTCGCCGCGACGCGCCGTTCGAGCGCCTCGTTCGCCGCCCGCAAACGCCGCGTCGAACGGAAGATGCCGAACCACGCGATTCCGCCGGCAAAGAGGCCGAAC
>CAXUKB010000515.1:0-2063 GCA_964251345.1 uncultured Fimbriimonas sp. | reverse complement strand
AACGAGGTAACGCTGACCGTTCTTCTCCGCGGCGGCGATGGTGGCGTCCCAGTCGGAGCCAACGGGCAGGTCGATGAGCAGATCTTTAATGCCTGCCGCACTCGCCGCGTTGACGGCATCGGGACTGCCGTCTACCCGAACGCCCACCGGAGTGTATCGGGCCTCGTTCCAAACGAGGCCATGATTATCGTCGATTCTCCACGCCGCCGCCTTGCCGCCCTTGGGGGTGAAGCTGCCCTCACGATGCGGGGCCTGGGCGGCACCCGACGCGACGACGGCGGTCAACAGGACGACGAGGGCCAAGGCACGCACGGGACTAGGATACTCCTGGGACACAAGGCCCGCTCCCTCTTGCGCCGATTACGGCCGTTCCGCGCAACCCGAAGCGGTAGACCGGATCGCGGCGTCCAAGATCCGGCAAGCGTCGGCGGCGATCTCAGGATCCGTGATCCCGACCGGCCGCTCTCCGGTTTCAATGGCGTGCAGAAACGCTTCCGAGACGTCGACCGCAGGGAGTGCCGAGGGGATCGAGCGGGTCTTCTCTTCTCCAGCGGCCGAGCGCTCCACTTCCCTTCCGAAGGCCGCCAGCGTTCCCCGATCGCCATGGAGGACCGAGGTCGGGCCGCTGTCGAATCCGTACGTGGCCCATGTCCCTTCCAGCACCGCATCGGCCTTGGGGTACTTCAGAACGATGATCGCGTGGTCATCACAAACATCGTAGGACTTCGTCGTGTTCGCCCTCACCGCAAAGACGGTCTCCGGCATCCCAAGCAGGTAGCGCGCGACGGCGCACCCGTAGGAGCCGAAATCGGCGATCGCTCCGCCGCCATTGAGCCGCTCGTCGTAAAGCCATCCGACGAACTCGGGACCACATCCGATCTCCTTTGGCCCCTGGTGCCCGTTTCGATATCGCAGGTGGAACGCATGTCCGATCTCGCCGGCGTCGAGCCTCGATTTGAAATCGTACAGCCACGGATTCCAAGCGAGTGGCCAGTTGATAAAGAGGGTCTTTCCGCCTGCCGCTTGCGCTTCTAAGAGTCGCTTTGCGTCGGCATAGTCGGAGGCCATCGGCTTCTCGACGAGAACGTGGATGCCCTTGCGCAACGCCGCTTCCGCAATCTCGACCGACTCGACGTTGTCGCTCGTGACGATCAAGGCATCGAGCGACTCACGGTCCAGCATGTCACGCCAGTCGGCGTACTTCACCCCGAAGTCGGAATCGTCGAGGAGGCGTGTTCGGTCTGCGACCGCGACCGGCAGGAAGCCGCCGTTCTTCCGAAAGGAGGCGGCGAGACCGCCGACGTGGCCGTGGGTGAGACCGGCGATTCCAAGGCGAAGGGGCATAGGAGGAGAATACTTAAGGCGTCGAGTCCGCGAAGACTCGACGCCTTAGCCCCCTACTCTTCCTCTTCTTCGACGACGGCTTTCTTAGCCGCCGGACGCTTCTTGGCGCCCGCGTTCATCTCCACACCGACGGCTCCTTCGGTGAACGCGGTCTTGGACTTGACGCGCTTGGAGATATCCTGCCCGGCGAGGGTGGTCCAGTTGGCCCGGTCGAGCGCCCACTGCCAACCGATGTCCGTGGAGGCATAAGCGAACTCGACGCCTTCCTGCAGAATGTCGGAAAGGATCGTCTTAAGGTCGTCGCGCCCCTGGAGCAGGTTTTCGCCCGCCGTGAGGTTCGGCATCAGGCCGACGCTCATGAGGACCGGCTCCTCTTCGACGGTGGTCTTCGCCGCCCGCTTGGGAGCGTTCGCTTCGATCGCCTCCTGCGTCTGCTTGACCTGCGGAACCATCGCGCGGAGCAGCTCCTCATTCTGGTCGGGCCAAATGTACTGCTCGCCCTCGTACAGCGCGATCGCATGGCGGCCGGTAAGCGTCAACGCGCTCGCCAGAAGCGCCGCGTCGGCGGGCACGAGCTGCGGGTACGCCTTCTTGAGGGTGTCCAGCGCGGTCTCGAGTTTCGTCAGTTGGCAGGTCATGGTGGGTGTGGCGCGCAGGCAAGCCGTGCGCCATAATGCGTCAGTTTACCCTTTCGGCTCTTCAACGGGAGCCACGAGGAG
>CAXUKB010000514.1:0-2075 GCA_964251345.1 uncultured Fimbriimonas sp. | reverse complement strand
AAGCCCCAATGCGACCGCTTAGGAAACGATTTTTCTACCCGCTCTAAGAAGGAGGCGTGTCGGGTCTCACGCAGGCGACGACGAGCTCGCGGACCTGACGCAGAACCTCGTCCTGAGTCTGGCCGGACTTCTGGACGACGCTCTGGACCTGGCCCTCGAGGCGTCGTCGATCCTCTTCGGAAAGGTCCATGGCGGTGAGGACCACGACGGGGATGTCTCGCCACGCCTCGTTCTCACGTAGGGAGGCGGCGAACTCGAAGCCGTCCATCTCCGGCATCATCAGGTCGAGCAGGATGAGGTGGGGGCGTTTTAGTTCGACGTGGTCGAGCGCCTGCCGCCCGTCGGTCGCCTCCAGAACCGCCCACCCGTCCTTGCGGAGCATGGTCCCCATCACTTCGCGCGTGGCCACGTCGTCCTCTACGAGCAGGACGGTGCATGGGGGTTCGAGGCAGGCGTAGCGCTGGAGAATCTGGGTGAGGTGGGCGCGGTCCACCGGCTTGGTGACGTAGTCGGCCGCCCCCATCGCGAGGCCGCGCTTCTGGTCGTCCACCATCGTGAGCATGATAACGGGCGTGTCGCGCAGGTCGGGGTCCGCCTTGAGCGCCGCGAGCACGCTCCAACCATCCATCCCGGGCATCATCACGTCCAACGTGATGGCGAGCGGACGAAGCTGGCGGGCGAGCCGGAGTCCCTCCTCGCCGCCGTTCGCCGTCTCGGCGGGGAAGCCTTCCTTGGCGAGGAATCGACGCAGGAGATCGCGCTGCGTCGCGTCGTCGTCGATGACGAGCACGCAGGTGCCGGGCGCAGGCGGCTCCATATAAGGCTCCGCCGATTCGTCCGGGGCGATCGCCTCGGGCTCCGCCTCGACCGGCTCCTCCACGTTCGCGCGGATCTTGATCGTGAAGGCGCTTCCCTCGCCGGCCACGCTTCGCACGGTCACGTCTCCGCCCATCATGTGACAGAAGCTGCGGGTGATCGCGAGGCCGAGTCCCGTGCCGCCGAACTTACGCGTGGTCGAGGCGTCGGCCTGCGTAAACGCCTGAAACAGCTTGAGGATCTGCTCGGCGTCCATGCCGATGCCCGTGTCGGAGACGCGGAACACGATCCAGTCCTCGGGGCCCGGCGAGTCGACTCCCTCCATGCGCTCCCGTCCGGCCTCCAGGACGATCCGGCCGTCCTTCGTGAACTTGGCGGCGTTCGAGATGAGATTGAAGAGGCACTGCCGGACCTTCGTCAGGTCGCTGCGCATGGTGCCGAGCGCGCCGTGACGCTCCAACGCGAGAACGTTCGCGTTCTTTTCGACGATCGGCTTAACGGTGGCCTCGACTTCGCCCAGCAGCTTTTCCACGTCAAACTCTTCGACTTACACCTCCATTTTCCCCCCCTCGATCTCCGAGATGTCGAGAATATCGTTGATGAGCGACAGGAGGTGACGCCCCGCCGTGTTGATCTTCTCTAGGTCGGGCAGGAAGTCCGGCACGCCTTGATCCTCCGCCTCCTCTTGGAGCATCTCCGAGTAGCCCAGGATGGCGTTGAGCGGCGTGCGAAGCTCGTGGCTCATGTTCGCGAGGAAAAGGCTCTTCGTTCGGCTGGCCTCCTCCGCGACGGCCTTGGCCCGCTCGAGCTCCCGTTCCGAACGCTTACGCTTGACGCCGAGCGCGATCGCGTCGGCGACGGTCGCGAGGGCCCGCAGGGCGTCCTGCGCGAGCGGCGGCTCGGGCGAGTAAACGCCTACCACGCCCATGGGGCGACCGTCGACGAGGAGTGGGTAGCCCGCGAACCCGACCATCTTGCCGCGCCCGATCCACTCGGGCTCGCCGAAGCTTGGATCGTCGGGGTCGAGAGGGACGACGCGGGGCTTTCCCTCGCGGGCGATGCGGCCGATCGGATGCTCGGCCACGGGAAGGCGGCTTTGCGATCCTTCGAGGTCGGTGTCCATGCCGGCGCTCGCCTGGAGTTCCAAGACCTCGCCCGGATCGTCCAGCGTCCAGATGCGCGCCACGGAGGCTCCCAGGTCCCGCGCCAAGGCCTCCGCGCAATTCTGAAGAGTTTCCCGGAGCGCGTCGCCGCGGGTC
>CAXUKB010000513.1:0-2077 GCA_964251345.1 uncultured Fimbriimonas sp. | reverse complement strand
GCTCGTAACATTGCCTTCTGCAGTTGTTCTCTTCGGTCACGAGGATTTCCGGGTCTAGGTAGCCTTCTTGCCGTGCCGTTGATCCTTGCCTTAACACCCTACCATCGCGAGAACGCTCCTCGAATCTCGATCTCGGGCGACGTCGCGAATCGTCGTTCCTACACCGGAGAGGAGCTCGAGAAGGCATTCGTGGGCGAGATCCAGGACGTCACGTTCACCGAGAAAGGCAAGTCGGAGCACGCCCACGCGTTTCCGCTCGTCTCCCTGCTCAAAGCGGCGGAGCCCCGGCTAGACCCTCGAAGAAAGCACGCCGACTTATCCCTCTCGGTGGTCGCCGTATGACTAAACGACTATTCGGCAACGTTTAGCGGCGCGGAGCTTTCGACCGAACTGGGCAAGGGCAACGTTTGGGTCGCTATCGATTGGAATGGTTCACCGTTGCCGACGAGCGACGGGCCGGTGCGGCTCATCGTCCGCGACGATTCGAAGCCCTCGCGGTGGGTTCACGGAGTTCGCGTGCTAAGGATCATCAATCTAGCGCCGAAGGGCCACGGTCCCGCGCCAGAGCCGGCAAAAGGAAATCCTCGTGAGTGAGCCCTCGTGCCGCTATGCGCCTTCGGATGTACACCACGGTCTTTCGGTGACCATCGAAAACATTGAAGTCGACGGGGCGGTCGTCGACTTCGCCGATCGCGTCCTGATACAGATCGGCGGCCGGAGTGCCGTAAAGTCGAGCGAAAACTTCGGCGCAATGATCGTCTGCCGTCGCTCCGGCGCAGTCGACCATCAGATACAACGATCTGTCGGACTCCGGAAGGTAAGGCTGGTGATCCCAAAACTGGGCGATCCACTGGAGCCTCCCGTCCCTTTCGAAGAACCCGTCGTAGAGAAACTCCAAATTGTCACATTGCTGCCAATCGGCAAATCGTAGGTTTCCCCGGCGATCGACGCGTGCGGCGCGCACGAACGTCGGCTTGTGGAGAAGCAGATCGATCGGCCAAGAAGTTTCAACTGAATGTTGGCCGAGATCAGCAGCGACATAACTCGCGAAGTCACTAGCATTAATGCTGTCGAGCCTTACTCGTTATACACGATCAGTGCGTACGATGCCGATGACCGAAGAATCATGCAGCCGGGACCCAAAATTTGGTCGGTCGATCTCGCAAACAGGAAGCGGTTGAACACCCGCATTCCTCCATCGCCGCACAGCTTGAGTGTCCTGCTTCTCTTCCCAGGGCTTTCCTCCGGCCGGATTATAAAAGAGCCCCCCTATGTCGTGGATAGACTTGGCTTTCGCAAGCCAGGAGCGGGTCGGCATAAGGTCGCCCAGCCTACCGCTCCCCGCTCAACATCAGGCGACGATCGCATTGCCGGGCTGCATGATAACCTTGATGCACTCGCTCTTCTTGTTGCGGAAGGTCGAGTACAGCTCGGGCGCGTCGTCGAGACTGCCTCGGTGAGTGATCACAAACGACGGATCGATCTCGCCTTCCTGAATCCGCTTCAAGAGGGGATCCATGTACTTCTTCATGTTCGTCTGTCCCATCGCAAAGTTTAAACCTTTGTTCCAGGCCGATCCGAAGTTGAAGCCATCGAAGATCCCGCCGTAAACGCCCGGAATCGAGATCGTGCCGCCCTTGCGGCAGGCCGTCATCGCTTGACGCAAGACGTTGGGACGATCGCTCTCAAGACGAAGCTGTTGCTTTACGAAGTCGAGCGCCATGCCCGGCCCGTGGCCAAACGCCTCGGTTCCGACGCAGTCGATGCACGCGTCCGGACCACGTCCACCCGTGAGGTCGAGTAGCTTCTCGACTACGTTCTCCTTTTGGAAGTCGATCGTAATCACCTCACCCGGAGCGGTCTGCGACATCGCGAGACGCGCGGGCTCCCGGTCGATGTTGATCACGCGCGCCGCGCCGAACATGAAGGCTGAACGAATGGCGAACTGACCCACTGGCCCCGCTCCCCAGATCGCAACGGTATCGCCTTCCTCGATCTTCGCGTTTCCGGCGGCCATCTATCCCGTCGGACAGATGCCGGTGACGCACACCACCTCCTCGCCGCGGCCGCCCTCCGG
>CAXUKB010000512.1:0-2088 GCA_964251345.1 uncultured Fimbriimonas sp. | reverse complement strand
CCAGAGGAGAAAACCGTCGTGGTGCTTGGCGCTGGGAACGACGTAGCGCATTCCCGCCCGTTTGGCGAGACGCATCCACTCGTCCGCATCGAACGCGGTCGGGTCGAACCGTTTGTAAAGCGCGTCGTACTCCTCCGTGGGGATCTCGGCCCCGCGAGACCAGCGATCTCCGTCCCTTTGAGGCTCACCGGCCCCCAGTGGATAAACATCCCGAAGCGCTCGCGCTGGAACCAGGCGGGGATCGGATGAACCGAAGCGTTTTGGACGGAAGGCAGCAGGGCGAGCGCGGTGATTAGGGGCAGCATCGTTCCATGCCCCTTCCGGCGCACGAGGGCATTGTAACGCGTGTCGACCCTTCGAAGACGCCCGTCGAAACGTCGGCTCTGAAGGTCGCGCTACTCCCGCCGTTCGACGCGGCGGGGAAGGACGTCATCCGGCACCGCCTCGACCGGCACGAGCTCCGCGTCGAACGCACCGGAGTAGCCAAATAGCGGGCCCCATCTCCCGTTGGTCACGGAGACCTCGATTCGATACTTACCAAGCGCGTCGTCGAACCACTCGCAGACCTCGGCCACGCCGGAGAAGAGCATCGGAAACGCAAACGCGATCGGTCCTTCGTAAAACCGCTGCGCGCCCGAAACGAGCCGCAGGCCGCCGTTCTCCGCGACGGAAACTTCAAGGTCGACGGCGAGGTGCTGATGCGAGCCCATGTAGTCGACGATCAACCCGCGCGACGCGCTGTAGATCATGTAGGCGTCGAAGCGGCGAGGACGCCTTGTCTCGAAGTCGCGGACCCACGTCACCGTCTCGCGGCCGAGCGGATCCTTGTAAGCATAGTTTCGAATGGTAAAGGGCACGTCGGCGCCCGTTTCCGGAAACATGATCCGCCGAAACGTACCGAGGCGCAGGAAGGGAAGCGTCCACAGGGGGCCATGCCACAGCCGCTCCATTGTGCCGGTGCCGATTGAGGCCACGCCATCCTCGCTGGAGAAGCCGAACCGCTCCTGAATGCGGGGGTGCAGGCGGTCGAAATCGGTGCCGAGGACCTTTCGATAGATGGAACTCATGGCGTCCTCCGGCAGTTGTGGGCGCGGGGTAGATCTTTCGAGGTCAGGAATCCGCAGAGGGCGAGAATGGCCATCGTGAGGTTAAGGGTAAGGGGTTGAAACGGTGCGGTGAACATGGCGGGCCGCTTGAGGGCGATCGGAACCAAAAGGGCGAGCAGGAGAGGAACCTGGATTGCGAGTAGGAATCGCCACCGCCAGAACACGATCAAGGCGAGGCCGAAGAGGATCTCGCCCACTCCCGCCAGCGTATTGATCGTTGGGGCGATCCCCACCGGGATGCCGCTGGCGACGGAAACGGCGACCTCTCCGGTCGTTGGGAAGAGGAGCTTCGGAACGAGGCCGTGCCAAAGCCAGGTGAACGCGAGCGTGCTTCGGGCCAGAAGGTGGACGATGGCGAAGCCACGCGACTCTTCCGGCCGCACGTCTCGTTCCGCCCAAAGCCGGAGCGAATCGAAGCTCCAGGCCGTCGCCCAGCCGATCAGCGGCCGGAAGACGAGGTCCAAGGCCTTTCCGAAGAGCCCGTGACGGACTTCGTAGTCGTACCGCGTGCGAAAGAGGACCCGTCCCTCCTGCGGCTCGTACTGCCAGTAACCCGAGCCTTGACGAATGAGGGACAGAGGCTCGTCGGACCAGAACTTCAGGGCCGACGTCCGGGTGCCGTCGGGCCGGTTCGCCTCACCGACCGTCTCCCCTTTGCCGCTGATCTTCAGCCCGAGGCCGATCCTCGTCTCGTATAGAAACGTCTGCGGCTCGCCTTCCGGGCGCGGAAGGTAAGTGATCGAGGAGAAACGGAGATCCCACCGCCCGTGCAGTTCCGGCGTCTGGGTGAGCGCCCACACGCGATCGATCGGAGCGCGGATCGGGCATTCCACGTAGATCGACCTCATGGTCGCAGTCTAATCCTTTGGAAGCACCGACGTGTTGCGGCACCTTTTGGCGGAACCTCCATCGTAAACATGATTACGCGGCGATGAACCCCCGGCCGTGTGGGGCGTCAAAGGCGCAACGCTGTGAAGAACGT
>CAXUKB010000511.1:0-2100 GCA_964251345.1 uncultured Fimbriimonas sp. | reverse complement strand
CCCTGACCGGGCTGACCGGGCGCTCCCGGCTGAGCGGGTCGGTTGAAGTTGTTGCTCTGCATGTGCCTCTCTCGCCTTTCCTTATCGTACGCCGACTAGTAGCCCGCCGTCAACACGACGCGCATGACCTCGCTGGGGTCGGTCACCCCGCCTAAAACCTTGAGCAGTCCGTCCTCACGGAGCTCGTGCATGCCGTTCGCCTTCGCGGCCAACTTGATGTCGTTGAGCGGCGCCTTTCGAACCACCAACTCCGCGATCTCCGAGTTCATCGTCATCAACTCGTGAATTCCCGTTCGACCTCGGTAACCCGTGTTCCGGTTGTTCTCGTCGGGAATGCCTCGGTAGAGAGTGACCAGTTGCTCAGGGTCTTCGAACTGGAATCCAAATCGCTTGAGGTCGATCGCCGGAACCTCGTAGGCTTCCTTAAAGTCCGGGTCGATCTTTCGCGCCAAGCGCTGAGCGAGCACACCCATCAGCGTCGCCGCGATGAGGTAAGGCTCGAGGCCCATGTCGACCATACGAAGCGTCGCGGAAGGCGCATCGTTCGTGTGAAGCGTCGAGAGCACCAAGTGGCCCGTAAGCGCCGCTTCGACTGCGATCTCCGCGGTTTCAAGGTCCCGGATCTCGCCCACCATGATGATGTCGGGGTCTTGCCGGAGGAAGGCGCGGAGCGCGGTCGCGAAGGTGAGGCCCGCCTTGCGGTTCATCTGCACCTGGGCGATGCCGTTGAGCTGATACTCGACCGGGTCCTCGGCGGTCGTGATGTTCACGCCGACGGTGTTAAGCTTGTGGAGAACCGAGTAGAGCGTCGTCGTCTTGCCCGAACCCGTAGGGCCCGTGCAGAGGAACATGCCGTTCGGCTGGGAGCACATCTCCTCGACCTTGAGCTGATTCTCGTCGGAAAAGCCGATCTTGTCCAAGCCGACCATGGTGGTCGTCTTGTCCAGAATTCGCATAACGATCTTCTCCCCATGAGGCGTGGGGACCGAGGAGACGCGAAGGTCGTACTCCTTCCCGTTGTGGCGCACCTCGATACGGCCGTCCTGCGGGATACGGCGCTCGGCGATGTTCATGTCCGCCATGATCTTTAGGCGCGAGATCAACGCGGCCATGAGGTTCCGGGGGACGGTCATCGCCTCGGCGAGCACGCCGTCGACGCGGTAGCGGACACGCACCGAACGCTGCTGCGGCTCGACGTGAATGTCCGAGGCGCGGTCGGCGACGGCCTGCTGGATAAGCGCGTTCGCGAGACGGATGATCGGCGCCTGATCGGCGAGCTTGTCGTCGTCCGCGCCGCCCCCGAGGTCGTCGTCTTTGCCCTTGGCAAGCGCCGCCTCGGCCATCGCCTTGCGGGCGTCTTCGCGCATCGCGCCGACGGGCATCGCGGCGGCGGCCGACTGGGGCTCGGGCGTCGTGTTAGGCGTGGCGACGCCGCCGCCGTAGTACTTCTTGATCGCGTCGTCGATCGCCGCGGGCACCGCCATGACCGGGATCACCCGGCAGCCGGACGCCATCTTGAAGTCGTCCAGCGCCATGATGTCGCCGGGCTTGCTCATCGCAACCCACAGCGTCTGGCCGTCCTTCTTCACCGGGATGGCGTTGTGCGCCTTCACGATTCGGTCTGGCACGACGTTGATCGCGCTGGAGTCGATCTGGACGCGGTCCAGATCCGCGAACGCCATTCCGGCCTCCTGCGCCTTCGCTTGCAGAATCTCGCGCTCGCCGACGAGCTTCATCGACAGCAGCACTTTGCTGATGTCGGTTTGATTCGTCTGTTTAGCGACCTTCTGCGCCTCCTCTAGACCCTCAGGCTTCAAGAAGCCCTTCTCCAGCAGGAACTGCACCATCGACTTGCGTGGCAACGCCATAGTTATCCTTCGTCTTCCCCTTAGCCGCCCTGGGGAGCAGGCGCCCTGGCCCCCGAACGACGCCCATTGTAGCCCAAAGGGCCCAGAATTGGACGAAGTTTCGGGAAGCGGCGAACGAAAGGCGGACGGAGTGTCGTACGCGAATCGTTCGCAGAGAGGCCGCTCCCTTGCGACGGACGATCGAAAGTGGCGCGAGTCCTTCAGCGGCCGCGTTCGATCGTAAGTCTTAGGA
>CAXUKB010000510.1:1233-2101 GCA_964251345.1 uncultured Fimbriimonas sp. | reverse complement strand
CCCGTGGACCTATCGTTTCTTCCCGTTCGAGTTGGGAACGTTTCTCGTCGGGGCGCTCGCCTACCACGCTTACCGTTCGCTCGCTATCGCCCCCAAAACGTTCTCTCTCCCGCCTCTCGCCGTTTACAGCCTGGTGTGGATGGTGTTGTTCGGGGCGGCGCTCGTGCCCCTAACGGGAACGGTGCTGGCGACGGTCGTCGCCGGCCTTCCACTTCTCTTCCTTTCGACGCGAGACTCCAAGTTCGATCACGCCCTCGGCGAGTTGTCGTACCCGATCTATCTCGTCCACATTCTCGCGGTGGACACCTTGGGCCGTTTTCATGTCCACGGCGGACTTCCGGTGTCGATCGTTAGCTTGGCTGTGAGCGCGCTGCTCGTGCGTCTGATCGACGTGCCTGTCGATCTCTATCGTCAACGATTTGCATGGCGACACGGCGCGGCTCGGCCGTCCGACTTGGGGATCGCCGGCGAGCCGCTACCTTCGGAGCCGCACGGTCGACGATAGATCGAACGAGACTTCGTCGACCAGCGGGGCCGCCTTCTGGGCTATAATAAATCACGTTGAGATAAGGCTCAACGGCCCCTTCTTGAATGAGGGGAGGCCGGCGGATCCTCGACATCGTGAGGATCAACGCACATGCCTACACTCGTGATCGTCGGCGCCCAGTGGGGCGACGAAGCCAAAGGAAAGCTCGTGGACGCCTTCGGCGGCCAAGCCGAACTCGTCGTTCGCTACGCGGGCGGCAACAACGCCGGCCACACCGTCATCGTCGGCGGCAAGACCTACAAGTTCCAACTCATCCCCGCCTCCGTGCTCCACCGGCGCTCGATCGCCATCATCGGCGGCGGCATGGTGGTCGACCCCAAG
>CAXUKB010000510.1:0-1223 GCA_964251345.1 uncultured Fimbriimonas sp. | reverse complement strand
TCGCCCAGCAGTCGGACATCGGCGAACTGCGCGTGTCGGCGGCGGCCCACGTCGTATTTCCCTACCACCGCCTTCTCGACGGCTTGGAGGAAAAGGCCCGCGGCGAGGCGGCTATCGGAACGACCCTGCGCGGCATCGGTCCCGCCTATCAGGACAAGGTCGCGCGCAACGGCATCCGCATGGGCGAGTTGGTCGACCCCGCCCGCTTCGGTCCGCGCCTCGCGCAGGTGCTGGAGGCGAAGAACCGTCAAATCCAGGCCCTCGGTGGCGAGCCGGTCGCATACGGCGACATCCTGACGGAGTACACGGCCTACGCGGACCGCCTGCGGCCCTACGTCTCAGATATCGAGGCCGACGTCGCGGAGGCGGTCGAGGGCGGGAAGCGGGTGATGTTAGAGGGCGCGCAGGGCACGTTCCTCGATCTCGACTCGGGCACTTACCCCTACGTGACCTCGTCGCACCCCATCGCGGGTGGTGCGTGCCTCGGCACGGGCGTCGGCCCCCGCGCCATCGACAACGTGCTCGGGGTGTGCAAGGCGTACACCACGCGCGTCGGCGGCGGTCCATTCCTCACGGAGTTGCTCGACGAGACGGGCGAGTTCATCCGCCAAGCGGGGCAGGAGTTCGGGACGGTCACCGGCCGCTCGCGACGGTGCGGCTGGCTCGATCTCGTCGCCCTCAAGCACTCGTCCCGGCTGAACTCACTTTCCGGACTCGCGGTCACGCGGCTCGACGTGCTGTCGGGGCTCTCCGAAGTTAAGGTCTGCACGGGCTACACGCTAGACGGCAAATCGATCTTCGCGCCGCCGAGCGACATCGAGGCGCTCGGCCGGGTCGAGGCCCATTTCGAGACCCTGCCCGGCTGGTCGGGCGACCTCCGCTCGGCGCGGTCCCTGGACGATCTTCCCGAGAACGCCCGGGCCTACCTTCGCTTCATCGAGGAGCGCACCGCCGTTCCCGTGGCGGTCGTCTCCATCGGTCCCGACCGCGAAGAGACGATCGTGGTCCGCCCCGATCTGATCTGGGCATAAAGCTTTCCCCTCTCCAGAAGAGCATAGTTTCGGAAGGGGGTGGTCTTATTCTTTTTGGCGTTTCCAGTCAGGGGGCGGGGTAAACGTAAAGAGGCTATCGTCGAGTTGCGGGTCGAGCTTTAGCCGCTCAATGAGCACTACCTGAGTGATCGAACCAAGGTTCGCCGAGAGGCCAAGAGGAAGGTGCGTATG
>CAXUKB010000509.1:0-2137 GCA_964251345.1 uncultured Fimbriimonas sp. | reverse complement strand
GTAGTACGCCGGGCCGGTAAACAAGTGCGAGACCTCACGGTGATCGAGGGCGATCTTATCGAGCGCGTAAAACGTCGAGTAGGCGTCCGAGATCGAGCGTTCCGTCGCCAGATCGCGTTGGAGTTTAAGGTTGCTGCTGATCGCCGCGTACGAGGAGAGCAGGGCGCACACCGCGATGAGCAAGGACATGAGATCGAGGACGTTGGCTCGAATCCACCGGCGAACCTCCAGGAACCGGCGATACTCCTCCACGGCAACGGCCTGGGGTGCGCTCATCCAGCGGCGGACGGTCGCGGGGGCGACCTCCTTGAGCCGTGCGATCTCCGCAACGGTGACCTCGCCTCGGTCGTACCGGCGCTTGAGGTCGACGAGCTCTTCGTCGGTGATCTTCTTCGGGATGGCTTCTCTCCGCGGCGGACCCGCGCCGCCTGCCTATTATGGAAGGGCGGCCGCTTATGACTTCGCTCAGGCCGGGACTGAGTAGGTTCGGATAACCCGCGTGGCTCACAAAGGTAGCCTGTTGCCCGCCGACGCTTCGTAACGGTTGGCCTGCCGGGTCGGCCTTATGACGTTGCTCGCTTCGGTTCTCCTTTCCGCCGCCGCTTCCGGCGGCGCCTCGCCCATCGACCGTCACGCACTCGTCTCGCGCCACAACGTCGTACTGACCGCCTACGACGGTGAGCGGCCTCTGCAGGTCGGAAACGGCGAATTCGCCTTCGGCATGGATGTCACGGGGCTTCAGACCTTCGCGCCGTTCAACACGATGTCCCACTGGGGCTGGCACAGCGCGCCGTTGCCGCCGAGCCAGAAGATTTCGGATTATCAGGAGCCGGTGCTCGATACGCACGGCCGTCCCATTCACTATCCACTTCCCGATCCCAAACGTCCAGAACTTTCGGCGTGGCTCGCCGGAAATCCCCATCGGATAAACCTCGGGCGGATTGGCTTGGTGCTCCTCAAAGCCGATGGATCTCCAGCGGAATCCGGCGATCTCCAGCGTCCTCGACAGACGCTGGATCTCTGGAGCGGCACGGTGACGAGCCAATTCTCTTTGGAGGGCCAGTCGGTGACGGTGACGACGGCCTGCCATCCCTCCGCGGATCTCGTCGCCGCCAAGATCGAATCGCCGCTCATCGAGGCAGGGCGACTTAGGGTTTTCCTGAGCGCGCCGGGCGACGACACACGGCAGTTCGCCAACTTCGTCGGCCAGGGAGACGGCGGTCTCCAAAGGATCGGACCGGTGCGGCAGGGAAGGGCGTATTTCATGAGACCGCTGGACGCCGATGCGACGTACCTCGCTCTCGCATGGTCCGGCGATGCGACCCTCAAGGCGCCCGAAGCACCGCGGACGTTGGAGATCGTCAAGGCCGACTACGGAGCGAACGAGGGCCGGGTCGACGTGACGGAGATCGTTCGGCGTTCGGTCAAGGGCGGGATTCTTTCCCTTCACGTCGACAACGGGCTGGCCGGTGATCCCGCTCCGCGCGTCGGGAAATCGCTCCGACTCACCTATCGGGTCGATGGAAAGACGAGGACCGTCGAAACGAGGGAAAACGAACGGCTCGATCTCGACCCTTCGGCGGATCGCCGCCGCTTCGTTCTCGTGCCCTCGGCGCAACGGAGTTCGTTCTCCTTCTCCTGTGCCTTCACACCGAAAAGGCCGTCGCAAGCGATCCCGGATGCGGAGGCGACGTTCGCCGCCACTCGTCGACACTGGCCCGACTTCTGGCGAAGCGGCGGGGCGATCGATCTTTCCGGAAGCCGCGATCCACGATGGTCCGAACTTGAGCGCCGCATCGTACTCTCGCAGTACTTGATGGCGGTGAACGAGGCGGGCTCTTACCCGCCTCAGGAGAGCGGCCTCGTCAACAACGGCTGGTTCGGCCGCTTCCACATGGAAATGGTGTGGTGGCACGCCGCGCACTGGGCGCTCTGGAATCGCTGGCCCGAACTTCGGCGCAGTCTGGGCATCTACGACGAACTGCTTGCCGAGGCGAAGGGACGAGCGCGTGGCGAGGGTTACCCCGGCGCTCGCTGGCCCAAAGCGATCGGGCCGGGAGGACGCGAATGGCCGCACCCCATCCATTCGCTCCTCATCTGGCAGCAGCCGCACCCCATCTTCTTCGCCGAGTTGGAC
>CAXUKB010000508.1:0-2142 GCA_964251345.1 uncultured Fimbriimonas sp. | reverse complement strand
CGGCTGCGGAAGCTCGATGACGCCCGGCCGGTCGATTCGCGGGTCGAACTCGCCGTTCGTCTTGAGGGTCTCGACCATCGCCGCCTTGTCCGTGTCCGACAGGTTGTCGAACAGCGTCTCGTAATGCGGCCGAGTCACGACCGCGGCCGTGCCGACAAGAACCAGCAGTAAGGCGCCGATTCCGCCGAGGGTGACGACCTTCTGCTTCGGGTCGGCAGTGGTCCACCAAGTCTTGACGCGCTCGAGAAAGGAGAGCATGGGCTCGTCGGTAATCTTCGGCGGGGACCGGGAACTTCCTTAGGGTGGTCGCGGGCGCAAAGCGGACCCAATCGACGCGCCTTGCGGGAGATTTTAAGAGGCTGCCGAGAGGTTTGGGCTCGACTTTGCGAAATACCTCCAGGTGCCGCCGGTCCGCAGACGCACGACGGTTCGCTCGGCACCCGCCCGATCGCGGAAAAAATCGCCCAGACTCCTTTGGCCGCGTTCATGAAAGGCCACTCGCCAACCGCCCGCTTCAGACTCAAGGGCGATGTTTCGTGTCTCCACGGCTCTCCCCAACCCTTACGACCCGAGTCCCGGACGCGGTTCCGGGGAAAGCCCTCTCGCGACACGAACTCAACGAGGTCGTCCTCGAAGAGTTCGTAAGGGTAAGGACCACTTCGGCCCGCGGGCGGGGCGCCGTAGCGAGGACCGCCCAAGATCGACTGGATTAGGCGGTCACGCCATTCCCGATCCGGATCGGCCCTCAATGACCTTCAAGTACGACCGCCATCGCGGCCTTGAGCACTTGCGGATCGACCTCGCGCGTGCCTTCGCGATCGAGTACCCGCGCGATCGGCGGGGTCTTTTGGAAGCCGCCGGTCGCGGAGTCGAGGTCGGCGGCGATGTCGAGCAACCGAAGTCCTTCGTGGAGTACGGTGTCGAGCGGCAACGTCTCAAATCGACCCTGAGTGCGTTCGATGTACTCGAACACACCGCGGATCCGCTCGGAGCCGGAGCCCGCACAGGCGTACGATCCATTCTCGAAGCGCGCGCCCGAACCGTCGAAGAAGTAAAGGCCGAACCGGTCCTTCTTCGGATCGTACGCCGCCACGATGGGCAGAAAGAAGCCGATCCCCTGCGCCGCCATCGGGGCGTTCCCCGCGATGGAACGGCTGATCTCGGCCAGCTTGCCCTCGGTGCTCATTTCGTGCAGCACCGAGCGTCGATAGTAGGCGAACGAGTGCTTGAGGTAACGAATCGCCTCGACCGCGCGGCCGAACGCGCCGGAGATAGCGACGACCATCCGGTCGTCCAGCGCCATCACCTTGTCCGCTTGGTCGTACATGATGAGGTTGCCCGCCGTCGCACGCCGGTCGGAAAGCGTGAGCACGCCCCCGTCGTAACGAAGGCAGAGCACGGTGGTGCCATGCGTCTCATGCTCCACCGCCCCCGCGCGGGGGAAGGGATTTTCGACGAGATCCTTGAAGTCCGTCATTACTCGCCGGAGCGCTGGCGATATTTCTTCGCCTGGTCGGGGTCCACCTTCTTCATTCGCTTGAGGAGTTCGTTGCCGCCCTCGGGTTTGCCGATCTTGGGCGACGAGGGGCCGCCCTCGTCGCCGCTCTTGCGCTCCGGTTCGGGAGCGAGGGGCCGTGTGAGTCGATCGCCGTCAGTCATGGTCTTTCGCGTCGCTACGCCTCCACGGCGGTGATGCCGCGGAGCGCCTCGATGAACGTTCCTACGTCGGAGATCGCCTCCAAGGTCTCAGGGTAGTCGCGGTCGGGCTCAAGGTCGATCTCGACTCCGTTTTTGAACACCAACGTCCGCCACGAAACCGAGGCTAATTCGCCCGCGAACCGCTTAACGGCGACCGAGCGCGCCCGGGCCCGCGTGTCCTCGTGAACCCGGTCGGATCGATCGCCGACCGGCGGGCCGGAATCGACCTCGTCCATCGCTTCGAGCGCAGAATGGAGTCCATCTTCCTCGTCCGGATTATGATATTCCAGGTCATAGGCCCTCAGCGCCGGATCCTTGAACTCCAACTCCGCTTGCTCTAGGACGTGGAGTTTGGCCGCCCAGTCGACCTCACGCCGAAACGTGTCGAATTCGGTTCGCATTTTACCAAGGAGTCCTCGCGACGAATCGATCGTCCACCGGGCA
>CAXUKB010000507.1:0-2151 GCA_964251345.1 uncultured Fimbriimonas sp. | reverse complement strand
GCCTCATCCGTATCGCCCTTTTCGGTGGCGACCTTCGCGAGATGTCCATAGAAGGTCCTTTCGCTGACGATGTCGATTCCGGCGAGAGCGTCCGCCAATCCTTCTCGGACCACCGTTTCCATGTCCGACCATGAAAGCCACCCTTCGCCATTCATGACCGCGACGATCGCCGAGCGGGCGGCGTGCTTCGGTTCGCCAACCGTTCGGTAAATGCGCGCCGATTCGACCGCCGATTCGTATTTCTCGCGACGATCCTTGAGATGGAGCGCCAGGCCGAACAGAATCGCGGCGGCGGATTTTTTGGCGTCGTGCCGTCGAAAAATATCGAGAGCTTGGCGCGCGACTCGCGTCGCTTCCACCTTGTCGCGGATCCCCATCATCCGGCTGCGGGCGGCAAGGACACGACCTAAGACCAGTTCGTCACCCAACTCAGCGGCCAAACGCATCGCCTCCTCATGGCGCTGATCGGCTTCGTCGGGTCCGATGAACGACGAGGTCACCTGCAGCGCGGCGAGTTGCCCCCGCACGTCGCCGATCCGGCGGAAGATCGCCAGCGCCTCATGGGTGAGCGTGAGAGAGCGTTGGAAAGGCGACTCCTCATTGTCCGAGCGGACCCAGACCACAAGATGGGCGAGAGCGAGCAGCCCGTGGCCGACCGCCGCCTCGTCGCCCGCCGCACGACTCTCATCGAGGCGAGCCAAAAGTGTCTGGAGCCCCGCTTCCGTCTGAGGAACGTTCCATCGTTCTTCGGCCATAGATGACTTTACACGTTTCTGTCTTTGAGTGTGTGCGATCCTAGGGAATACGGTCAACGAAGCGCTTCGCCCAGCGTCCGGTAGACGTGGCCGTTGGGGCGGAAGAGGTCGAAGAACGGGCCGCGGGAGCCCTCGAGCCAGCGCCAGAGCGCGGCCGCGACGGCGGGCGAACGGCTCACCCCGGCGTCGCAGTGGACGACGATCAACTCCGCCGCATCGAGATGACCTTCGACGAACTCGCGGACCTCCCGAGCCTGAGCGGGGGTCATCGGCGTCTTGCCCCCTTTTTCGCGTCGAGTCGGCTCGACGTCGTCGAAGGCAAGGCGGAGAACGCCGAGACGCAGGGGCGAATCGGGCAGCGTCGGATGCGGTACCGCGGGGTTCGAGATAGAGATCACGACGTGCGGAACGTCGGGGGTGAGGGCGCGCGTCCCGCTTCGAGAGAGGACTTGGACCGCGACGGTGCGTCCCTGAATAGGCTGGCGATGGGGCTCGATGACTTATTGTGCCTCCCGGCTGGAAGTCGGCATCACGACCGGCATCATGGTCGAGACTCCTACAAAGTTCTAAGCCGCGCCGCCGGGAGAGCGGCGATCCCGTAGAGTAATCCCGTGGCAACTCAGGCGGAGATCGAGTCCCTCTACCCGCACCTTCCCCTCAAAGGGCAGACCGCGATCGTGACCGGGGCGAACAGCGGCATCGGTGAGGGCGTGGTCCGGCACCTCGCGGTGGCGGGCGCGAACGTCGCCGTGAACTGGATCGCGAATCCCGACGCAACGGCGAAGATCGTAGACGAGATTAACGCGGGGGCGGGTGGCCAGGCGATCGGGGTGCAGGCCGACGTCAGCGACCAGACCCAGGTGCAGGCGATGTTCAAGACGGTGGTCGAGAAGTTTGGCACCGTCGACATCCTCGTGGCGAACGCGGGACTTCAGCGCGACTCTTCGTTTGCGGAGATGACGCTCCAGCAGTGGGAGTTCGTCCTGAAGGTGAACCTCACCGGCCAGTTCCTGTGCGCGCAGGAGGCGGTGCGGGAGTTCAAGCGGCGTGGAATGCGCGAGGGGCAGATGGCGCTCGGCAAGATCATTCACATGAGCAGCGTCCACGAGGTGATCCCTTGGGCGGGCCACGTGAACTACGCGAGTAGCAAGGGCGGCATCCTGCAGCTCATGAAGTCGCTCGCCCAGGAGGTCGCGCCGGACAAGATTCGCGTCAACTCCATCGGCCCGGGCGCGATCGAGACGCCCATCAACACCTCGGCCTGGAACACGCCGGAGGCGCTCGCCAAGCTCCTGACCCTCATCCCTTACGGCCGCGCGGGCGTGGCGGACGACATCGGCAAGGTCGCGGTGTTTCTCGCGAGCGACCAGAGCGACGACATGACCGGCCAGACGCT
>CAXUKB010000506.1:0-2166 GCA_964251345.1 uncultured Fimbriimonas sp. | reverse complement strand
GACGGTGCTCGGCACCCTCGCCTCTTCGATCCCTGCGGCCTACGCCTTCGCGCGATTGAAGGCTCCGGGCGCGTCGTGGGCGTTTTTCGGCCTGCTCGGGACGCTTATGTTGCCGGGGCAGATCACGATCGTTCCCGTGTTTCGGCTGTTCGCCTCGCTCGGCATGGTCGACACCTACGCGCCCCTCGTGCTGCCCGCGTGGCTGGGCACGAACGCCTTTGGAATCTTCCTCTTGCGGCAGTTCTTCCGCACCCTGCCCGAGGAGACGATGGAGGCGGCACGGTTGGACGGGGCGAGCGAGGGGCTGATCCTCACCCGGGTCGCGGTGCCGCTCGCCCGCCCGGCGGTGGTGACGGTCGCGGTGTTCGCGTTTCTGGGCTCATGGAACGACCTCTGGGGACCGCTGGTCTACCTGCACCGACAGGAACGTATGACTCTCCCGGTCGCCTTGGTGAACTTCGTCGGGGGCGCGTCGACGGCTCAAGGCACGCCTTGGAATCTCGTGATGGCGGCCGCCGTCGTGACGGTTTTGCCCGCCATTGTGCTGTTCGCCCTCTGCCAGCGCAGCTTCGTCGCGGGCATCGCGAACACGGGATTGAAGTAGACGATCCCGCACATCAAAACGTGGGAAGGATGCCTTCCCGAGGACCCCAGGTGCCCCGCGCGTGATACTTGGCCTCCCCTTTCTCAACGACGACCGTCATCGACTCGGTGGATTCGATGGACACTAACCGCGCTTGAAAGATCGCCTGGTCGCGTATCGCCCAACGGCCCCTTGCGGCCACGGGGCCGGGCATCAACCCTTGGATCCCCTCCTCGTTCTCGATCCAGTCGGCGATGCCGACGCGAAGCCCGGCGATGGTCGGCGGCTCCGGCTCTTTCCAACCCGCCGGGGAGAACACGCGCCGCGTCGACAAGGCCGATTGCAGAGCCTCGAACGCGTCGGGATCGTCCGGAAGCGGCGCGTCCCCCATCTTCGTCAGGATCTCTTCCCAAACCTCGTCGAGAACGCCCTGAAGGTCGTCCGTCGCGGAGGTGATCGCCACGACGAGTCGTCTTTCGGGAAGCACGAGGCAGAATTGGCCGAACGCGCCGTCGGCACGGAAGCCGTGGCGGCTTCGCCAAAACTGGTAGCCGTAGCCCTGGCGCCAGTCGGGGTTCTCGTTGGCCGAATTGTCGGCGTGGGCCATCGTCGCCTCGTCGATCCACGCCTCGGGCACGATCGGTCGCCCTTCCCATCGGCCTCGCTGAAGAAGAAGCTGGCCGAAGCGCGCGATCGCGTCGGTGGTGAGATCGAGTCCCCAACCCCCGACGGCGATCCCGTTCGGGTCGGTCTCCCAGCGGGCCGGTCCGATGCCGAGCGGATCGAAAAGCCGGGGCCGCAGGTAGTCGAGCAGGTTCTCGCCGGTGACCCGGGCAAGGATGGCGGAAAGGGCGTAGGTGGCGCTGCTGTTGTAGAAGAAGTGGGTGCCCGGCGCGTAGGGAACGGGGCGGCGCAGGAAGGCGCGCATCCACACGCCATCGGGCTCTTTGGCTAGGTCCGAGGTGCGATCGTCCGCGTCTTGGCCACAAGACATGGTGAGGAGATCGCGGACGCGCATCGTCCGCAGGTTTTCGCCGGGCGCCTCGGGCGCGAGATCGGGAAAGAAGCCGAGAACGGAATCGTCGAGCGATAGCTTTCCCTCGTCGATGGCAAGTCCCACGGCGGTCGAAGTGAAGCTCTTGCTCAAAGAGTAGAGCCGATGGACGCGCTCGCGCCGGTACGGCGCCCACCAACCTTCCGCGAGGCTATGCCCTTCACGGAGAACGATGAGGCTGTGGGGATCGTGACCTTCCCGCTCCAAGCGGTCGACAAGGGCGAGAATCGCTCCGGAGGGTAGACCCATAGACTCCGGCGTCGCGGGCGGGAACATGCTCTTATTGTGGCGATGCTCTCCCAAGCATCGTACGGAAGGCACGATGCTCGGGAGAGTATCGCCGCTTTATGGCCGCCTTCGGAGGACGAAAAATCGCTCGGCTGGCAAGGGGACGGTGAGCGTGCCGTGGTCGATCCGCGTCGTTCCGAGCGTTGAAGCGCCGGTCGCGGGGTCGAGCGTGTTGAGGCCGTAGCCCCCCTCGACGAGCGGAAGGCCGATGAGTCTCGCACCCGGCTCGGCGACGAGAATG
>CAXUKB010000505.1:455-2187 GCA_964251345.1 uncultured Fimbriimonas sp. | reverse complement strand
GCTCGTCGGGCTCATAACCCGGAGGTCGCAAGTTCAAATCTTGCTCCCGCACCCACAGTTTCGAAGGGGCCGATCGCTTATCAAGCGGTCGGCCCCTTTCGCTTTCCGGGCACACCCGCCCACCTCTCCCTCTAAGCAATCGCGAGGTCGAGGCGGCGAACCCGGACCCAAAACACCGCTCCTGCAAGCTTGACCCGTAAGGGACTTCTCTCGAAAGAGGGCATTGAACGGCCCAGGCGCTTAGATCGGGAATGCCCCGGTAGCGGTAGAGCACCTCCCTTCGCCCGAGCACCCATGCTCCCGCCCCTGGAACCGTCCGCGCGCTGCGGCGAGCGCGACTACGCCTGGCTCCTGAAGCACTGCCACGGCGAGCGATCGGCGCGAGGCCAGCGCGGCGACCAGTGCCTCGTCCTGCTTCCGCCGGGAAGGCCACCCGCGACCCGCGAGGAGCGGACCGAACGACCATGAACCGATTCGCCCCCACCCTCACGGACGCCCAGTTCGCGGCGCTGCCGCTCTCCGAGCGGTTCGTGCTCGTCGCGGCCTACATGAACGACGTCGAGCACGTTCAAGAGACGGCCCTGCACGACAACCACGGTCCGGAGATCGACGCGTGGTGCCGCATCCTCAAGCAGGGCGACGGCGGCATCCCCTGGTGCGGCATCTTCGTCTCGATCTGCCTCCGACTCGCCGGCTACTGGGCCGAGCTGCCGCCGGACCCGGCCTCGACCCACTCCTGGGCGGACTGGGCCCGCGCGAACGGCCACGCGGTCGATGGCGCTCCCGAGCGCGGCGACATCGCCGTGCTCCTGTTCTCGCCCACGACGGGCCACATGTTCGCGATCGTCGGCGCGCAGGGCAGCGACTGCCGCACGATCGAGGGCAACACGAACACCGATGGCAGCCGCGACGGCTACGAGGTGGCCCGGCGAGAGCGCACGGTCGTCGCCTCTTCGAGGTGCGTGATCGTTCGCCTGGCGGAGGACCGCGGATGAAGCCCGGGTGCGAGCCCGACGACGACCTGTACGAGGTTAGCCTCGCCGCCAAGGTGGGCCGCCACATCGTCGCGTGGTGCCTCTGCTCGCTCTCGTGCATGTGGACGGTCCAGCTTTATCGCGGCGGCGGCACGTCCGGGCTGTTGCGCGACGTCCACCTCGCCCTGGGCGACGGCGCGACGGGCGGCGGCTTGGTCGTCTCGCTCCTGCTTTTGTTCGCTCTCTTCGGCCGGCGCGCAAAGATCGCCGGCGGGCTCGCCTTCTCGGGATACGCCGGGCTCACCGGCATCATCGGCGCCCTTCACGGCCACGTCGACGTCGGCCTCATGTTCCTGCTTTCCATGTTGCCCCTTGGGTTCGCGATGGCGCTCATGGCGAAGGCCGGGAGAGGCTCTTGAGCGCGGTCGACACGGGCACCCTCGGCCCCATTCTGGGCGCGGCGGTGGTCCTGCTTGGCATCGGTGGGCTTGCCTTCAACCGCGTTTACCTGTGGATCCAGGCGGAGGCCGCCAAGCAGCGCACGGAGAGGGAGACCGCGCTCACCGCGCAAAGGCTCGAAACGGCCAACGCGCTCAAGGAGCAGGAGGCCAAGCTCAGCGCCCAGTTCAACGCGCGCATTCTAAGCCTCGAGACTCACATCAAGGTGCTGGAGGGGCGGATCGCCGAGGACGAGAAGATCCGCAAGATCGTGGTCGCGGAGTGCGGCATGGGCCTGGTGCTCGACAGCAGCCCGGAGG
>CAXUKB010000505.1:0-445 GCA_964251345.1 uncultured Fimbriimonas sp. | reverse complement strand
CCAGAAGATCCTGCAGGCGGCGGGATAGAGCCCGTGGAATCACCGGTTTGTGTCTAACTTCCGCGTATATTTTGGACTTCTTAGGTTCGAGAGAAGCGATCGGCCACCAGAATGCGGTTGACTTTGCCGCACCATGAACGTCCTTCTGCGATCCGCCTCCGTCCTCGCCCTCTTCGCCGCCGCGCTCGTCGCCTCCGCTCAGACCACGGTGTTCTATGGCGGGGACGTGTCGGGAAACGCTCTGCTCAGCGAGCGCAACGGACAGCGATACCCACTCGCGAGCACCGTGTACGACGACTTCACCCTCGCGTCGGCCACGACCGTGTCCGGCCTGTTCGGTAACTTCCGAGTCAACGGCGGGACCATGCTGGGACTGGGATACGAGATCCGGCAAGGGATGGCGGGGCGCGCCCGCGGGCCTCTCCCCTCCTCCCGCTGGGCGTGC
>CAXUKB010000504.1:0-2192 GCA_964251345.1 uncultured Fimbriimonas sp. | reverse complement strand
CGCACGAGGCATCGGCCTCTACCCGTGGCACCCACGAGATCCCATTCCTCGACAAGCTCTTAGACTCGATCCGTAGAATTGATATCCTCTCCCTTCGACGACAACCCTAGACAGGAATGGCAGTCCGCCCTCGTCTCTCTACGCGCAGAGCGACTCGATGCGCCGGTGACGGGCGAGGGTGCGAGGATTGTGCTTACCCAGCCGCTTTCCGCGCGCCGAATGCCAGAGGTTCTTCGCCTCCCGGGCGTTGCCGACGCCCGCGAGCAGCTCGGCGAGCGTCTCCTCGACGTACATCGCCCCCACCCGATTGCCCCCGTCGCGGGTCTTTCGGAGGGACCGGGAGAGCAGATCGATCGCGCGGTGGGGCTCGCCTCCCTTCGCCCACTGGAGGGCCTGAGCGACCTCGAGGGCCGGGTTGGGCGCGGAGCCGTCCTGGGGCGACAGGTCGGTGGCCTGGGCGACGGCCTCCCTCGAGAGTTCGACCCGTCCAGCCTCGGCGCTCAGGAGCGAGTAGTTCACCCAGAAACGAACGCGGCCCGCGTGGTCCGCGGCGGCGAGGTAGCCCTTGGCCTCGGCCATCGACGCGAGGGCCCGTTCGTGGTCGCCGGCGTTCCAGTACAAGCACGCCTGGCTGTTGAGGAGGTCGAGCTTCGAGCCGGGCTTCGCGTCGCCGCTCACCCGGTCGAGCCAGCCCTCCGCCTCGCGCATCTCTCCCATTTCGATCAGAAGGCACACGACGTGCGAGGCGGCCCGCAGGCTCACCTCGGCCTTTCCGGACCGGCGCGCGATGCGGAACACATCGACGAAATGGGTGAGGGCCCGCTCGAACTCCGCGACGTGGCAGTAGAAAAAGGCGGCCCGCTCCCGATGTTCGAGGGCGTAGGGCTCCAGGCGGGTCTTGGGCTTGGTTTGGCGCAGGAGTTCGGCGACGTTTTCGTTCCCGAGTCGCCCCAAAAGCGGTCCCCCCGCCACGAAAACGCCCCGGGCGGCGTCGACGTCGACGTCGACGAGCCCCTTGACCACGGCGACGAACGCCCGCGCGGTGTCGTCGAGCGACACCCCGGTTGGGCGGGACCATTCCCGTCGCAAGGGGTCGAGCGCCGGGTGGTCGACGCCGGCCAGAAGGATGGAATCCATCCGCTCGCCGCCGAGAACGTCGGGAACGAGCGTCCAGGCCGTCGGCGTCAGCCGGACCCCCGCCCCTTCGGCCTGGACGCCGTCGTGCCCGAGCCAGCCCCGCAGACGGAACAGCGATTGCCGAAGCGCGTTGAGCGCCTCGGGTCGGGGCGAGCCGGGGTAGAGCCGCGCGGCCAACTCGGCCCGGGAAACGACGGCGCCGTTCCGGGCGGCGAGGAGGATCAGCAGCACCGCCACCGTCGAGTTCGGCGGCGGCCCCAGGCTTCCCGCTTCGTTCTCGACGGTGAGACCGGATTCCAGGCTTAACCGCCAAACCATGGTCGATGCAGTGTACCGTCGGTTTCGGCGGGATCGAAACACCGCAAAATTGCCGGGGCCTGCCAAGCGTGCGCTCACTTCGTGGGGGATTTTGCGCAGGAACCACCCCGTAACGGTCCTGTAACGGCGCGTGCGGCACGCTTCTTCGCAGGGGATTTGGCCGTCGATGGCGACGTGCCGGCGGCCAAACGTTCGATGGAACCGACAGAAGAAGCTCGACGCATGATCCGGAACGTCCTTTCGCGGCGGACGTTTATGGCCGCGGCCGGAGGAGTCTTCGCGTCGGCCGGCCTCCTGGGGCTTGCCGGGTGCGGCGGGCGCCGGTCTCACCACGCCTCGTCGAGCGGCGCGGCGATCACAGGCACCAGCGGACGCGTAAGCTTCGTGCTTCCCGCCGGCGTCTCCGGCGCGACGCTCGTCGCGGCGACGGGCTGGGGATCGGTGACGGGGCTGACCAAGGCCGTGACCGTGCCCTACATGCAGGGGAACGTCACGCTGACCCTCGTCCTCGATCCGAACAGCGGAAAGGTCGTGATGGCCGGCATGATCGACGCCACCGCGAACGCCCACACGATCGACGCCACCAACGTCGCCGCCACGCTGATCTTCCTCAAGATGGGCGGCGTTCAGACTCCCACCTCGCTCCGCGCCCCGCTCTGGGCGCTCGTGCTGGCGGACCCCGCCACCGCGTCGCTCGCGCCGGTGGTCGAGTCTCGCCTCGCCGCCAATCCCTACGC
>CAXUKB010000503.1:1251-2204 GCA_964251345.1 uncultured Fimbriimonas sp. | reverse complement strand
GCCCTGGACGATGTGGCGCTGGAAGTCGGTCTCCACGCCCTCGCTCGTGACGTCCATCTTCATGCTTCGGGAGAGTCCCATAATCGCCTCGACCACCGACTTCGCCTGCTCCTCGGTCCCCAAGCGGCTCACGAAGGTCTGGTCGATCTTGAGCGTGTCGATTGGAAAGGCGCTCAGCGTGGAAAGCGAGGAGTATCCGGTGCCAAAATCGTCGAGGGCGAGCCGCAGGCCGAGGTTCTTAAGCCGGCGCATTTTCGCGATCACGTCCTCCTGGTTCTTCATGAGGACGCTCTCGGTTATCTCTAACTTGAGGCAGGCCGGCGGCAATCCGGTTCTTGTAAGAACGTCCGAGACGCGCTCGACGACGTCTTCCCGCTGGAGTTGCTTGCCCGACAGATTCACGCTGATGCAGAAGTCGTCGAGGTCGCCTTGTCCCTTCCATTCCATCGTTTGGCGGCAAGCCTCTTCGAGAATCCAGTAGCCGATGGGCACGATCAGCCCCGTTTCTTCAGCGATGGGAATGAATTGGCCGGGTGAGATCGCCCCCTTCGTCGGGTGATCCCAACGCGCGAGTGCCTCGGCGCCGGTTAACTCACCCGTCTGGAGGTCGACCAGCGGCTGGTAGTGGACGGAGAACTCGCCATGGTCGAGCGCCTTGCGCAGCCCGTTCTCCAGCTGGAGACGCTCGACCACGCGATCGTTCATGCTGTCCTCGTAGAAGACGTAGTTGGACTTGCCGTTGGCCTTGGCGCGGTACATCGCCGTGTCGGCTCGCTTCAGGAGATCCTCCGCGCTGTCCACGGCATCGGTGGCGTAAGCGATTCCGATGCTTGCGTTCGTAAACACCTCGTGGCCTTCTAGCGTGAAGGAAGTCCTCAAGCTCCGCAGGATCCGCTCCGCGACCTCCTCCGCCTCCTCTTTCTTCTCCTTCTTTGCCCCGCCACCAAACATGG
>CAXUKB010000503.1:0-1241 GCA_964251345.1 uncultured Fimbriimonas sp. | reverse complement strand
CCAGGAGGACGGTGAACTCGTCGCCTCCGAGCCTTGCTACGAGATCGCCTCCCCGCACTGATTCCAAGAGTCGCAGTGCGATTTCGATCAGCAGAGCGTCGCCCGCGCTGTGCCCCAAGCTGTCGTTGATAAGCTTGAAATTGTCGAGATCGATGAAGAACGCCGCGACGCCCCCTTTTGCCGGTGTGAGCTTAGCAAGAGCGGACTCGATGCAGTTCAGGAACAGGCTCCGGTTCGGCAGACCGGTTAGGGCATCGTGCAGGGCGTGGTGCTCCATCTCCCGCGTCCGTTCGTGGACCGTCCTCTCGAGGTTGAGGTCGTACTCCCGGAGGCGCCCCTCGGCTTCCTGAAGCCGCGCGCGCAGGGCGCCGATCTCAGCGATCAAGCCTTCCTGGTGTTTCCGTGCGGCGCTTGCCGTTGCCGCCGACGATCCGTCGACGCGGGCCTTTCGGCGGCGCATCCCGCGATGCACTGCGTTGGGAGTGGGCCAAAACTCGAGCGTTGCCGCCGCCAGCATAGAAGCGTTGCCCCTCGACGTCATGGTCGCTGATCGCGGATGCACTTCCTGCGATGGCTTCGCTCGGGTCATGAGTGATCTTTTCCACAATTCCGCGATGGCTCGACACAAAAAGAGAAGCTCCCGAAGCCTTCCAGTCAGCCGGGTGTCCAACGCCCTGCGCTTCAAGGTGATGCACTTCACGAGCGTCGAGGGTGGCCTCCTTTAAGTCAAGCTGAGTTTCAGGGAGAGTGCCCGGGTCTCTTGGTGACTGCGCGGCGTGGGCTCTTCACGCGGAGGAGCTGAACGGCCGTCTGACCGTCACCCGTGCCGACGCCCTTGCCGGCCGGGTGAAGCGGTGTTGCTGGCATCTGCGGAGCGCCGCACGGCTGGCGCCGCTCGCCGCGCGCGGCTACGTTCTACCGAATGCGGGGAGGGCGTGAACCTCGTCCCCGGCGCGCAGTGCCACGGAACGATGGACTGGAACGACCCGGATCGGGTCCGGTCCCTCGGCGCGGCGCTCGCCGCGAAGGCCATTCCATCCAACGAACCCGACTGGGCGGCGATCGCGGCCGATCTCTGCACGCCGGATCTCGGCTCCGCTCTTCTCCAAATAGGCGTCATCCCGGGGCTGGTGTCGTGAGGAAGGACACCACCGCCGCAGGCGGCACCTTCGCCATGACCGTCGAAGAGTGCCGCCTTCTCACGAAGCGGATCCTCGCGCGGGTGGAGGATCACCTCGGCA
>CAXUKB010000502.1:0-2242 GCA_964251345.1 uncultured Fimbriimonas sp. | reverse complement strand
GTCGTGATCAACGCGGCGGACGTCGAGGCTCAGGCGAAGGCCGAGATCAGCATCAGCGTAGCGCTGCTCAAGGCGATGATGGCGGAGCCGAAGGGCTCTCAATCGCAATGGGGTGCCGCTGTCGGCCGGACCAAGTCAGTCGTCAACGACAAGCTCCAGCGGCTCAAGGGCGACAAGCTCGTCGAGGTCGTCATGGGGCATTGGTCCGTCACGACGAAGGGCGAGAAGGAGGCCGCGAAATGGTCCTGACAAGCGTTCGGGCACCCCGAACGATCAGCCCAAAACGTTCGGGGCGTTCGGGCCCGAACAAAGCCCCGAACGTCTCACCGATAAGTCATTGTAATCGCGAGCGTTCGGCCCCGAACGCCTCCCGAACAAAACCCCCATATCGTTCGGTCGTCCGGCCTCTCTCCTCTCTTAGGAGAGGGCCGACCCCGAACGGGCCGAACAGGAAACCGAACGGAGCTCAGTCATGAACCTCGCAAAGAAGCTACGTCCCGGCACTCTTCCCGCCTTCGACTACGCCGCGCTCAATGACCCGGCAGTCGAGCAGCGTGCACGTGCCGCCGTGTTGAAGATCCGTGAGCTGCAGAAGGCCGCTGTCGTCGACATCGGACAAGAGTTGCTTGCGATGAAGGCTTTGCTGCCGCACGGGCAGTTCCTGCCGTGGGTTGAGTCCTTCGGATTGGAACGTCGGACAGCCACCAACTACATGCAGGTCGCGGCCGAGTTCGGGGCAGAATGGGCAACCGTTTCCCATTTGCCGACAGGAATCATCTACAAGCTCGCGGCCCCATCAACTCCTCCGGCAGTACGCGAAGCCGTGATGCACATGGGCCCAAACCAGATCGTCAGCATGGGAAACGTGCAGGAGATGATCGACGCTGTGAAAACCAGCGAGCGTCGGAAGGATAAGATCGCCAGACGTGAACAGATCCAGCAGGACCAAGCCGCGCATCGGGCGAGGTGGGAGGCGAGGGACGCGCGAGAACGAGTAGAGCGTGAGAAGCGGCAGGAGGAAGCGCAGGACGTTGCCGAGCAGGTGCGGTCAATGTTGGGTGATCGATTTCCGGATGTTTGTGCGCTGCTGAAGGGCGTCGATCTGAGTCTGTTTGCCGATCAGTTCGGACGGTTGGTATCGGCCTATGAGGCCCGCCTGTGACCGCTGTCGTCACCACGCCGGGCGGCATCGGCACGGGCAGGACCCCACCGCGGGAACTGGCGGCCGGCATTCGCGCTCCGACCACCCCGGGCCACCCCGGCCGGACCCCAGCCGACGCGAGTCGGACACCCCGAAAAATCCTGGGGTCCCTCCCAGCCGGGCCCACCCCGAGGGTAACGCGCCACCTTGATCGACCACCGGCTGAGACATTTTGAAACGGGATTTTATGTTTATGTCTGATCGATCCAAACCCATGCGCGAAGTCAACCGCCAGGACCTCGCAAACCTCTGTAATGTGTCGCTTCCTGTCGTCGATAGGTGGGTCGCGGACGGGTGCCCTTTCATCGATCGCGGAAGTAAAGGCATCCCCTGGCGCTTCGACATCGCCCGCGTGTTCGAGTGGCGCATCGAGCGGCGCGCGGCCGAGGTGTCCGCCGCCTTCACGGGCGAGGGCGGGCTCGTTTCCAGGGAGGAGGCCGACCGGCGCCGCGCGCTGGCGCAGGCGATCGTGGCCGAACTCGACGCCGACGATCGTCTTAACGCGACGGTGAACCGCGACGACATCCTCGAGGACGTGGCCGGCTTCTGCCAGGTCCTCCACAACGGCCTCGGGAACGCCGCATCCCGCATCGCCTCGCGGGCTGCGAAGATGACGGGCGCGTCCGAGATTGAGGACCTTGCCAAGGTCGAGATGAACCGGGCGTTCGAGGCGGCCGAGGCCGAGCTTGAGGCCCGCTGGAGCCCGACGCCGAAGCCCCCGGCCGAGGGCTGATCATGCCTGACGACCCGATCCTGTCTCGCCTCCTCGCGGCCGTCGACCTCACCGCCGAGGCTCACCGCGCCGCGCTCGACGACCTCAAGAGCTACGTCGAACCGGACGCGACCGGCGGGGCACTGATCCCCGTGAAGATCGCAGCTCATGCCTGGGGAATCTCGGAGGACGGCGCCAGGAAGCGGTGTCGTGAGGGCGGCGTGGGGGTGTCCCGGGGCGGCAAGTGGTACGTCCCCCGTTCTGCGCTCCGGGCCTAGCAGGTCGCTGAAAAAGGCTCGGCGAGTCGGCCAGTTCGTGATTCACTCCGC
>CAXUKB010000501.1:0-2350 GCA_964251345.1 uncultured Fimbriimonas sp. | reverse complement strand
TGACCGGCCTGACGATCCGCCACGTCGGCACCCGGAGCGCCGAGATCCTGGCCGCTCGGTTCGATCCTCGCCTGCGCCGGCCCTCGAGGCACGTTCGCCTACGACGCCTGGATCGGCGCCCTCGGCGACCATGGCGGCAACTTTGCCCGGCTTTGGCTTGGTCCCAGTTGGGTTACCCTCGCGCAGGAACTGCCGGGGCACCCTGAGGAGGGGCACGGCGCGGGCCAGATCGACCTTGCGAACGCTTGGAAGCTCGACCGCGTGCTCTCTCGCGCAAGGGAGAAGGGCGTCTACGCCATGCTTTGCCTAGACTCCTCCGACTCTCTCCGGCAGAATGGCCTGAACGCGTGGTGGGACCATTCTCCCCTGAACTCCGATAACGGCGGACCGTTGCGGATCTGGCGAGACTTCTGGACGAGCGAAACCATGGACCGGCTTTACCGGAATCGGCTCCGCTACCTCGTCGCACGCTACGGAGCTGACAGCCACGTGCTCGGCTGGGAACTGTGGAACGAGGTCGATCGCGTCTCCGAGTTCGAACCGGCGCTGGTGCGCGACTGGCACCAGCGCACCGCCCGCTTCCTCGACGGAATCGACGCCTATCGTCACCTTCGGACCACGAGCGTCGGCGCGCCCGCCGGTCTGAGAACGATCGACGGAATTCCGGAACTCGACGTCATGCAGAGCCACGCGGTGGGCGAAGCCGATCCCGCGGGCACGGTAACCGCTCAGCAGTCGCGCAAATCCGCCTGGGCCAACAAACCTCTGTTCTTCGGAGAGGTCGCCCCCGACGACTCCGATGCCCGCGCCGCGGACGATCCCGAGGGGATGCAGGTCCACGATCCTATTTGGGCCTCCATCGCGACCGGCGCGAGTGGCGGCGCGGCGGCTTGGTGGTGGAGCGAACTGCTGGGGGCTCGCGGGCAGTTCACCCTTTTCGACGCGCCTTCACGGTTCCTCGCGGGAGTCGATTGGGGAACCGAGCGGTTCCGCCAGACGGATGTATCGCTTTCGCTCGCCAACCCCAACGCGCGCCCCGCGCCCGGCGATCTCGTGCTCGAAGACGGTCCGGCGATCGGTCCGCAGGCGACCGTGATCTCCGATGGCGCCCTGATGGGTACGAAGCCGGCGGGCATCCTTCACGGCACATCGATGCATCCGGAGTTACACAACCCGCTCTACCTGCGTGTGCGGGTCGAGGGGACGACCCGGTTCGAGATCAACGTGGGCAAAGTCTCTGGCAACGGCGGCGCGAATCTGCGTGTCTCCCTCGACGGCGCTCCCGCCCTCGTGCGCGATTTTCCCGATCTCAATGGCGATGCGAAGGACGATCTGCGACAATACATTGGCACCTACCCCTTGATTCTCGTCAAAGGGGTCCATACGATCCGCTTGGAGAACACCGGGGCCGACTGGGTGAGGGTGGGCTACCGGCTCGTCGGCGTCGTACCCCGAAAGGGACCGCCGATCAACGCCTGGGCTGTGGTCGGCGACGGAACGGCCATGGCTTGGGTGCGGGTCGCCGGACGAACTTGGCGGGCGGTATGCGAGCAGCATCGTACGATCCCCGCCGCGCCGCCGAGCGTCCTCCGCCTTCGCGGACTTCGATCCGGCACCTGGCGCTCCGAAATCTGGGACACCTGGGCGGGAAAGGTCGTCACGACCGTCCGCACGAAGGTGGGAATCGACGGCGGTGTGCGCGTCGTCCTTCCCGTCGTCGAGAAAGACCTGGCGGTGAAGCTCGTTCGCGAGGGAAATTAGGGAGTAGGCTTTAAAGGTTAGGACGGTGACTCGACGCCCTAACCCCGAACCGCCTATGTCTCCCTCCCGCTTCGACTTTCTCGTTCTCGGGAGCGGCCTCGCCGGACTGACCTACGCTTTACATGCCGCCGAGCGGGGCCGGGTTGCCGTGCTCACGAAGGGCGAGATCACCGAGAGCAATACGAGCTGGGCGCAGGGTGGCATCGCGGCGGCGGGGGGAGAGGCCGACTCTTGGGAGCTTCACGAGCGCGACACCCTCGTAGCGGGCGCAGGGCTTTGCGACGAGCGGGCGGTGCGGCACCTGGTTCAAAACGCACCCAAGGCGATCGATTGGCTGATGAAGATCGGAACTCGGTTCGACGCCGAGGGGGGCGACCTCGCGCTCGGGCGCGAGGGCGGCCACGGCATGAACCGGATCGTCCATTTCCAGGACCGGACGGGCTGGGAGGTCGAGCGGGCGGTGTCCGAGGCGGTGCGGGGCCATTCGAACATCACCATCTTTTCTCACGCCTTCGCCACCTCCCTTCTGATGGACGGCGATCGCTGCGTGGGCGCGGCGGCGGAGGTCGAGGGTTTGGGCGAGCGCCAT
>CAXUKB010000500.1:917-2394 GCA_964251345.1 uncultured Fimbriimonas sp. | reverse complement strand
ACACCGAGCCGTGGAAAGCGCGCGGCATCCGCCCCGCGACCCGCGAAGGCGGTCCGGTCTACAAAGGGAACGTCGTCGTGTTGGTGAACCGTGGCTCCGCGAGCGCGAGCGAGATCTTCGCATCCGCGATGCACGACGTCATCGGTGCGGACGTAGTCGGTACCCGATCCATGGGAGCCGTTCTCGTCTCCATCTTCCGCCCCGTCGGCCACGGCTTTTCACTGCAGTACCCGACGAGCGATTACGTCACGGTCGCGAACCGCCGACTGGAGGCGAATCCGATCATCCCCGTCGTCGACGACCCAAACGCCGACGCGGAAGTCGTGAAGGCGACCTACGTTCTCCGGCGCGCTCAGCTCCGAAAGCAGCGCTTCGGCGCGTGACGAAGACGAAACGACTTGCGTAAGGAACCCTAACGATGAGGCTCATCTCTACTCCTTTCCGCGCGGCCTCGGCGGCCGCCCTCGTCCTGCTCGCAGGCGCGGCGCTTGGCCAGACGGTCGACAATAAACCCGAGGTGAAGGCGCAGGTCCTCGACCGCGTGACTTCTCTGCTCGAGACCCAAGCCTACGTTCCGGGTCTCGATTTCGCCAAGTGGAAGGAGTTCTCCGAGGCCCAAAAGGCCAAGGTCGAGAGCTCAAAGGACGACGAAGAGTTCGGAGTCGCGGTAAACGACGCGCTCTCGAAGTTTGGCGCCAGCCACATCAACCTCATCACCCCCAAGTTCACGAGCCTGCGGACCACCGGCAATATGGTCGGCATCGGAATTGGACCGCAAAAGACGGACGAGGGCACTCTCATCCTTCGGACCGTTCCCGGAGCGGCCGCCGACAAGGCCGGTCTGGTTCCCGGCGACATCATCATCAAGGTGGACGGTAAGCCCGCCGACGGCTCGAAGGGCATCGCCGGAGCCGAGGGTACGACCGTCGTGCTCACGGTCAAGCACGCGAACGGGAAGACGGAGGACAAGATCCTCACCCGCGCAAAGTTCAACACGAATCGACTTGAAGAGCTGATTCCGATCGATAAGGACACCGCGCGCCTTGCGGTCTACACGTTCGATCTCAGCTACGATCAGGCGAACGTCGAGAGCCTGATGAAGCGGGCGGCGAAGTACAAGAACCTGATCGTCGACCTTCGCGACAACGGGGGCGGTGCGGTCGTCAACGTTCAGCACCTCTTGGGACTCCTCGTGCCGCACGAGTCGTTTGGCACCTTCGTCGACCGCTCGATGGCCGACGACTACGTGCAGCAGACCGGCGGCAAGCCGACCGAAGTCACGAAGATCGCCGAGTGGTCGCACGACATCGATCAGTGGCGTGGCCAGCAGATGAAGCCGTTCCGGAACCGGAACGTGCCCGTGTATCCGGGGCATGTCGCGGTGCTCGTGAATCGATTCTCGGGCAGCGGCGCGGAGATCGCGGCGGCGGCCCTTCGCGACATGGTGGGTGCGCAGGTCGTCGGCACGAAGTCGGCG
>CAXUKB010000500.1:0-907 GCA_964251345.1 uncultured Fimbriimonas sp. | reverse complement strand
CGTCGCCTACATCGTGCCCGCGACGAACGGTTTCACGCTGGAATTCCCCGTGATGGACTACGTGACGGCGAAGGGCTTCCGAATCGAGGGCAACGGCGTCGTGCCCACCGTGCAGGTCGACGATGCGAAGTACCGGATCGCCACCGCGAAGGACCCGGTGGTCGAGCGTGCGACCTCGGTCCTGGAGACGCCCACGCTGAGCGCGAACAAGCTACCTTAAGCGGGTGCTCTCCAGCACCGCGCTTTTCTCGTTGCGGCACCCTTCCGTATTCTGGCTCTCTCGAAAGGTTCAGCTCGGCGACCGTCGAAAGACGTTGCACCGATAAAGGGATCGGTGTACAGTAGAGCCCATGCCCGGCCCCAGCCGCAAGGAGCTTCTCGTCTCGATCCTCTCGACCACCGCCCTCGCCGCGCTCCCGGCGGCGGTTCGCGCCCGGGTCCCCGCGGCGGAGCCGATCACGCTCGATGAGTTGAGGATCGCCGCGAAAGTCGCAGGCGTCCTCTTTACCGATGCCGAGCTCAAGTCGATTTTAGAGAGCGTCAACGGTAGCCGTCAATCCGCCGACGGGCTCCGGGGCGAAGGATTTCCGAACGACCTTGAGGCGGCGACTCGTTTCGTCCCACTGGGAGGAGGCTCGATGCCGGGCAAGGTCGCGGCCAAGTCTGGATCGTCGAAAGTCTCGCGCAAGGGTCTGACCGACGAAGACATCGCTTTTCTTCCCGTCGCGGATTTGGGACATCTCCTTCGAACTCGGCAGATTCGCTCGCGAGAACTCACGGAGTTGTATCTCGCCCGCCTCAAGAAGTACACGCCGACGCTCCTGTGCGTCGTTAACTTCACGGAAGAGCGGGCCCACAAGGAGGCTGATGCCGCCGACCGCGAGATCGAGGCGGGACACTACCGGGG
>CAXUKB010000499.1:0-2419 GCA_964251345.1 uncultured Fimbriimonas sp. | reverse complement strand
AAGTAGAAGCGGCCAAGATGCCGCTTGGGACGAAAAAGACCGTTCTGCTTCATCTCATCAAGGTTGCGAAAAACGGGAGGACGCTGCCGGCTTGGAACGGGGGTTTCAGCAGATCGCAAATCGTACGCGATGCCGGGGCAAGTAAGACCGGTATAATCTCCAATGGCTTGGTCGGAGAATTAATCCGCAGATGGGCGGGCTTTTTCCATCTCGAGCAGCAGCTATCGGTCAATCGAAACGGCGACGCGATCAAGAAGCGCGTCGGTCGCATAGAGGTCGAAAAATACGTGGCGGATTTGCGAGCCGCAGGGAGCAAACTTTATCGGTCGAATACGCAACCGGACTATATCTCTTTTCTGGCCGTGGCACACGCAACGAACCTCAAACATACGACGGTCACAAACCTGGACTGCAAGCTTCTACTGAACGCCTACCGCCAGGAGTGTCAGGCTTCAGACCCCACCGGCGACGGGTTAGGCGACGTCTGGGTAGGCCTCTCCGATACCGAGCGCAGGGCGCTCCAGTTTCGTCGAGCCGAACTGATGGAGTACGTTCACGCGTGCGTGCGGGATGGCGTTCCGCTTCCCGCAAGGAAGGACCGACGAGACGCAATCGACTACGACGAACTGGTCAAACGATCGGGAAAGCCCGGCCCCTCGCTGTCGGAAGACATCACATTCAAGCAACAGATCTGGAGAGCGGGCGCCGTCGTCAAGCAGAGCCAGCGTAGCGACGGTGACGACCTACGGTACAGCGACTTGGAGTCCGAGGTATCGAACGAGCGCGCCAAGAACGCCACCGGCGATTCCGCTCGCGTCATGAAAAGCCAGATCAGGGGAGCGATCCGCTACATTCAAGAATTCGTAGCGGCACGGGACGGTCACCGCGCTCAGACCGATCGCGCGATCCAGACCGACTTCGGCGGCACGAGCGCCGACTTCGAAATGCTTCTCGACGCGATGGCGGAGGTCGGTGCGTGCGGAAAATCGCCAACCGCTTTCCGTCAGGCGGCCCGATTCATTCGTCGGTGGATCGAAGCCCGGCAAGGAGACGACGGTCTGGGACAGGAATTCTGCGCGGCTCTCGCGGAGGCGGTCCGTCGGGACGGCCGGCGGCTTCCAGCCTTGGCGGACGCAAGCGGCCTGACCGCGAGCGCCATCGAAAGCTGGATGAGAGGCAGCAACTGGCCCACGAGCCGGAACCGCGAGCTTCTTCCCGGCCTCGAGACCGCGTTAAAGCTGTCGCCGGGGCGGCTAACAAAGCTGCTGAACGACGGCGGATCAAATTGGTCCGGAACGAAAAACGGAAGGCGTCTCGAGAAGGGAATGGCGCCGTTCGCTCCCGACAACTGGTGGGCCATGCCCGAAGCCGAATTCCTCGCCATGAAGGATTTCATCAACACGCGGCTCATGCACCGCGACACTGCCCACGGCGCCGCCATGCGGGAGGCTGCCTCGCGCCGTGTCGCCGATGACGTGAAGCTGCGCGAGCTTGGCGCCGCCCTCCCCCGTATTACGCCGACGATGCGGTCCGAACTCAACTATCTTTTCGACCATATGA
Source organism: uncultured Fimbriimonas sp. (assembly GCA_964251345.1). Lineage (GTDB taxonomy): Bacteria > Armatimonadota > Fimbriimonadia > Fimbriimonadales > Fimbriimonadaceae > Fimbriimonas. The sequence continues at coordinate 859 of CAXUKB010000499.1, read as the reverse complement.
CAAAGCCGTTCGCGACCGAACTCCACCGCCGACCAGGCACGAAATGGAATCAAAAAACTACCGCGCCGATGAAAATCGAGACCATCATCGCGTTCCTGAAATGGCAGATCGCACCGCTCGAGATGGGAGGCCTAGGGCGAGATCCCTCGCATCTGACGATCGCCGATCTTGTTCATCCGCCTCTCGTCTTTGCGTATCTCGATCATCGGGCGGCACGCTTCGCCGAAGTCACATGGGACGGCAAGCGGCGCGGAACGAAGTTTACCCCGTCGGAGGTCGATTTCCTCGTCACTTCCGCTGCGCTAGTGACGAAGGAGTTCGGCTTCGTCACCCAGCAGCCCCACTTCGCAAATAGGGTGGTAGCAGATGCCAGACGGCTACCGCCTTTCGTCTACGTGAGCGGAGGAGGCAAGCCGCTCGCCGATGAAGAGGAGGAAGACGACGTCAATCCGCTCGACAGCGGGATCGAGTACATGCCTCGAGCTCTAACCAACCTGTCCCAGAAGGCATTCCTAAGCCAACTTAGGAACGCGGAAATGTCCTACCGGCAAGGGGCGGCCGATCTGGAGCTCATTGCCGATTCGTCACGCGATCCTATGGAGCCTATCGCTCCGATCATCGAAGACAGAGAACCCTTGCAGGTCCTCCTCACGCAGCTTGCGCTAGCAGCGGAACGGCAACCAAACAAAGCTCGACATCCCCTCCAGTTCCACCTGCACCGCAGAGACGTCCTGACGAACCGTATCTTCGCGCTGACGACCCTCCGTTCAACAAACGTGTGCGAAATTCAAATCGACGGCCCCTCGCCGAACCTCGTATTCGATGAGAAAGAGGGGAAGTGGCTGCTGCAGATACACTG
>CAXUKB010000498.1:0-2451 GCA_964251345.1 uncultured Fimbriimonas sp. | reverse complement strand
ACGCCGCCCCGAACAGAAGGCACCACGTTCGGAAGCGCGCCGCCCGACCGGCGATTACCGTCGTCGGCACGCCCGAGACGACCGCAAGCTTGAGCGATCCCACCCGGCGGAGGCGTCGCACCGACGTCAAGTAGGTCTTCCCATCGGACCAGGGCAGGATCTCTTCGAACCGGTCATTCTCAACGCCGAGCCAACCGCGGTCGAGGGGCCAAGCCTCTCCGGACGTTCGCGGGCCGCCCCGTCCGACCAAGAGGGTCGTCGCCCGGTCGAGTTCGGTCCCGAATCGGTCGGAGCTCTCGATCAACCGCTCGGGCCAGCTCGAGCGAAGCACGCCAAACACCGATCCCCCGGGACCTTTGGCGATGAGGCGAAGCGGACGGGCGCCCGCGTGGGTCGACGCGGGTTTCGCAACCCGGGGTCTGCCGCCCAAGCCCACGCGCTCGAACTCGGGATAGACCCCCTGGAACGCGGCGAACGCCACTCCTTCTTGCCCCTTGTGCTGAACCACGGCGGGTACCCCGGCGAGCAGGGAAAGCGCTCGATGCCGTTCGTAAAGTCCACGGTCTAGTTCGACGGCAAGACGGTCGGTTCGGCGGGACGTCACCTCGTGTGCCCACGCTTTCGCGGTTCTCTCGCCGCCCCGGCCAAGGAGACCGCCAAGGCCGATTCCCGTCCCTAAGGCGACAACGAACGCTAAAGCCCCGGATCGCTTGGCGATCGCGCGGCGGAAAGGGACCGTGAGGCGGCGTAAGTTCAATCGCGGACTCCTGATCGGGATCGTCGGCGCGTTTCCGATTTCCTCAAGGGTAAAAGGGATTCTCCTTCCGGACTTCCGGCAGTGGGTCAGTTTGAGACCGTGGAAGAGATCGTCGCCTTACTGTACAGGTAGGGCCGCTTCCACGCCCCGTCGTATAATGCTGGGGTGAGGTTAACCGGAAGGCTTGAACGCATGAAGCGCATCGTCTTGGCTTCCGAAGGCATCCTCGTCCTCCTTTTCGGAGTGGTCGCATTGGGCTTGACCCAAGCCGTTTCGATCAGGCCGTTCTCCTGGAACATTTACTGGAGCATCACGAGCCTATCCTGGCTAATCGCCGTGCTATGTATTCCCTCCGGCTTCTACACTTGGCGTAAGGCGGTGCGTCAAATACGAGTCGAACACACCAAGACTGTGGACTAACGCAAATAATTGCGCTCCGTTTCAAACTGACCCACTACCAGATTTCCCGAAAGTCGACGCGAGGTAACCTCAACGCATCGCGATGCCGACCAAGCGCGTTCCCGAACCCCGCCTTATTTTCGAGAAGTCCCGTCCCGGCCGGGTCGGGTGCAACGTTCCGGTGGGCGACACGCCGAACGTTGAGCCCGATTTCGAGACCCGCGACGAACTGAATCTTCCCGAAGTCGGCGAGCTCGATCTGCTCCGCCACTTTACGAATCTCAGCCACATCAACTACGGCATCGAGACGGGCTTCTACCCCCTCGGGTCGTGCACGATGAAGTACAACCCGAAGGTCAACGAGGCCACCGCCCGCATGAGCGGTTTCGCCGCGTTGCACCCGATGCAGCCCGTGGAGACGATCCCGGGAGCGCTCGAAGTTCTTGCGCGAGTACAGGAGATGCTGCTCGCTATCACCGGCTTCGACGAGATCACGCTGCAGCCCGTCGCGGGCGCCCACGGCGAGATGACGTGCCTGATGCTCGTCAAGGCCTATCACGAGTCGCGGGGCGAAGGCGAGCGCAAGATCGTCCTCGTCCCCGACTCGGCCCACGGCACCAACCCCGCTTCCGCCGCGCGCTGCGGCTACGACGTCGTCTCGATCCCCACCAACGTCGAGGGCAACACCGACCTGGGGGCGCTCGCTAAGGCTCTGGAGAAGGACGGACCGCGCGTGGCGGCCTTGATGCTGACCAATCCCTCGACGCTCGGTCTCTTCGAGCCCGCGATCGAGAAGATCTGCTCGATGATCCACGAAGCGGGCGGCCAGGTGTTCTGCGACGGCGCGAACATGAACGCCATGGTCGGCACCACCCGGCCCGGCGACCACGGCTTCGATTGCATGCATCTTAACCTGCACAAGACGTTCAGCACCCCGCACGGCGGCGGCGGCCCGGGTTGCGGTGCGATCGGTCTCAAGTCGCACCTCGAGCCGTTCCTGCCGGCGCCCGTCATCCATCGGGTCGAGTCCCCTGGATCGTCTCGGACCGACGAACCATTCGGCGAGGGCGCGGTGATCGCCGACTACGACCGCCCGCACAGTATCGGACGGGTGAGCGGCTTCTACGGTCAGTTCCTTATGGAGGTCCGTGCCTACACCTACTTACGGGCCTTCGGCAAGGAGTACATGGCCGACATCTCACGCCACGCGGTGCTCAACGCCAACTACGTTCGCGCCCGCCTCAAGGACGTGTTGCCGCCCGCCCACGACCGCCCTTGTATGCACGAGTGCATCC
>CAXUKB010000497.1:0-2458 GCA_964251345.1 uncultured Fimbriimonas sp. | reverse complement strand
CGCGGCCTTCTCGGCGTCGGGGAGCGAGCGCGGGCGCTGGATCAGCCAGACGCGGTCCTGCGCGTCGACCGCCACGCCCGCGGCCTGCCCCATGATCCAGTCGTTCGGGAGAGGCTTGGGCCAGGCCGGATCGACCTGGAACGTCGGGGGCGTCTCCTCGGCGCGGAGCGGGCTCGTGAGCGCGAGCAAGCAGACGAGCGCCGACGCGAGGGCGGGCAGTCTCATGGCGTATCCTCCCGGCGCCGGTTCCCGGCGCGTTGCCCGCATGGTGGCGCCGGAGGACCGGAGGGGCCAGGGACCGGATGCCGATCCGGTGACAGATGCGGCCGAGACGAACGCGGCCGAGAAATTCAGCCAAGAAAAAAGGCCACTCCCGAAGGAGCGGCCCGAAGTCTAGGGAGGAAACGCCCAAGAAGGGCAGCTGAAGGGCGACGCCATCGCCCTCCCGCGATGCACAATTTGCCCGCCCCGCGAGAAATTGCAAGGGCATCGCGTCGGAAAGGCCGCCGTTTCGTGCGGTGGCGCACGGGTGCATGAGCATCTGTGTTGAAAATGTCGCTCGTGCCGGGGGCGCCGATCATTGATTTCGATGTCCGCAGGGAGCTTTCCGGCGGTCCAAGACTTTGACGGGCCATGGATTTCGGCGGTTCTCCTGCCAAGCTCGGACCGTTCGACTACACGCCGACGTCGGGAGGGGACGAGGGGACGAATTCGTGCGCCGCTCTAGCTGAGCCAACGCGCTCTCCGGCGGGAGGGCGAAACGGGGCGACGGGCAGGCATGGCGATTCAGGGCGAGCGGATCCGGGTTCTCAACGATGCCGAACCGCGTGCGGGCGGGCGCTACGTCCTCTATCTGCTGCAGCAGGCCAACCGCGCGCGGTTCAATCCGGCGCTCGAACTGGCGATCGAGGAAGGCAACCGCCTCGGTCTGCCGGTGGTCGCCTGCTTCGGGCTCCTCGACGGCAAGAGCGGGTTCCCCGAGGCCAATGCCCGGCACTACGCCTTCCTGCTCCAGGGATTGGCCGAGGTGAGGGCCGGGCTGGAGGCGCGCGGCATCGGCTTCGTGATGCGGACAGGCTCGCCGGCCGAGGTCGCGATCGATCTGGCGAAGGAGGCGGCGCTCCTCGTCCTCGACCGCGGCTACCTCGCGATCCAGAAGGGCTGGTACGCGGAGATCGCCGGTGCGGTGAAGACCCGCATCGTCCAGGTCGAGGGCGACGTGGTGGTGCCGGTCGAGACCGCCTCGGGCAAGCACGAATACGCCGCGCGCACCCTGCGGCCGAAGCTGCACCGGCTGTGGGAGCCGTTCATCGAGGATCTGAAGCCGCGGCCGGTCAAGCACAGGGCGGACGCGCTCAAGCTGAAGAGCGAGATCGACGTCTCGGACCCGGACGAGGTGCTGGCCGGGATGAGCCTCGACCGGACGGTCGGTCCGGTGAAGCGCTTCACCGGCGGCGAGGGTGCGGCGCGCGCCCGGCTTAAGGCGTTCCTGAAGGACGGCCTGTCCGGCTACGGCGGCGCGCGCAACAGGCCCGAGGCGGCGGCGGCCTCGCACATGAGCCCCTACCTGCATTTCGGCCAGATCTCGCCGGTGGAGATCGCGCTGGCCGTGCGCGCGGCCAGGGGCGGTGACGAGAACGACCGGGCGACCTACCTCGAGGAACTGATCGTCCGGCGCGAGCTCGCCATGAACCACGTGTTCTACACGGAAGGCTACGACGACTACGACCGCGCGCTGCCCGAATGGGCGCGGAAGACCCTCGCCGAGCAGGCCGACGACGCGCGCCCGCACAGCTACACGGAGAAGCAGCTCGCGACCGGGGAGACCCACGACCGCTACTGGAACGCGGCGATGCGGGAGATGCGCGAGACCGGCTACATGCACAACCAGCTGCGCATGTACTGGGGCAAGAAGATCCTCGAATGGTCCCCCACGCCGAAGGAGGGTTTTTCGCGCACCCTGCGGCTCAACAACCGCTACTTCCTCGACGGGCGCGACGCCAACTCCTTCACCAACGTCGCCTGGATCTACGGCCTGCACGACCGCCCCTGGCAACGCCGCCCGATCTTCGGCACGGTCCGCTACCAGAGCGAGAACTCGCTGAAGAAGTTCGACGCGAAGGGTTATGTGAAGGCGGTGGAGCGGTTGTGTGAGGCGGAGGGGTGAGCGGCCTGTTCGGCCCCACCCAAGGCTCTGTCAGCGAACGCGTCCCAAAAAACCGGACATGCATGTCCGCTTCGTCTTGATGTTCGGACAAGGAAGTCCGATGCTGCCCCCATCGAAACGGAGTTGGGGGCATGAAGCGGGAGGATCTCATCCGGGATCTGCGGCGCTTCGCCAGGAAGAACGGCCTCGCCTTCGACCTGTTGAAGGAGAAGGGCAAGGGATCGCACTACACGGTCAAGGTCGGCGACAGGACCACCACCGTGCAGAGCGGCGAGCTCAAGTCCCTCTGGG
>CAXUKB010000496.1:0-2524 GCA_964251345.1 uncultured Fimbriimonas sp. | reverse complement strand
CCTTACAACGCCGTGGTGCTCGGCTCCGGCGCGGAGCGAATCGACGACGCGACGGTCGCCGCCCTTAAGGATTATGCCCTTGGCGGGGGCACCCTGGTGTTCCTTGGCGGCGCGCACGCCGACGCGCTGAACGATCGACGCTGGGCCGACGTGCTACCCGGAACGGACTGGCGCCCCAAAACGATCGCCTCGAAATCGTCCCTTGCCGCGCTCGGCGGAATCGACGTCGCGGGCGATTTCACCGTTATGGAACCCGCGAGAATTGCGTCGGGCGCCACGACGGTCGGCGCAGGCGGTGACTCGCCTTTCGAAAGGCAGCGGGGCCTCGGTCTTGGCCGCGTCGTCGTGTTGGGCTACTCACCGGTCGAACCGCCGCTGAACGCCTGGAGCGGTCGGATGCATGTCTTTGCTCCTATCGTACGAGGCGGCAACTCCCTTCGGGCCCAACAGTACGTCGAACACTATCTCAACCAGGGCTTGAACGGCGCTCACAGCTACGCCTACGGAACTCCGGCCGGGGCGGAGGGGCCGTCGCCCGCGACCGACCCCTTTAGTACGAAGCTCCCTCCAACGGCAACGGTGTTCGGGCTCTTGGCTGGCTACTTCGTGCTCGTCGTTCCCATGAGCTTCTTGATCCTGCGAAAGCTGAAGCGGGGCGAGCTGGCCTGGGTCACCGCGCCGCTTCTTAGCCTTGGCTTCGCGGGAGTGCTCTTCAAGTCGGCGGAAGGCCTCTACGCGGCAAAGCTCTCGACCGCCTCGCAAGGAGTGGTCGTGCTTCAGGAGGGCCAACCTCGGGCGATGTTCTTTGGCACGAGCCAGATGTTCTTTCCGCACGGAGGCAACTACGATCTCGGCTTGCGAGACGTGGACCAGTTGACGGCGGTAAGGGACAACGACAGCTACGGCACGAGCGCGCTTGCCGGGTTCGATCCCGTGGACACCGGCAGGGAAGTCACCGTGCCGCGACTGGAGGCGAATAACCTCGCCTTCCGCGAGATGAGCTTCTCGCAACGAATTCCATCCGGCGACTGGTTCCGAATCGACCCACTCGATGCGAATCACGTTCATGTCGCGAACCGATCGCACTATGCGTTTACCGGCTCGGTCGGCACGGGCAATCGAGAGGGCAAACTTTTCGCGCTTCCGCCGGGAGCCGCGGCGACGGTGGAGCTTGGTCCGCCGCAACCCCAGCCTTCGCAGAACATGCCGTCCGTCAGCGATCCCGCTCCTTTCACTTCGAGCGACGGACGCATCGCCCTGACGGGTCGGATCTCCGGATTCCGGCCGGGACCCCACATCGGCGATGAAGTTCAGAGCCAAAGCGGAATCGACGTCATCGCCTTTGCCCAAGAGAGGATGCCATGAGAGCCCTATTCGACCGCCTCGTCATCGACAACCCGATGCGCATCGAGATCGCGCGATTTCGCCGCCGCTTCCTCGGCTTCGGCGGGAATGGCCTGACGAGCGCCGTCCTGTCGCTTATCGTTCTGTGCTACGTGGGGATGGTCATGCTGGTGATCAACATGCGTGGCGACCTTCCGCCGGTCGCGCTGATCATCTTCCAGACAGCCCTGTTCTGCTTCTTTGGACCGATGATGCTTCACGGCGCCATCGCCGGCGAACGGGAAAGACGAAGTTGGGACCTTCTTCTCGTGGCGCCGATCAGCAAGGCGCAGATCGTGGTGGGCAAGTTTATGGGCGCGATGGCTGCCCTGAGCCTTGGGGCGATCGCGATGGCGTTGCCCATCGGTATCGCGGCGGTCGCCTACCACCACACGACGGGTTGGACGACGGACGCCAGGGGCGTCACCAACATTTCCTATCTCACGACTTCGTACTGGAACTTGGCCCTCGCGGAAGGCGTGTCGCTAAGCTTCTGCACGTTGGTGTGCGCGCTGACAATCTTCCTCTCTTCGCGGGCACAACGGCCGTTCATGGCGCTCGGCACCACCATCGGCGTACTGGCGATGGGCCTCCTCGTCGTCCCCGCTCTTCTCCTTTCGCTCGCCGGCAACGATCCGCTCTCGATGGAGACCTTCCTCTACGTGAATCCCTTTGCCGCGCTCGGGGTCATGATCCAAAACGATCCATCCCAAGGCATCAGCGGCGAGCGATCTATGATTTCAGGCCACCTTTTTGGGGCTCCGCACATCCTCCTTTATCTCGCCCTTACCGTCGGTTTCCTCATCTATGCCGAGAAGACGCTCAGCTTCCCGGACAACGACGTTAAGTTCATGCCCAAAGGCCACTCGAATGCTTGAAGTTAAGAATCTCAGAAAGGAGTACGGCGGCCTCACCGCGGTCAAAGGCGTTTCGTTTACGCTGCAACCCGGCGACGTGTTCGGCTTTATCGGTTCGAACGGAGCGGGCAAGACGACGACGATCCGCATGATCGCGACCCTTCTCGAACCGACGAGCGGAACGGCCTTGCTCAACGGCAAGGACATCCGCAAGGATTCGATGGCGGTGCGTCGGATGATCGGCTACATGCCCGACTTCTTCGGTCTCTACGACGACGTCAAAG
>CAXUKB010000495.1:1371-2544 GCA_964251345.1 uncultured Fimbriimonas sp. | reverse complement strand
GATCAAGACGCGTCGAGAACGTAGTCAGGTTCTACGTAATTGAACATCGGTTTTCCCCAGCGATAACCCAACCGACCGGACTCGGCCACATCTGCAAACGAGTTCATGCCGGGAAGGTCGAACGAGTTGTCCAACCTTCCTTTGTTCGACTCTGGCTTACCCGCCGAGATCGACCGTGACGTTTGCGCCACCGCCGTTCGACGATGCCGAAGGAAGAGCGACCGAGAGCCGCTTCGGACTCCGGTCTTTCGAAAGGCTAAACACGGCGGCGAACTCGAACGCTCCTTTCGGAGCAAGAATCGGCGCATCGAGCGTATCCAGTCCGTTGTAGGAATCGAAGGCATCGGCATCGTCGGGCTGGCCTACCGGACGTGCGTCGTATCCCACCGCCGGCGTACCGACGTTCGTCTCGTCGAACAACGTCACATCCGAACCCGTGGGGAGTGGAGGGCGGCGCGTCTCACTCGTTCGGTTTTCAAGTCGGATTCGCACCACGACCAGCCGGTCTTCTTTCAGACTCGGAGATATCTTTCGACCGCGCGGATCGTATTCGGTGCGATACGAACGGCTTTTGACGAGATCGTCCACGGAAAGCACTTTGAACGCGAAGCCATCGTCATCCGCGACCTCACCGACCTTGACCTTCAGTTCCTTCGGCATCACCGGCTTGGCTTCGGGAAAAAGAGATTGCGATTGACCCTGAACGAGGGTGCCAAGATTCGCCGAACTTGCCGGGCTCGGCATCGCAGAAGGCGCGACGACGTCTCCGGGAGTGGGCGTCGACTGCGTCGTCGAGATCGTCGCGGTGCCGTTTTGTACCGTAAGGGTCCCACCAAGGTAGCCGGCGATGTCCTTGACGGGCACCATCAAGGTTCCGTTCACCACATGGAGGTTCGTGGAGATCGTTTTGCCGTCCTGTTGAAGCTGATTGACCGAGTTTTGCCAAGCGAGCGCGGCGGTAACCAGACCGGCAGCGGCGAAAAGTGAGAGGGCGCGACGCATACCGGTGTGACCGGAGCGACAGCCCTCTACGTTCCTCCCGTCGGCATCGCTCTACGGTAACTTGGGCAATCTCCCGCCTTCGCGCCCGCTCAAGGCACCCTCGGGAGCTCGAACGGCGTAAGAAACGGGCGTAAGCCTTCCCGCTCCAAGACCATGACGATCACCTTCCGC
>CAXUKB010000495.1:0-1361 GCA_964251345.1 uncultured Fimbriimonas sp. | reverse complement strand
GGAGGCGGTGTCCCAGGAAGGCTTGTTCAAGGTCCACCGCATCGACGATCGGATCCTTTGGGAAGTCCCTGCCAAGATGCTGGGGCGCGAACTGCTCTGGCAGACGGAGGTGGCGCAGGTCGACCAAGATTCGGGCGACTACCCCGGAACGGCGGCGGGAACGCAGATCGTGAAGTTCGACCGCCGCGGCGACAAATTGCTGTTCAAGATCGTGGGGCACAGCATGCGGGCGATGAGCGACGACGAGTTAAAGCTCGGCGTCGCGGAGAGCACGGTCGAACCGATTATCGGTTCGTACACCGTCCTCGCCGAGGGCAAGGACAAGAGCGCCGTCATCGACGTGACGAACCTGTTTATGTCGGATCCGCAGGACTTTTCCGTCCGCTCCGTAGTCGGCGGGATGGGAGTCGATCCGAGCCGATCCTTTATCGAGAAGGTCAAGGCCTACCCTGAGAACATCGAGACGACGTCGACGCTGACCTTCAGCAAATCGGGACGCTCCTTCAATTTCGGCGGCCAGATATTCTCCATTCCCGCGAACAGCGCGACCACGGCGGTGGTCCACTACAGCCTCGTCGCCCTTCCCGAGGTGCCGATGACGCCGCGTCTGAAGGACAGCCGCATCGGCTACTTTACGGACGACTTCGTCGCCTATGGCCGTCCCGACTACAGTGCGGAGACCATCCGCTACATCGACCGTTTCCGCCTCGAGAAGACGGATCCGAACGCCGCCCTCAGCGAGCCGAAGAAGCCCATCGTCTTCTATCTCGCCCGCGAGGTGCCGACCGAGTGGCGGCCGGCGATGAAGCGCGCGGTGGAGGCGTGGAACGTCGCCTTCGAGCAGGCGGGATTCAAGAACGCGATCCAGTGCAAAGATGCGCCGAGCGTCAAGGAGAACCCCGACTGGAGCGACGAAGACGCCCGGTTCAACGTCATTCGGTGGGCCCCTTCGGAGACCGCCAATGCGATGGGGCCGCACATCAGCGATCCGCGAAGCGGCGAGACGATCTCCGCCCACGTGATCGTGTGGCACAACATCCTCGATCTGGTGCAGGACTGGTACTTCTCCCAGATGGGTGCCACCGATCCCCGGGCCGGACGCCTGCCCCTTCCCCACCCGCTCATGGAGGATCTTGTGCAGTACGTCGTCTGCCACGAGGTCGGGCACACGCTCGGTCTGGAGCACAACTTTAAGGCCTCGTCGGCCTACTCCATCGCGCAGCTCCGCAGTCCGGAGTTCACGAAGACCCACGGCGTGGCGGCTTCGATCATGTCGTACTCGCGCTACAACTACGTGGCTCAACCGGGCGACGGCGTGACGAACGTCATTGGCATGATCGGTCCCTACGACAAGTTCGCGA
>CAXUKB010000494.1:0-2544 GCA_964251345.1 uncultured Fimbriimonas sp. | reverse complement strand
GGCTGAAACAGTACGGGGTTCCAGCACGCCTCGCCGTGTCCCGACGCGATCTTATGAGGACTCGACCATCCTTCCGCCTGCAGGCGGGCGGCGTAAATGACCACGTCTTTCGCCCCTTCCCGGTCGCCTCCGAACCAGGCCGCGACGAGCCCGTCCGGCGTCTCGGCGATCGTCGCGGCGTGGCAGGCCTTGAAGGGGACCTTCTCGAAGATGAACTCGGAGCGGACGATCGGCGTGGCCATGGCGAGAGCCGCGAGGGCGAGCATCGCTCTTGAAGAACGGTGGGCGTCTCCGGGACGTTCCGCGAGAAAAGTTGTTCGGGCCAAAGAGGCCGCAGGCCGTCGTAGAGTAGAACGATGGCTCAAGTCGACGAAGATGTCCACCGCGAACCGATCGAGCGCAAGCTAAGAAGCGCGGCTTGGCGGGGTGCAGGGGAATTGCTGAGTGCGCAAGTCGCCTTCTTGCTCTTGGCGGCGATCGTGTTCCCGATCTTTGCCAAGGCGCGATCCTATTCCGGACCGGGAATGGGACCGTACCGAATTGCCGACGCGATTTTCGACGATCACCGGGCGACGGGCGGCTGGCCCGACTCGGTCGACGCCTTGCGGCCCTACCTCCATCGATACCCGACTTATAAGCCGTACGCCGTCTCGTTCGTGAGGCTCGATTCTAAAGAGCAAGTCCCGATTTACGCGGTCTCGGTAAACGGAGTCCTGCAGACCTACCGCTTCCCGACGGACGACCGCCCCGAGAAGACCAGCCGCGCCATCGTCCCGGTCGATCTCAACGCGCCGCGACGCTAGATCCGCGCCGCCTCTTCGGGCATCGGTTGACGTACACACTATAGGGATGAGTATCAAGCCGATGGAGTGGACGGGCGACCGCCTTCGCATGTTGGATCAGCGCGTTCTTCCCGGCCGCGAGGAGTGGCTCGAACTCCACGACGCCGACGAAGTCGCCACCGCGATTCGCGACATGGCGGTGCGCGGCGCGCCCGCCATCGGGATCGCCGCCGCCTACGGCATGGCGCTCGCGGCCGGGCGCGGCGATGACTTGGACCAGGCGCGAAAAACGCTCGCCGCCTCCCGACCCACCGCCGTTAATCTGTTTTGGGCGCTCGACCGGCTCGCGCCTCTCTCGCCCGAAAGGATCCTCGGCGAGGCCCAGGCGATCGAGCGCGAGGATCTGGAGATGAACCTCGCGATCGGCCGCCACGGCGCGGATCTCGTGCCCGAGGGCGCCAACGTCCTCACCGTCTGCAACACCGGCGCGCTCGCGACCGGCGGTCACGGGACCGCGCTCGGCGTCATTCGGTCCGCGCACACGGCGGGCAAAGGCATCCACGTTTGGTCGTGCGAGACCCGCCCGCGTCAGCAAGGCCTTCGCCTCACCGCCTACGAACTGACGAACGAGGGCATTCCTTTCCACAGCATCGCCGACTCCGCCGCCGCGACCCTCATGAAGGACGGCAAGGTCGACCTCGTGATCGCCGGGGCGGACCGTATCGCCGCCAACGGCGACACCGCGAACAAGATCGGCACCTACATGCTCGCTGTGCTCGCGAAGGCGCACGGCATTCCTTTCTACATCGCCGCGCCCACGTCTACCCTCGACGCGACCCTCCCCAACGGCGGCGCGATCCCCATCGAGGAGCGGCACGCAAGCGAACTGACCCACGCGGAAGGAACGGCGATCGCGCCGGAAGGCACCCCCGTCTACAACCCCGCCTTCGACGTGACGCCCGGCGAGTTGATCTCCGCGATCGTGACCGAGGCGGGCGTCCATCGGGGCCCCTACGCCTTCATGACGGACTTGGCCCTGACGGCGGTGTAGAGGCATCAAAGGCACCCTCTACCGCTTCGATAACGGCGCGGGCGATCTCCGGATCTTCAAGAACTGGAAACTCGCCTCTAAGTTTATTGGACACGGTTCCACCCGTCTCGCGCACCGAACGCACGATTCGGTCGATCATTACATCCGGTCCCTCGAAAACGTTCTTGATTCCCTCCCGGGCGGCGCGTAGCGCGACGAGAATCCTTGCCTCCTGACGCATCTCGACGTCCAGCGTTCGTCCGATGAGGCGTGCCATATATTCGACATGCTCCGTAAGGTCGGGATAACGCCATGCATGCCGTGCGTCCTCATAGGCGCCGAAGTGGAAATCCGACGTCAGGCCGTCTTCGTAGCGGATTGTTGGAGCACCGAAGCGCCAATCCTCCGTGTAGCGCGCCATTAAGGGCTGAGAGAACTGCTCCAGAACGGCGTCGTAGTCGCGCATTTCCCTTAAGATCGTGGCCGAGACAGGAAGCACAAAGGGAGCGAGAATCGCCCGATCGCGTCGCAGGACGTCGTTGATGAGGAAGCGCGAGGTGCGGCCGTTCCCGTCGGCGAAGGGGTGGATGTAAATCAATCCAAAGGAGAGGAGCGCCGCGCGCACGGCGGCACCGCGCTCTCCAGAGCGGTCGAGCCCATCTCGGAGGCCTTGGAGCATGGCAGGGACGTCTTCCCAAGGGGGAGCGACGTAATGCACGACATTCTCCCCAA
>CAXUKB010000493.1:0-2560 GCA_964251345.1 uncultured Fimbriimonas sp. | reverse complement strand
GTTGGTCAGGGACGGGCGTCCGCTCGACGGTCCACTCGTCCTCTCCGTTCGCGGCGAGGGTCATGCCGTTCTCGCCACACCAGTGCGAAGCCTCCTCGAAGCCGCCCGGGAACGCCTCGGTCACGTCCTCGCCGCTCAGCGTGAAGACCAGGCCGTCCCACGCGCCGTCCAAGAGCCTCGCCTTCGCGTCGTTCGCCATCTTGCCGGTCCTTACGCTCACAACTGCGTCGATCGTGCAAAGACGCCCTTCGGCACGACCGCTTACCACGCCTGAGCGTTCTTCACTCCCACCATGGGCCGCGTCCCTCTTTCGGGACGCGGCCCATCGCGGGGTCGAACAAACAAAAGGTCAGGCCCCAAGCGTTAGCCGAGTCGCGGCCTCTTCCTGAACCGCCATTACCGATGGCTGCTGCGATTCGAGAGCCGCGTCCACCCGCTTCGGAACGAGCCCCTTGAGGCACGTTCCGAAGCCGTGCCACAGGATATATCCGGAGACGCCGACGACGACATACGCGGCCGCCTGCGCCCACCAAGCGCTCCCAACGTGGTAGGGCTTCAGCAGCAACCACGACGCCGAGGAGAAGGCGACGACCAGTCCCATCGCACAAACGAGCGCCAGCAGCGGCAAACGGTGAGCCGGGCCACGGCGATCGTGCCACGCGAGGACGCCGCCCGCGCCGACGAAGAAGGCGCACAGGACGATCCCGGCGAACGTCGCGGCCCAGTCGAGCGCGTGAGCGTAGGTCATGCGACCATTGTCCCCCGCCTCAGCGCGCCTTAGGACCTTTGCCGCTCGACGAGCTAATCAGACATCGCCATGAACAAAGCCAAGACCCTCCAGATCATCTCGCAGAAGCAAGCCGCCGTTGCGGGGGATGGTTAAGGCCAGTACCTTAGGTCGTTGAAGGGGAGGGGTTGACGGATCGGCGGCTCGCTCCCCTTCCGCGCGCCAGGTCTATAATGCCGCCGTGATGCGGACGAGGCTGGCGATCGTGGCGGCTTGGCTGGTCTGGCTGTTCGGCGGCATGGCGCTCGTCGCCTGGGGACCGATCCAGCACATGAGGAACCAAGGTTCCGCCGACGGGGGCTACGAGGCAGGAAGGGCCGCCGCGAGCGCCGCGTTCGGCCTGCCCGCGATCGTTTGGTTCGTCGGCATGCTGACCCTGCTCGGCTGGTCCGTGCTCGCGATCGGGCGGGATCCGCTCCGGTCGGCCTCCCTCGCGGACCGCGAACGACGACGGCGCGCCAAGGAGCCCTTTCCGGGCCTTCGGGCCGGGGTGGCGACCCTCGGCGCAATCATGTTCGTGACCATGGGCGCGGGCATGGTGGGCGAAGAGGCGGTTCTGGCCGCCGCCGGTCGCAAGGCCCCCGCTCGCGACCTGGGACCGGATCGCCGGAGCGTCCTCTGCCACTACGAGTGGCACCTCGCGGGCGAGACGCGGGAGATCATGGGGCCCTGCGCCGAGCGCGGGGCGACGGTCGACTACCTCCCCGCGTTCCCCTGGGTGTCGAGGATCTCGGGCGGAAGCGCCTGGGGCAAGGTCACGATCGGGTTCGTCTCCCTCGCCATCGGCGTCACGGGAGTGTGGATCTGCGTCGTGGAGATTCGCCAGCTAAGAGCGAGCCTACGGCGTGGCCTCGAGCCCGCCGATCGTCCCCGCGCCCGGTGAAATCGCCAGGTTTCGTCTCGTCTCAGCGTATCTCTGCGGCCAGGAGGTGTTTCCAAGGGGAAACCTTGGCATGATGGGCTCGCGCGTCGTTGCGCTCACCATGAACGTCCTCCTTCGATCCGCCTCCGTCCTCGCCTTCGCGACCGCCGCCCTCGCCGCGAGCGCGCAGACCACCTCGTACTCTAACCTCGGAACGCCTCCGGACACCTATCGAAATACCATTGCGTACTCCATCGGCGCCAACGGGAGCGGCGTCTCCGCGCGATTCGTTCCCACGTCCAGCGGTGCACTCTCGGGATTTTCCGGCGCGTTGAGCAACGACTCCGTTTCACAAGGCCCGAAACCCTACACGCTTGGAATCTATGCCGACGATGGCGGTCAGAGGGGAGACCTGCTGGCCACCTACGGCGGTCAGACCACAGGACTCAGGTCGCTGACGAGTTCGACGGCTCTCTCGACCGTGTCGACGCCGAACGGACCGTTGCTCCTTGCCGGCACCGCGTACTGGCTGGGAGTGACGTCGACAAGCACGATTTCCTGGAACTGGAACGACACCGGAGCGACCGGCACGCTTATCAGTGATAACATCTATTTTTCCTCGGTCGATATGCCCGCTTTCGCTCTGACGACCACCCAGCCGGTGCCCGAGCCCTCCGCTCTCGCCGCCCTCGGCCTCGGTGCCGTGGCGGTGCTCCGCCGCCGCAAGCGCGCCTAAACCGATCGCTCGCGTGCGGACCGGCTGAGGTCCGCCATGATCCCCGGCCGCCATGCCGAGCTGACGGAAAAGCCTTTTCCGTCGGCGAACGCCGAAGGGCCATCCAAGCCCCACCGCCCACCGACAAGGGGTGAGTTGCGGAAGTCCTGGGTTCGACTCCCAGCCTCTTCAAACC
>CAXUKB010000492.1:0-2566 GCA_964251345.1 uncultured Fimbriimonas sp. | reverse complement strand
GTGCGGTACTCGTAGCCGACGGGCAAGCTGATCTTCGCCCCCGCAGGCAGGCCGGGCACGGTGGTGAGGATTACGAGGCCGCCTGGAGCGACTTCAGGGGAGCTGCCGGGACTCGCATCGGTCGCGTTCACGCGACCGAGACCACGCACGAGCGCTTGGGCGGCCTGATGGGCTGTCGCGACGTGAGTCTGGAATGGCGCTCCGATACCGCCGACGGAAATCGTGAGGGTGCCGTCCGGAGAGAGCGTGGCCGCGACCGGCCGTCCGCCCAAAATCGTGCGGATGAGAAGAGGCTTCGAGTCGGAAGCAAGCAGGGGCGGAGCGGCAAGGAGGATCATGGGCGTGATGAGGGCTTAGACGGCCCGGTGCCTGGAGAGTTTTGCGCCCACGATCATCGCGAGACCGAGCCGCGATGCCATCGGCCTCGTCCGTGCGCGAAACGTAGCCCAAACGATTCCGCCCCGACGGAACCATCGTTCTCAACCATCGAACCGAACTCCGCCGTATCCTAAAGTGAAGGCCATCGGCGCACGAGCGCCGCCCCTCTCAGAGACGAGACGATGGACACCCTAACCCACACCTCCACCCACGCGGATCGACCGTCCTTCAAACCCCAGTACGAGAACCTCGTTGGCGGGAAGTGGACGCCGCCACAGGACGGCGAATACTTCGAGAATCATTCCCCCATCGACGGCAGCCTGATCGCGAAGATGCCTCGCTCGAAGGCCGCCGACGTGGACGCGGCGGTCGACGCCGGACACCGCGCCTTCGTCGCTTGGTCGAAGACCTCCGTCACCGATCGGAGCAACATGCTCTTGCGGATCGCCGAAGTGATCGAGCAAAACCTCGATTACCTCGCGCGGGTCGAGACCGTCGACAACGGCAAGGCCGTTCGTGAAACGCTCGCCGCCGACCTCCCGCTTGTCGTCGATCACTTCCGCTATTTCGCCGGAGTCATCCGCGCGGAGGAGGGATCGCTCAGCGAGCTCGACTCGACCACGGTTTCGATGATCGTCCGCGAGCCGCTCGGCGTAGTCGCGCAAATCATTCCTTGGAACTTCCCGCTTCTCATGGCGACCTGGAAGCTCGCCCCGGCCCTTGCGGCGGGCAACTGCGTGGTGCTGAAGCCCGCCGAGCAGACGCCGACCTCGATCAACGTCCTGTTCGAGCTGCTCGAAGGCATCCTTCCCGCGGGCGTGGTGAACATCGTTCACGGCTTCGGTCCGGAGGCGGGCAAGCCGCTCGCCCAGCATAAGCGCGTCGCAAAGGTCGCCTTCACCGGCGAAACGACCACCGGGCGTCTGATCATGCAGTACGCCTCCGAGAACCTCATCCCGGTGACGATGGAGCTCGGCGGCAAGTCGCCGAACGTGTTCATGCCCTCGATCGCGGCGGAGGACGACGAGTTCTTCGACAAGTGCATCGAAGGCGCGGTGATGTTCGCGCTGAACCAGGGCGAAGTCTGCACCTGCCCCTCGCGCATCCTCGTTCACGAGAGCATTTACGACCGCTTCATGACGCGTGTCATCGAGCGTACCGAGGCGATCAAAATGGGCCACCCCCTCGACCGCGGCACGATGATGGGCGCCCAGGCGTCCCAGGATCAGCAGGAGAAGATTCTTTCCTACCTCGACATCGGCCGCAAGGAAGGCGCGGCGGTGCTGACCGGCGGCGAAGCGGCCCACCTCGGCGGCGAGTTGGAGAACGGCTTCTACGTCAAACCCACGATCCTCAAGGGTCACAATAAGATGCGCGTGTTCCAGGAGGAGATCTTCGGGCCGGTGACGTCGGTGACGACGTTCAAGACCCCCGAGGAGGCGGTCGAGATTGCGAACGACACCCTCTACGGACTCGGGGCGGGCGTTTGGACACGCGACGCGAACGAGGCATACACGATTCCGCGGGCGATCCAGGCAGGACGCGTCTGGGTGAACTGCTACCACGCCTACCCTGCCCACGCCCCGTTCGGCGGTTACAAGAAATCGGGCTTTGGGCGAGAAAATCACCTGATGATGCTCGACCACTATCGCCAGACGAAGAACCTGCTGGTCTCCTACAGTAAGACCAAGCTCGGGTTCTTCTAAAGAAAGATCCCTCTCCCTTTCGAGGGAGAGGGGCAGGAGCGAGGGGCCTTTCCCAACCGACATGAACAACACCGCTTCCCGGATCGAAATCACGCCCGCCGCCGTCGAGATCGTCGATCGATTGCGCAAAGCCCACGGACCGCTTATGTTCCATCAGAGCGGCGGATGCTGCGACGGTTCGTCCCCGATGTGCTTCGAGGCGGGCGAGTTTCGCGTGGGCGGCTCCGACGTTCTCCTCGGCGAGATCGACGGCTGCGAATTTTGGATGTCCGAAGACCAGTTCGAATACTGGCGGCATACCCACCTGACGGTGGACGTGGTTTCGGGGCGCGGCGCAAGCTTCTCCTTGGAAATCCCGCACGGAGTTCGCTTTCTCATTCGATCCCGCCTCTTCGAGGGGGACGAGGAAGCCCATCTGCCGCCCGTGCGGCATGGCGGATAAGGATCATCGCGATCGCCGAATGCGGAGGAGGGACGTTTCG
>CAXUKB010000491.1:0-2578 GCA_964251345.1 uncultured Fimbriimonas sp. | reverse complement strand
CTTAAATGGATGCTCCTCCAGGTGTGAGGCCTCTCTTCATCCGACTCATGAACGACTTTGTCGTTTAATATTAATATAAGATAATTAGCATGTTTCCATCCGAAAGGGCCTCCCGATGGATCTACGGCGTGGGTTTGCCCGTGGTCGCGGGAATCGTCGCGGCCTACGTGGCGGAAGGGCTCGTCGATCACGTTCCGGGGCTCAATCAGGCGGAGACCGTGCTGTCTCCGACGCGACGAGAGGGAGTTCGCATCCCCTTCGACAAACGTCTCAAGATCCTTCTGATCTCCGACGAGACGGTTGGTCGGTACGGTGAGGTAAGCGGCCGCCTCCGACGCGACATCTACGCCCAACTCCTGCAACAACTCGAACGGGCGAAGGCGCGGACCGTCCTCTTCGACCTTGTCTTCGACGATCATTCCTCGACGGACGCCGCCTTCGCGGCGGCCCTTCGCGCGACCAGTCTGAACGTCACCCTGATGACGAGCTATCTTCATCCGGACGGCGACCACCCAAACGTGCGCGACGTCGTCCAGACGGAACGGGGGTTCGTCGGAACCTTCGCGAAAATTCCGCTCTACGATCCAAAAACGATGCCTCACGTGGCGTTGGGAAGCGCCGAAGGGACGGGTCCCAAAGACGCGATGGGAGGCGACGAAAGTCATGTTTTCGTGGGGGCGATGCCCGAGCAGTATCAGTTCCAAGGCCCTCCATTGCTGCACGGCGCCTTCGAAGCCGCCCTCCAGGACTACGGCCTCGCGGACGTCACCCCCGTTCACGACGTCGAACGTCACGTCTTCCACTGTGGCGGTTACGAGTTCCAACTCGGTTATGAGCAAGAGGCGTTCGTCATGACGCCCCGCACGAAGGAAGAAATCCCGACCGAAGAGCTTTCAAAAGCAATGGGCGAGTTGCAGAAGGGAAAGACGGACGGCTATAAAGACGCAATCGTCGTCGTCGGGCGGAGTCCGGCGCAGGACGATGCCGAAATCCCCGGCTTCGGGATCGTTCCCGGAGTTGAGTTTGTGGCGATCATGCTCAACACCGCGCTCAGTCGGGCGAGCGAGCGCTTGCATCCACCCGACGCGAACGTCTACCTACCTTATCTCGGTGTACTCGGGATGGCGGCCTTCGCGGTGGGCTTCCGTCGCCGTCCTCTTCTCTCCGGCTTGGGTTTGGTCGCGCTCGGCCTGCTCGCGTGGGCGGCGCCCCGGTACGGCGCCGATCGGTTCGCGATCGTACTGCCGCGACTTGCGGGCAGCTTGGCCATCGTCTTAGGTTTCGGCGGCGGCCTACTGGCGAGTGTTTCGCCGCTTTTTCGCACGGAGTATCGGCACACGGGCCACAGGGAAGAATCGACGGTGCTGTTCCTCGACGTGAGAGCCTCGACCCAGCTCCTTGAAAGAGTCGGCGTCGCCCGATACCGCGAAATCGTGGACGATCTACTTTCCCGGGTGACCAAGACGGCCAAAGCCCACGGCGGCATTGTCGAACGCACCCTCGGCGACGGATGTCTGATCGTGTTTCGCCCGAACTCGAAGCGACACCATGCCCTCCGCGCCGCCGACGCCGTGGAACCTTTCCTCGCGGCCGCAAGGGCCGTTTCGGACCGATTCGATACGGAAGTCGGCATCGGTATCGGCCTTGAGACCGGAATGGTCTCCGGGGGGTACGTGACGGAAGGGGGACACCGCACATGGAGCAGCGCCGGGCGCACGGTTAACCTCGCACAGCGTCTTCAGGCGGCGAGCGCCTCGCTCGCGAGAGCGGCCATCATCGGTCCCGTCGCGGCTCACCTCATCGCGGACGAGCGGTCCGTCGAAAGCCTCGGCACGATCGAGGCCAAGGGGTTTGGCGACCCCGTGCCGGCTGCCACCCTCGTCGAAACGATCGCTAAAGATCGCAAGAGTATGTAAAATAAAAATATGACAACAGCTTTGTTAGGGCTGATCTTTATCATCGCCCCGTTAAGGGTCGACGACGCCGATTCCTTTCCGTGGACCGTCACCCTGAGGGGAACGGACACCTTAAACAACTCGCCGGCGGGGACGACTCCGAACCGTCCGTTCAACAGCGGGGATACCCTCGTTTTCAATCCGGGCTCGACAAGCGTGCTTGCCGACGCCAACGGTCACCGGATCGCGATTTACGGCAGCGACCAGACGATGCTCGTCGGTTGCGCGCGAAACACCTATCCGGGCCAGACTGCCGACGCGGTCGAGGTTCGATCGGGCGCGGTACACGTAACCGACAGTCCTGCTCAGGCGATCCCGCACGGCTTTACGAGCGGGAGGCCCATCATGATTCGAACCCACAACACCACGACCGCGGTCAAGGGGACGGACTTCGTGGTCTTCTTCAATGGCGCCAGCAGCGTTCGCGTGAAGAACAACGACTCCTACAGTCCCGTGACGACGACCGTCGACGGCACGACGACGCCCTTTCCGGTCGATGGGAACGGCTTCTCGACCATCGTGCCCTACGTTCAGCCGGTCAACTCCGGTGGAGATTCGGGAACGCTCTCGGACCAACGTGTTCCCCCTTCCTTAAACCGACGCTCCCATGCGCACCCTTGGGT
>CAXUKB010000490.1:0-2588 GCA_964251345.1 uncultured Fimbriimonas sp. | reverse complement strand
GGCCATGTTCCGCCGGGACCCGAGGGGCGGCCTACTTCCAGAGCTTGCGGAAGGCCAGGATGAGGACGACCGCGCCGACCGTCGCACCGAGGATCGTGCGGATGGTGCCCCCATGCGTTCCGCCGCCAAAGGTGTCCATAAGGAAACCGACGAGCACGGAGCCCGCGATGCCCAGCAGGCTGGTGTAGAGGCAGCCCTTCGGCTCCATGGCACTCCCCGGGGTGATCGCCTTGGCAAGGCCGCCCGCGATGACGCCGATAACGAGCCAGTAGAGGATGTGCATGGTCCGAGTCTGACCGAACGAAAGGCCACATTGTTCAAACTCCGCCGAAAGGCCCATACCTCTTGGGGAAGATGTATAGTGAGACCATGGCGTTCGCGAAGGATTTGGAGGCGGTGGTGCTCGGCGTGCTGCGGGAAGGCGGCCGGCACGGCTACGAAATCGCGCGGCGGATCCGCGAGATCGACGAAGGGGCGCTGAACGCCCGGGAGGGACGGCTCTATCCTCTGCTTCACAAGCTTGAGGCGGACGCGCTGATCGTGGGGCAGTGGGTGCCGCAAGAAGGACGGCCGCCGCGCAAGGTCTACTCGCTCACCGCCGCCGGCTGGGACGCCCTCGCCGTCCACCGGGCCGCGTGGCGTCAGTACGCCGGCGCCATCGAGTCGGCGCTCGGTTCCCCTCTCCCTTCCGGGGGAGAAGTAAGGGATGAGGGGCATCGGAGCAAGGTCGCGAAGGAGGTTCGGACCCGTGGCCAACATCCAGGTCTATCTCTCGCAGTTGGAGGCACGGCTGGCGCCTTCGCTCGACGCCCAAAGCCTTCGGGAACGGCTGACCGAGGCCGAGGTCCACCTTCGCGACCGGGCGCAAGAGTTCGAGGAGATCGGCCTGCCGCCGTTGGAAGCGGAGGCGCGGGCGGTCGCCGCCTTCGGCGATCCGGAGGAGTTTGCGGAGAACGCGCCGATTAAGGCGGAGCGGTCGGAGGACACGCCCAAGACGCGGCTCACGGCGAAGTCAGGCCGTGATCTTGGTCTTCAGCTCGCCTGTTCGGCGGTTGGCCTGGGACTCGTCTCGATGCTCACGTCCGACTGTAGCGCCTGGATCGCGGGCGGCTTCGCGGTGGCCTTCCTCGCGCTCGGAGCCTTGTTCGGACGCCCGACGCCGATCCTTCGCATGGGCTTGCTTGCCGGGTTGGCCTCACTGGTTGCCTGTCCTGTGCTGTTCGGTTTTTACGAGCCCATGCCCTCTAACGCCATCGACCGGGAGCAATTCGGCGTTCATCTTCGGGGAAGCACCACGGCCGTGGATCGAGCGTTTCGGGAAGCGAGGCTTGAGCTGGATCGCTTCGACCGCGCCCGGGCCAATTGTGTGAAGGACGGTAAAGAATTGAAGGGAAGTGGCAATCTCTTTCTTCAGAGTGGAAGCGATCAACAGGTAGGCGAGATCAACCTCGAAAACGGCGCTTATACCGATCTTGGGAAAGTGGACATACAAAACGTTGGCCCGGCTTCAGGGTACGAGGATCATCTCTACGAGTGGCTAAACCAGCGGTACTGGCCTCATCCGCAATCGCTCGAGACCTACGCGACGCGAGAACAGGCAGAACATCGATGGAAACGCGACGGAGACGCCGTTCGCGCTCAGCTAGTCGACGCAGTCTCGCAATCGAAACCAATCACGTCGCAACTGACGAGTTGGCAATGCGAAGGACGGTTCGCCCTCGTCGCGCTGGCGGGCGGCGTCTTGTTGCTTGCGGCGATGGTCGGAGCCCAAGCCCTCGCCTTAGCTCTGCGTGGATTCTTCGGCTGGGCCTTCTCGCCCCTGAGGCGCAAACCCGAAGACCGAGCGCGTTCGTACTACGGCGAGCCCGAGCGGTCGTAGGTCGAGTACCGTTCGCCCCACCTTACTTCGCGCTTCGAATTCAGTCGGGTCGATCTAAACCGCGACGATCCTTCAAAAACAGTCGATGAGCGGGTGGGACGTCACCCCTTCCTTTCGCGGATGCATTGTGCCGGGAGAGGTAAGGGGTCGGGGGATAGAGAGTCCGGGAGTAGAGTGGCGAACGGGGAGTGGGGAGTTTCCGGAAGAGCCATCACTCATCACTCATCACTCATCACTGGGTTGGCTCTCTATCCCCCGTCCCCTTCCTCTCGCCGGAGCGAAAGGAAGGGGTGACGTCCCACCCTCCTCCCGACCTCCAAACCTAGCTGCGATTCAAGGTCTCCTCGGTGACAAAAACTACGGAGCAAGCCCAAAGAACAGGGGGCTCATTTCTCGACATCTCTTGAGAGTTCGTCTACTCGTACACGATGAATTCCAGCAGCGATCCGTCGGGGTCGCGGAAGTACACGCTCGTGCCGGGGCCCCGGGCACCATTGCGGGCGACCGGGCCGAGCTCGACGGGCACCCCGTGCGCCGAGAGGTGGGCGACCGCCTCCTCGACGGATCCGTTCCACGCGAAACATAGGTCGCTGTTGCCCGGCGCGACGGGAATCCGGGCGACGGGCTGGGGATCGAGGCCCGGGCCGTGGAGGTTTAGCTGCTGCTCGCCGAAGCGATAGGCGAACCCCTTGCCGCGCGCCACCACCTC
>CAXUKB010000489.1:773-2588 GCA_964251345.1 uncultured Fimbriimonas sp. | reverse complement strand
CGCCCGTCGAAGGCAAGGTCCGCGACGTGCCCCGAGGCACGGTCGCGACGCCCGACACTGGAAGCACGCTCCCGACGATCGGCTTCCCCCTGCCGGATAAAGACGCGTCCGATTACGCCAACGAACTCGAGAACGGCGGAGGGCGCATTCAACGGTCGTTGCTGCGGCCAAGGCCCTTCGATCCCGACCCTTCCCCCTACGGGGTGCTCTCCCCCGACCATCCCAAGGTGCTGGCCTACAACGCGCGTCACCTGCGCTTCGACCTCGCCACCTTCGCCGCGGCGGTGCGCTCCAAGGCGACGACGGTGCGCACAAACCTCGCCAACCCGAACGACGCCGGGGGCGCTCTCGACCTCGTCGAGCAGATGGGGGGGCTTCCTTCCGGGACCCTGCACCCGAACGCGGCCCCTTTTCAGACGATCGGCATCCGAGAGGCCGCGCGAGACGCCGCCAAGGCGCTCAACCTCACCCCCAAAGCCGCCCTCAACCTGCTCGACCCCCAAAGCGTGGCCTTCCGCAAGCTGCAGTCCGCGATCCACGCCGGCGGCGCGGGAGGCGTCCCCGAGGACCCGTACGCCCGCGCCCGCCAGACGGGAGCGTCCCGGCAGGCCTCCTCGGTCGCCGCGAACGACCCGGACATCGGCCAGGCCACGACCGCGGGCGTCGTGGGCCGGGCCGTCGGCGCGGCGATGGCGCCCTTCGGCCAGGCCCGGCACGTGTTGCAGGGCGACTCCCGGCCTCCCGGAAAGGTCGGCGCGCTGGAGCAGGGCTTCGACGCGCTCGGCGACGCCGGGTTCTTCATGGCGACCGGCGCCGCGGGCGAGGCGGCCACCCCGGCGATCGAGGCCCTCGGGAGGTCGGCGCTCGATCTCGGGGGCAAGGCGGCGGTCTCGACCCTGCGGCGAGCGGGCGCGGACGGCGCGTCCCGGGCGCTCGCCTCGCACGAACTGGCGGCGAGCGTCGGGCGGGGGCTCGCGCGGTTCTCCGCCCCGGCCACCGAGCGGACGTTCCTCCGGACGGCGGCGGGAAGGGCGCGGGCGGCGGCGTTCGAGAACGTCTCGCTCCAGGCCCTGCCCGCCTTCGGGCGCGCGTCCGACCTCACCGCGCGCAACGGCAGGCCGTTCCTTCAGAACCTGGCGGCGGTGGGTGGCGACGCGGCGGGCGGAATGCTGAAAATGCTCGACCCGGGCGCCGCGCTCGATCCCCGCGCGAGTCCGTACGACCGCGCCCAAGCGGCGACGATGCAGGGCCTATTCCTCTTCGGCATGGGCGTGCCGGGCATGGACTGGGCGAGGGGACGCGCCAGCGAGCGCGGCCTCGATCCCAAGCTCGCGAGCGCCATCGTGGCCGCGGGACGCACCGAGGCCGACGCCCGTGCGAGGGTCCACCACGAAGGCGGCCCCCAACCTCCAGCTTCGCCACCCTCACGGCCCATCATGCAAAAGGCGGCAGGACCGCTCGTCCCTGAGCTTAGGGCAGGCGATTCGACCACGATCAATCGCGGTCGATTCCACGCCGACGTGAGCAATGCCCCTACGCCCGTCATTCGGCACTTAGTCCGAGAGGCGCTGGCAAATCCGAACTACAATCGCGGGTTTGTCATCGCTCACCTCGAACAAGCGTGGAAAGATCGTGTGTACAACGACACCGGTGTCCGACTGACGAACTCAGACCTTGTTCTCACCGCAAACAATATTCGTCACGGTCAGAAAAATCATACGAATGCAACGATTGAGCATAATCGTGGGCAGGTTGTCCTAAAGCCGGGAATGTGGACCCAGGTTTTAGATGTCGTTCGCGATTATGATTCAGCGA
>CAXUKB010000489.1:0-763 GCA_964251345.1 uncultured Fimbriimonas sp. | reverse complement strand
GGGCGACGAACCGGGAACGGTCGTGTTCTCGAAGACGATCGGCAAAGAGCGATTCGTTGTGATCTCAGAAGGAGGTAAGGCGAAGAACAAGCTGTTCTTCAAGACAATCTATACGAAAGCCTTCCCGAAAAGGAATTCGTAGAGAAGATCACGCCCGTGGTACCCTATGCCGCCTCGAAAGGCTCCAGAGATTAAACGTCCAAAACGACCACGGGACGTTTGTTTATACCTTCATCAAAGGTTTAAGCATTCCCTGCCGACATCAATGTATTTGTGCCGCGGATGGATCGTGCGAGAGAGCGTGCGGCCGTGCGCGTCGTCGTTGCAGAAGAAGGCAAAAATAACTTAATTTTCAAGACGACTTACACTATGAAGAGACCTTGAGGCGGTGTCCAAGGTGCCTCGTGTGCTCCGAAAAGACACCTTGAGCCTAACGTCCGAAACGGCCAGGGGACACCACATTATGCCTCATTTAGCAGAATAAGAACGTCGGTGTTGACCTGCGCCGTTCACCTAACTGAAGGTTGCAAAACTCTCTGCGACCCACCCCTTGCCTGGTTTTCAAACCCCAAGCGACCGGCCGCAGAGGGTTAAAATGCGTGCGTCGTGAACTAACGATTTAGAGGGCTAGAACCGCAAAGTCAGCACACAATTGCTCTAAGATCTCTGAATGGTGACGTTTCTTACGACGGCGAGCCGAGGCCCCCTTCGCGCGAGGCCCGGCGCCTCGCCAACGACGCGACCGCCCGCGCCTCCCGCGGGC
>CAXUKB010000488.1:0-2595 GCA_964251345.1 uncultured Fimbriimonas sp. | reverse complement strand
GCTTCAAGGTGCTCAAGCTGGGCGACTTCGTCGACATCAGTCCGCGCAACGCCGGACAGCCCATCGACCCTAACCCGCCTACGCGGATGTGCCTGGGGGAGGTTTTCTCCAACCGCGGCCACGTCCAGGTTCAGTCCGTGTTGTCGTGGGCGGACAGCGACAAGGACGATCTCTTCCTGGAGGTGTCCAATGTCATCGAAGAATGACGGACGGCAGGCAGACCCTTCCTCTGCGATTGGGCAGGGCTTCCAGGCCGTTGTGGCTCGCGCCGAACAGCCCTCGCCCGATCCGACGGAAGGTCAGCCCGGCATCATTGAGCGCGCCCGCGGCGCGATGCTCGGCCTCGCCGTCGGCGACGCCCTCGGCTCCACCCTCGAGTTCGGGCCCCGAATCGCTTCGGTGAAGGATTACCATCGCGAGATGATCGGTGGCGGCCCGTTCGGCCTCGACCCCGGGCAGTGGACCGACGATTCGGCCATGAGTCTTGCTCTGGCGAAAAGCCTCATCACCTGTCGAGGTTTCGACCCGCACGACGTCATGACCCGCTTCGTTGCCTGGTACCGCGAGGGCGAGTATTCGTGCACGGGGTCCTGCTTCGACATCGGGGGGACGACGCGCCAAGCCCTGGAGCGTTTCGAACGGACCGGCGATCCCTTCGCGGGCTCGACGGACGAGAACACGGCCGGGAACGGTTCGTTGATGCGTCTCGCGCCTGTCGCTCTGTTCGGCTTGGACAACGAGGCCGAGGCGATCCGCATCGCTCGGGAGCAGAGCCGGCTCACCCATGCCGCCCCGCAATGCATTGACGCTTGCGACTACTTCGTTCGGCTCCTTCGCTCGACCATGCTCGGCGGGGGTCACCCACTCGAACTCGGCCGGTGGTCGGGCCACCCGGACATTGAGAACGCCAAGACGGCGTATTGGGGCGGCCGTGAGCGCCGTTTGATCAAGTCGGGTGGTTTCGTGGCCGAGACCCTCGAAGCGGCCTTGTGGGCCGTCGGAAGCTCAGCATCATTCGAGCAGGCTCTTATCTCGGCCGTGAACCTTGGCGGCGACGCCGACTCAATCGGCGCCGTCACCGGCGCCCTTGCCGGGGCTAAGTGGGGCGAGCGAGGGATCCCGAAACGGTGGCTGGAACCCCTCGCGTGGCGGCATAAGCTTGGCGCCACGGCCTTGAGCCTTGTCAGAACAAGCAGTGAGGTCCATCGCGCCCCGTTGTAAGTTCCTCAACTCGGATCCACCATGGTCAGAGCCAATGAACGTGGTCGCCGGCCCCCCGAAGTGGGGCCGCGTAGATCGAAATTAGGAAGGAGGCCTCCGATGTCGTTCCGCTTCACCGCCGCACTGGCCGCCGCGGTTGCGGCGTCGTCCGTGCAAGCCGCTCCAGGACCGAATTGGATACTCGCGACGGGCGTGGTCAAAGCCGGCACCTTAGACTCAGGCATCGGGAATTACACATTCACCAGTCAATCGCCCGTCGGATCGAAGATCTTCGCCCTGTGCAAGATGGATGACCTCTGCGAGGCCCAGGTCAGAACGAACGCGAAAGGTGTCGTCGTGAGCGTGGGCCGCGTTCGGAAGGTTGAGCCATTCACGACTCCGAACACCCTCCTCGACTTCATCTACTCTCATTACACCGACATCTCCTCGCCCGGGTTCAACCCCGACGAGGACACCGCCCCCAGGATTTACGCCCCCGCCCTTGCGGAGCTGGTCGACTCGGCGAACATCAAGGCGGGACAGGAGCAGGAGGAGAGTCCCGCGGTCAGTCCATGGCTGAACGGCCAGGAGTGGAAGGTCGAGAACGTCAAAGCCGTCGTCGTCGACCTCGGGCCCGGCAAGGCACGCGCAGACGTCACGCTGACGAATGAGGGCATCGCCGACGCCTACTCCTTCGTGATGGTCAAAGGCGACGCGGGGTGGCTCATCGCCGACGTGACGCCCACAGGCCCGTCCTCGCGAGGTATCCCTCCACTAACAGCGTTGCTGAAGGACTACACCAAACCCAGTTCTGAGTCGTCTGAGGCGCTTTCCGCGCAGAAGGGACGAACAGTTATGGCCGATGCGTCGACCGGCGATCTGTCACGGACCTCGTTGGATAGAGAATCCCTGTGCAGAACGGACGAAGAAGCCATTTTCAGCTGCGCGGTCCGGAAGCGCATCGCTTCCCTGTGTGCATCCCGCGATCTCGGGCCGGGCAAGGGAACCATGACTTACCGGTTCGGCAAAGCGGGTGCGATCGAGCTAGCCTATCCAGAACCCGGCGTGGCGCCGTCGAAGGCTTTCACTGCGGCGGTGGTCGAGAGGGGTGATTACGTCCGGTTCGTCAGAAACGGCACGTCATACAAGCTGTACTCGCTCGTTCCGCAGGGCCAAAGTCCATTCGGCGGTATCATGATTTCGGAAAACGGAAGAAGAGTAGCGGACCTCAGATGTGACGGCGGAGCTGACGGCCTCGGGATAGATAACTGGTCAGTGATGTATAAGGCAAAACTTCCGGAGGACTCGGACAGGTCGCTTGATCCTTGAGGGCGATTGAGCGAGGGGCCTCGGTTGGAAACCTAGCGAGGGGATATATTTAGAAAGAAGCAAAAT
>CAXUKB010000487.1:0-2603 GCA_964251345.1 uncultured Fimbriimonas sp. | reverse complement strand
GGACGGGTGGCCCGGACGGTTGGGGCGATCTCACTCCCGCACAAAGATGAAGGACCAACCCCGTCAACGTTCCGCCGGAGTTCGCCGGGCCGGGCTGCGAGACGAACCCGGAAGAGCTCTTGACGAGCGCCGTCGCGGGCTGCTACGCGATTACCTTCGGGATCATCGCGAAGAATCGTCGCCTCCCGGTCGCGTCGGTCAAGGTCGATGCCCTCGGCCAAGTGGAGCAGCAGGGCGCGAACTTCGCCTACAAACAGATCGTCCTGCGTCCCACCATTACGCTGGAAGCCGGCGCCACCGATGAGCAGGCGGCGCAAACGGAGGAGATCGCGCACAAAGCCGACGCTTACTGCATCATTACGAACGCGGTGCGCGGCAAGGTCGAGATCGTCATCGAGCCCCAGATCGCCAGGTCCTAGGTATGGACTTTTCAGGCGGTGCGGAGCCCCCTGAACTCGTTCTTCTCGTCGGCCTGCCCGCTTCGGGCAAGTCGACCTTCTTTCGGGAGCGGTTCGCCGAGACTCACGTTCTCGTGAGCAAAGATCTTATGCCACGCTCGGCCGATAAGCGCCTTCGGCAGCGGCGGCAAATCTCGACGGCGTTGGCGGAAGGCCGGTCCGTCGTCGTGGACAACACCAACGTGAGCCGTGCCGAACGGGCCGAAGCGATCGCCCTCGTGCGCGCGCACGGCGTGCGGACGGTGGCCTTCTGGTTTCGCGAATCGGTCGCCGATTGCCGAGCGCGGAACGCCATGCGAGAAGGCGCCGCCTGCGTGCCCCTAGTCGCGCTTTACGCGGCTGCGAAGCGATTCGAGCCGCCCATTCTCGAGGAAGGCTTCGACGAGATTCACGAACTGCGGCTCGGTCTGGACGGATTCGTCGTCGAGTAAACGACGGAGACTCGTCAAAATAAGACGGTGAGCCCCGACGAGTTCGAGCGCAGGATGCGGCAGGGCGAGATGTACCACGCCCTTCGATTGCCGCCGAACGCTTGGACGGTCGTTCGGATCGACGGCCGCTCGTTCTCCCGCTACACCGAGTCGCGGTTCGAGAAGCCGTTCGACGCGCGTTTTCGCGATCTGATGCTCGTCGCCGTCAGGGCCCTTATGACGGAGACGAACGCGCTCTATGGCTACACCGAAAGCGATGAGATCTCGCTCCTTCTTCCCCGCGGATGGTCGATGTTCGACCGGGAAGTCGAGAAAACGGTCTCCGTCCTCGCGGGTCTCGCAAGCGCGGCGTTCAGCGTCGCCGCAGGGGAGGCGGCGCACTTCGACGCTCGCGTCTGGGTTGGAGCGACGGACGCGGACGTGGTCGACTACTTTCGCTGGCGGCAAGCCGATGCCACGCGGTGCTGCCTCAACGGATGGGTCTACTGGACGTTACGTAACGAAGGCGCAAGCGTCGGTGAGGCAACGCAGGCCATGGAGCGTCGGAGCGTCGCGTGGAAGAACGAGGCGCTCTTCGAACGCGGCATCAACTTCAACGAGCTTCCCCTCTGGCAACGCCGCGGACTTGGCCTCTATTGGAAAGCATTCGAATCAGCCGGACACAATCCGGCTACCGGCGAAGAAACGATCGCGATGCGGCGGCGACTTGCGGAAGACGAGGACCTCCCCATGCGCGAAGCCTACGGGGAGTACCTGCAGAGACTGATCGGGTCGGTGAGCGGTGGGGATGCTTCGCCTCTCTGATCCCTACTCCTCCTCGATCTCCCGTCGTGCCCGGGCCGCGATCTCTTCGATCAACAGTTCGTAGGGCACTTCCATGCCGTTGCGCGTCCAGCCGACGGGTACCTTGACGCGGCCGGCGACGAGGTGAGCGAAGGGCTTCAGGGTCACCTTGCCCTTTTCGAGCACAAGGTGCGCGCGGTCGCCTTCCAAGCGAATGCCTTTGATGGACTCCCAGGGAATCGACTCGATCTTCGTGCCCTTGACGAGGTCGAGTCGATCGGCGAGAAGCACATACTCGGTCGCCTCCGCTTGACGGTGCAACACCTCGGCGTAGGCACTCCGACCTAGATCGACGAGGGCGCCCGCCGCCGTCTTAAGGTTGTCTCCAAGGCGCTTCTGGTCCGTGCCGGACTGTCGTATTACGCTCCGGCCGCGCTCGCCCGCTGCCTTCCGGATGTTGTCGGCGCCGGTCTGAAGCCAGCGAAGCGCGTCGCCGGGACGGTAGCGGACGGTTTCCACACCCTCTAGGACGCCTTTGGGGGGCGATCGGGTGCAGGGAACTGTGGGAAGGTCTGCGGAGTAGTCCTGCCTATGAAGCGCGTCGCGATCCCCCTTGCCTTTACAGCCCTTGCGGGCGTCGTTCACGGTCAGTCGACGGCCGTCCTAACCAAGCACGTGGGCAAGCCGCTCCCCGCTTTCTCAGCGACCTCCACTTCGGGCGCGAAAGTGACGAACGCAAGCCTCAAAGGACGCGTCGTGCTGCTGGACTTCTGGGCGACCTGGTGCGGCCCCTGCAAAGCAGCCAGCCCCGCGATCCAGAAGCTTCATGCAAATTACGGCGGCAAAGGGCTCCGGGTTATCGGTGCCGATACCTTCGAGCAGGGCGTGAAGAACACGGCCGCGCCGTACGCGAAGCGGCACGGCTATACCT
>CAXUKB010000486.1:0-2617 GCA_964251345.1 uncultured Fimbriimonas sp. | reverse complement strand
GGTCAGACGCTCCCCCTTTATCGGACCAAATGGAGAGGACGACGTGATCGGCGGAGGTATTCGCAAAGAGTGATCCGAGCAGTTCGTCGGCATGAATTCCCGAGTAGACGAAGCCTTGAGTTCCCTGTAGCGGCAGGTAGACGATAAAAGAAGGCCGTTTCCTCGAGGGCGAGTCTTTCGCTAAGAACACGCTTCGCGTCGCCACCGCCCTTCGACGTTGCCGCGCCAAATCCATCGCTTCGCGGCGAGTCGCCTCGGCGTGCATGTCGTAGCCCGGCGCTACCGCGTTCAGCTTGTCCAAGGGCACGAGAAGAACCACGGCGTGAGCCTCCGCGCGAGGCTCAGCCGGGCGGAGCTGGAAATTTTTCGCGCCGCGCCGCGCCGCCTCGACGGCCAACTCGCTCCGTTGCGCCCACGGCCTCCAGAGCGTCAGTCCGATCGCCTCGGGGATGGCCGCATCTTCGCCCTTCTTCAGTTCCTCGTAAAAGCGATCGAACTTGGCCTGATCGAAGTTTGGATCGGCCGAGACGGCTCCCGCGACGGCGTCGAGGACGGAGACTTGCCGACGGAACGCCTCGTTCGCCGACTCTTGCAGGCGCACGACCTCCCGCTTCATCTCCTCGTCGTGGCGGCGTTGTCCTGCCGCGTAGACGGAACCGAAAAGGAGACCCGTCGTGGCGAGCCCGAGGCCGAGCACGACGAAGGGAACGAGACGCATTTCCCGCCCTTTCCATGCGTCTCGACCGACCATCCTTTTCCTCACGTTTGGGCTAGACGAGTTTAGACACGCAGACGGATCGTAATAATCTCGAAAGGCTTGAACTCGAAAGCGACCAGGCCTTCTGAGACCTCCAACTCGGCGATGGGGTTCTCTTCCAGATCGCACAGCCAGGCGCCGCCTGGGCCGCTCAGAACGGCGAGTTCCGCCCTTCCTCGGGTGTTGTGACACTCGTAAAGCCGAACGACCAGGTCGTTGGTGTCTTCCGCCTTCTTTACCGATTCGATGACGAGATTTCGGTTATCGCAGCCGACGAAGGGCGGTAAGGCGCCTTCCGCACCTTCGCCGGATTCCAGACGTACGGTCCGAACGGGGGCGTTGAGCGCGTAGGCGGCCGGCACGACGCTATCGAACGCGAAGGGCATGAAGTGGGGCATTACCACGTAGGTGAAGCGATGCCGACCCATGTCGCAAAGGGGGTCGGGCGCTTTGGGCGCTCGCAACAGGGTCATTCGCATGACGTTTCCGAACACATCGTGGCCGTACTTTCCGTCGTTCAGGAGGGCCACGCCCTGCCCGCCTTCGCTTAGATCGATCCACTTCTGGGCGCAGACCTCGAACCGCGCCATGTCCCAGCTCGTGTTGCGATGCGTGGGGCGCTCGACGTGTCCGAACTGGATTTCGTAGGTCGCGCGGGCCGAGTTGACGGTGACCGGAAAGGCGACTTTGAGCATCTTGTCCTCTTCGTGCCAGTCGATCTCGGTGTCGAATCGAACGCCCGGCGTGGGACCGAGAGAGATACGTTGGCGAATGGTGCTCTTTCCGAATCGCTTGACGACTTCCGCCGCGACGCGTACCGGACCGCGCTCGACGATCTCGAAGCTTTCGCTGCGAATCAGGTCGGTGCCTGTCTCCAAGGCGAAGGCGTCCACGTCCCACGCCGTCCAGAAGTTCGGCTTGTCCTCGAAGATCTGGAAAAGGTTGCCGAGCTTGCCCGGCTCGATGAACTCGGTGCCGTCCTCGCTCTGAATCGAGGTGATGTTGCCCTGAGCGTCGAACCGCACGCTCATCACATCGTTCTCGATTCTTCGTCCGGCCGCCTTCAGGCGCGGCCGGACGCTGGGCGAGGCGTCGGAAAGGTCGCCCACCGCCACAGTGCCAAGGGCGGCGACGGGGGTAGGGAACACGAGCTTGCGCTCCCCGAACTCTTCGACCAACTGGATCGGGAGGCTCTCCTCACCGCAGGCGAGGCTCGCGGGAACGGCCTCTTCGTCGCCCCAAGGAATCGAACCCTGCGTGGTCAGGGAGGCGTTCTGGAACAACGCGACCGGACGGGTCATTCCCTCAGTCGAAAGCCTGCCGCCGATCGTTCGCAGCCGTTCCTCGACGATCCGCTCTCCCGTCTCGCGAACGGAGGCGTAGTCCTTCGTGGAATCTTCGTAGACCTCGCGCACGGACGAGCCCGGAATGATGTCGTGGAACTGGTTCAGGAGCACGAGCTTCCAGGCGGCCTCGAGCTCTTCCTGCGGATAGGAAGCGGGGAAGTTCGTATCGAAGCAGCTCAGAAGCTCGGCGTCGCGCAGCAAAAACTCACTCTCGCGGTTCGACTTTTTGTTCGCGGCCTGGCTGGTGTAGGTGCCGCGGTGAAGCTCGAGGTAAAGCTCGCCGGTCCAGGTCATCAGGTCCTTGGACCGAGCCTTCGCGTCGCGGAAGAAATCGACCGCGCGGCGGCCGCTCGCGACCTCTGGGTAGTTCGGAGCGACCCGGCCGCGGCGCAGGAACTCCAGGTGGCGCTCCGTGGGACCGCCTCCGCCGTCGCCCCAGCCGAAAAGATAGAGCGAAGTGTCGGATCGGCCGTGATCCTTAAAGTTCTTGACCGAGAACACGACCTCCTTAGGC
>CAXUKB010000485.1:0-2621 GCA_964251345.1 uncultured Fimbriimonas sp. | reverse complement strand
AAGTCGACCCTCATTCAGGACACCCTCTACCCCCGGCTCATGTTCGAGCTGCACGGCACCCGCACCGTTTGGGAGCCGCACGACGCTCTCGAAGGGGCCGATCAGTTCGACAAGGTCATCGACATCGACCAGTCGCCCATCGGCCGCACGCCCCGGTCGAACCCCGCCACCTACACCGGCACGTTCGACATGATCCGCGAGCTTTTCGCGCTCACCCCCGACGCGAAGATCCGGGGGTACAAGAACGGGCGCTTTTCCTTCAACGTTAAGGGCGGCCGGTGCGAGGCGTGCAAGGGCGACGGCGTGCTGAAGATCGAGATGGTGTTCCTGCCGGACGTGTACGTTCCGTGCGAGGTTTGCAAGGGAAAGCGGTACAACCGCGAGACGCTCGAGGTCAAGTACAAGGGCAAGAATATCGCCGAGGTGCTCGCGATGACGATCGACGAGGCGTGCGACTTTTTTCGCCCGATTCCTAAGATCTTCCGCAAACTGGAGACCCTGCAGGAGGTCGGCCTCGGCTACGTCCGCATGGGGCAGCCCGCCACCACCCTCTCCGGCGGCGAGGCCCAGCGCATCAAGCTCGCGGCCGAATTGAGCAAGCGCGCCACCGGAAAGACGCTCTACATCCTCGACGAGCCCACCACCGGGCTCCATTTCGAGGATGTGCGCAAGCTTCTCCTGGTGCTCCATCGCCTCGTCGAGACGGGCAATACCGTGCTCGTCATCGAGCACAACCTCGACGTGATTAAGACCGCCGATTGGCTCGTGGACATGGGGCCGGAGGGCGGCGGCGGCGGTGGCCGCGTGGTGGGCATGGGCACCCCGGAGCAGATCGCCGCGATTCCGGCCAGCCACACCGGGCAATTCCTCAAAGACATCTTCGACAAGAAGGGCGTCGCCCTCGCGGAGCCGCGAAAGGCTAAATCGCCCAAACCGGTCAAAGCGGCCAAGGCAGGCAAAGCGTCGGTCAAGAAGGCAAGGACTCCCGCGACCGCCTGATTCTCGTCTCCGAATTCGTCCCTCCCCATCGCGCCTCTTCAACGCGGGGCGATGCTTCAGGTCCCGCTGGGGACGTCTCTCCGCCGTTGGATCGACAAGGGCGGAGGTGCCTAATGCGCCGAAGCGGTGATCACGCGGATCTGGTCGCCCGGATTCGATGCGTGGACATGGATCGTGATCGTATTGCCTTC
Source organism: uncultured Fimbriimonas sp. (assembly GCA_964251345.1). Taxonomy (GTDB): domain Bacteria; phylum Armatimonadota; class Fimbriimonadia; order Fimbriimonadales; family Fimbriimonadaceae; genus Fimbriimonas. The sequence goes on along the minus strand of CAXUKB010000485.1, from coordinate 1,431 downwards.
CATATGAACCCAGTCGTGGCCGACGCGGCCCGCGAGGGTGACGTTGGGCGCTAAAGGCATTTCAAGGCCCCGGTTCCGAAAATGTCCGCGGGGAAAGTTCTTCCGCGGAACGTCGGGACGGGCCAGCGCATCGCTTTGAAGCAGTTTGTCGATTCCCATCCGATCGCTCTCGATGATAACGCCGAGGATTCGCCCCGTAAACGTCACGGTGAGGTCCTCACCCGAGGAATTGGCGGGATCGAAGTAGAGGTAGTGACTGTCGATCCGAGTCCCGGCGGGGATCGAGGCGTTGCCAAGTTGAACGACGGTGTTGTAGGTGCCCTCGTTCGTGAAGTCCACGGGAAGGTTGACCGGGAGGGTGACCCCAAGCCGTTCGTTCCAGATGTTCGTGAGCGGCTTATTGTAGGCGTTGGGGGTATAGCGCTGGTTCTCGGGCTTAACGACCAGATGGGCGAGGGCGGGATTGAAACTGAGGATGTCCGCGTGGACGCCGCCGCCCGTGAAAAGAAGCGCGGCGGCTCCTGCCGCCCTATAGATTCGAGGGATCGTCATGGTCTTTACTGGTCCACGGAAAAGTATCATAACATAGCTGTACTTCTCTTGTCGCGAAAAAGAGGAACGAAGTTTTGTCGTCGGATGCGTCGGCCCTCGCGATCTTGGGAGCAAGCCTGAGGGCTTCGCCGCTGGCCCTCAAGGCGATCGACATCGAAGCGATACGCTTTGGCCTTCCCAAAGGCGTCCTTAAGAGAAGAAAGCGTTAAATCCGGCCGCCGCTTAGGATTCTTACTGAACTTTGGATCGACCCTGTCGTACTATGGACTAACGATCGGCGGGCGATGTGGCTCGGCGTCGGAGGACTTTCGCCATGGTTATCCCGATTCGCACGGGTCTCGCGGCCGGCTTTGCCGCCGCTCTCGCCCTCGCTATCCCTTCCGCCCGGCATCCTGCCCCCGCTCCGCACGACCCTTCGAACCCCCTGCTGGCCGCTCCCCCGCCGAACGCGCCGCCGAGCGCGGCCTACGCCGGTTGCGTCGCGCTCGCCGTCGGAGGCCTAGGACTTCTTGCGCGTTTGCGGCGTCGGTAGGCCTAAAGCCTCCTGGCGTCCTACCGGGATGCCCTATCATGGCGTTTGATGGTCAAGGCCACGGGCCTCGTGAAACGGTACGGCGAGCACCTCGCCGTGGACGGCGTCGACCTCTCGATTCCGAAAGGCTCCTGCTTTGGCCTCCTGGGGCCGAACGGCGCGGGTAAGACCACCGCGATCTCGATGCTCGTGGGCGTCCTTTCGCCCGACGCGGGTACGGTCGAGTGGGACGGGGTTCTCGTGCGCCCCACCGACCCCTCGTTCAAGCGCCGCGTCGGCTTCGTGCCCCAGGATCTCGCCCTCTACGACGAGCTCACCGCCGAGGAGAACCTGCGCTTCTTCGTGAG
>CAXUKB010000484.1:0-2643 GCA_964251345.1 uncultured Fimbriimonas sp. | reverse complement strand
CGAAGGACCTTACGGACCGCCTCCGGGTAGGCGCGGTGCTCAAGTTCGAGGACGCGGGCGGCGAGAGTCTCCGGAGTATCGCCGGGAAGCACACCGCAACGGGCTTGGAGAACGATCCGGCCTTCGTCGTAACGTTCCGTGACCCAATGCACCGTACAGCCGCTCTCCCGGTCGTTGGAGGCGAGCACCGCTTCGTGGACCCGCAGACCGTACATGCCCGGCCCGCCGTGCCGAGGAAGAAGGCTGGGATGGACGTTGAAGACCCGGTTCGGAAAGGCTTCGATAACCTCGTTTGGCAGCAGGCGAGTGAAGCCGGCGAGGCAAACGACCGTCGCGCCCGCAAGCGCCTGGACCAGCCGTTCTCCGTACGCCGCTCCCGGCTCGACGACCACGACTCTGGCATCCCCCGCGTTCGCCGCCGCATCGGTGCCCTCGCGAGGCGCGACGACGCAAAGCGCCTCCGCGGGAATCGTACCATCGGCACAAGCGCGAAGCAGCGCGGCCATGTTGGATCCTCGCCCCCGCGCGCCCACCAGGATCGCAACGCGTTCCATCGGCTAATACTATGGCGCGTCGGGAGCCGACCTGGGGTTGGAAAAACCTTGGTGGCTGTCCCCTCACGGCCGAATCGGACGGAGATTATTCAGCACGACACGGGGACGGTCTCGCTACCGGCACGTCTTAGCGCGGCATCAGAGATCGTTCTTCGTCAGAGCGGAGCCGTCCGCAAAGAGGATCGATACGACTTCGGGCGTTTCTGCGAGTTCGACAGAGAGTTCGATAGCCCCGAGTTGCCCTTCGAAGAGCGAACGAACTTCGGCCGGATCAGGAGCGGCGAGTGAAAGACCGATCAAGGGACCGCGTGGAGACGCGAAGTTTGAAGGCGCGAGTCGAGCTTTCAGGAAGGGGGCGTAGAGACAGAGAAAGAAAGGGTAGTTGGTTTGATCCTCGTGTGGATAGATGTTGTCGCAGATGGACTGTGGCTTCGTGCACATCTCTGAAGGAAATCCTCGGAGCGCCAGCAGGCGAGGGTCGGCCTCGACTTTCTCGCGTTCCCGGGTATCGAAGGGTCGCATCATTCTAAACCCTTCCTCAAGCGTCGCGGGCGCGAGTACGAGCGTCTCAATGCGAGCCTTGGGAACGCCCGCGTCCGGCTGCACGAGTTCCAAGTTCGCGTTACCGAGAGCGATGCCGGAGGTCGTCGCGGCGGGCCAGAACGGGCCGGGAGGCCAAGCTTCGTCGAAGCCGAGTTCGCGGAGACGGGCATGCGTCGCCGGAAGGTCCGGGACGACGGCGATCAGATGATCGAGATGCACGAACGATTAGGGTCCGGGCTCCGGAATTAGGTTCCTCATCCCAATTCCGGAGCCCTTCATCCTTTAGAAGCGGTAGCCGACGTACAGGCCGATGTTGTTGGCGCTGATGTTCTGGCGCTTGTCGCCCAGGGTGAGGGCACCCTCAAGGTAGATGCGCTCGCCGAGCTCGGCGCCGAGGCCGCCGCGACCGATGAACGTCTGGGTCCACTTGTCGTCTCCCTTCAGGAAGCCGATGCCCGCGCCGACGAAGAAGTAGGTGCGACGCCCGCCGGTGAGCTGCCGGATAAAGATCCGCTGGTTGATCGTGAGGGGAATGATGTACCCGTTGTCGCTGCGATCGCCCTTAAAGAAGTCCAGTGCGAAGTAGGTCTGACCGGCGCGCAGAAGCGAACGATCGATCTGATACTCGGCGCCTAGAGCGAAGAGGCTGCTGCTGATGCGGCGCAGATCGTTGTCGATGGGCAGGGCGATGCCCGCGCGGATCGAGACGTTGACCGGGATCAGGGCGTCCGGGTCCTGCGTCTGGCCGAAGGCGTTAGACGCGGTGGCGACGCCGAGCGACGCCGCAGCGATGGTAAGCAGATTCCTCATGTTTTCCCCTCTGGTGCGGAGACGGCGCCCTTCCCAAACGGTTAGGGGGCGTTCCACGTAGAAGCGTGCCGGTTTTACCCGCTTTCCGCTTGGGGTAGCGTCAGGTGGCCTTTATGTCCGCAATCAAACTCGATCCGACCCGCGCCGTCCTGATCGTCATCGACGTGCAACCCTCGTTTCTGGAGGGCATCTTCGAGGCCGAGCGCGTCGTCGCCAAGGCCACGTTCATGGTTCGCGCCGCGGAGGCGCTTGGCGTGCCGGTGCTCGCGACGGAGCAAAATCCCGATCGCATGGGCGGGACCCACCCCGAACTCGCGCCCCATGTGGGGGCGCCGTTCCCCAAGATGGCCTTCTCCTGCGTCGGGTGCGAAGATCTCGCCAGCGCCCTCGAGTTCACCGGCCGCCGTCAAGCTGTTCTCGTGGGGATCGAGACGCACATCTGCGTCGGTCAGACGGCGCAAGACCTCCTCGCCCTTGGGTACGAGGTGGCGGTTTGTCCGGATGGCGTCTCGGCGGGCTCGCTCGAAGCGCACAAACTGGGGATGGAGCGGATGCGCGATGCGGGCGTGGTGCCGATCCACACGGAAGCGGTGGCCTACGAATGGATGGGGACCGCGGAGCACTTCGCGTTCCGGCAGGTTCTAGATCTCGTCAAGCGGTACCGATCCTGAGGGGCCCCCTCCAGGTGCCGCTACTTAAACCGCGCCGTATAGCCAAACACCCCCAGCACCCGTCC
>CAXUKB010000483.1:0-2657 GCA_964251345.1 uncultured Fimbriimonas sp. | reverse complement strand
TCGTGAAGGCGATCCTTAGGTTGAAGGTCGGATCGACGTCGGCGTTCACGACCGAAAGCTCCGAGGCTTCGACTCGGTCGAAGAATCTTCTGGCCCGATCCCAGGCCCGTCGTCGAGTCGGCTCTCGCGGGGGAGTCTGACGATGGTAGAAGCGGCGTTTCGTCGCGTGGTTGGGTGAACCGAACACCACGTTTGGACCTTCGACGATGCGCCAATCGGTGAAGATCCGAACGGTTCGATCCGCGCGGGTCGTCTCCTCGCCACGCCGATTGACGAAGGGCTTCTGCTCTCCGAACTCGAACATCTGACTCCCGGGTCGCCACAGATCGGTAAGGCAGGATCCAATGAGTCCTTCCCTTAGGAACCGCTCGGCCCTTTCGTGGTCGCCAGGTCGCAAGAAGATCGAATCGGAACTCACCGCGGAGTTAGACGCATGGCGATGTCTTTGCGCCACACTGCTTCGTATGCCCTACACATGGACCGTCGATCCAGGAACCAAGGTCGACTTGGACGACTACGATCCGGGTTACCACGGCGGAATCGAGAAGGACGAGGCCCATGCCCGTCTCGCAAAGCTCGCCGATGAAATCACCGACCTTCAGGAGCTGATGTTCGCCGCGCGGTCGACGAGCCTGCTGGTCGTGTTTCAGGCACGCGACACGGGAGGCAAGGATGGCTCGATCAACCGGGTTCTCGGCTACACCAACGTCCAGAGCATCCGCGTCCCCGCGTTCAAAGCGCCGACTCCCGAAGAGCTTTCGCACGACTTCCTGTGGCGCATTCACGCCCAAGCGCCTGCGAAAGGGGGCATCGCCCTCTTCAATCGCTCCCACTACGAGGACGTGATCGCGGTGAGGGTCCACGATCTCGTTCCCAAGAAGGTTTGGAAGGCGCGCTACGACCAGATCAACGCGTTCGAGGATCTGCTGATCGGCGCGGACACGGCCATCCTCAAGCTGTACCTCCACATTTCGAAAGACGAGCAGGAGCGGCGACTTCTCGCCCGTGAGACCGATCCCACGAAAGCGTGGAAGCTGAACGTCGGCGATTGGAAGGAGCGGGAGCTTTGGAAAGAGACGCAGAAGGCGTACGAGGACGCGCTGACCAAGTGCTCGACGAAGGACGCGCCCTGGCGGATCGTGCCGGCCAACCACAAGTGGTACCGCGACCTCGCGGTGGCGGAAGCCATTCGGGATACGCTGAAGCCCTACCGAAAAGCGTGGCAATCGGATCTTTGAAAGATTGGGGAGAAAGCGGAAGCTGAATTGATGGCCTACCGCGAACCTAAATGTCATTTATCGACGTCGTCGGCTTTCTTAGCCTTCTCGTCCTGGGCGTTGCGTTCGTACCGCTCTTCACCAGTCGCCGCCGGTTGCCCCGCATCGTTCTGGGAACAGAACTCGAGCTAGAGTCGCTGGAGCAGGGCCAAACGGCTTACGAGGCGAGCCTCGTCGGCCGACGGGTTCTCCGGTGGGGCTTCCTCGCGCTACTCGTCTATTTCCTGGGACGCGCCCTCCTTGGACCGGCGGCTCCCCTCGACGTCCATGTCCTGCCGATCTTCGTCGCTTGCCTCGGCATCGCCTTTGCGGTCGGAACTCTCGCCGCGGCTTTGTGGCGGTACCGATGGGACGTTCGGTTCGTCGAGGAACATCCGACCTTCGCCGATTCGCTCCAGCCGCTCAAGCTACGATTGCTCGGTCCGATCGTCGTCCTTGCCGCATTTGCCTTGCTCACCTTTTCGGCTTCCGCCCAGGATGGCACGCTGGTCTTCGGCGGCTTGGCCGCGACGGTCGTCTTCTTCGTTCTTGCGCAACGCGTGGCCCTGGCGGCGGTCGTCCGCAGCCAGATCGCCGTGCCTCCGGACTCGCCGCTCGGGCAGGCGGCGTCCGAGGCCGTATCGCGCTTTGGCTTTACGCCTCGTCGCGTGGTGCTCGTCCCCTCGACGCTCGCCAATGCGTTCGCGCTGCCGGACGGAAGCGTGATGATCACCACCGCTCTCCGTCACGTCGCTTCGAACAGAGAGATCGCGGCGATTCTGGCGCATGAGCTCTCGCACGTTCGCGACCGGGATTTGCGCCGCATCCAACTGTCGGCACTTCTTGGCCTGGGAGCGATGACCCTAACGATGCTTGCGATCGCGATGCCCATGACGGTCATGTCGGGCTCAGGACCGTTTTTCGTGCCGATCATCGTGCTTTCCGCGCTCAACGCGATGCAAATCGCGGCTTTGGTCCGCTCCCGGACCTTGCGTCGCCTCGAGTTTAAGTGCGATCGCGCTGCCGCGACGCTCGGCTTCGGTGAAGACCTTCGGCGAGGTCTCGAAAAGATTTACCGGTACTCGGGCGTCCCGCATCGTTGGGTCGGCTATGAACGTCTGACGGCGACCCATCCCTCTCTCGACGAACGCTTCAAGGCACTCGAAGGGCTAAGCGGCGCCTACCCGCGTCCGTAAAGGGCGAGTAGGACAAAGAGGAAGAGGCGGAAGTCGATCGACTTCCGCCTCTCCAACCCAACTGGGTTCGCGCCTAACCGGCCGTCCATGCACGCTTGGCGTCTTCGGCGTTCATCTTCAGGACGAGCGCCCCGTCGGCGTCTACCGTCTGAACGTCGTCGATCGAAATGAAGTGATGATGCCCTCCCGCGGTGGGGTCCTTCTT
>CAXUKB010000482.1:0-2657 GCA_964251345.1 uncultured Fimbriimonas sp. | reverse complement strand
ATGCTCGGCCGAAGGGTGGATCGCGTCGACCTCGAAATCCCCGTCTTCGCTCCCGGTCCCGTTCGTTCGCGGTTCGTCGGCAACGCCACCGTGAAGGGCGTGTCGGTCCTTCAACTACCGTTCGTCGATGGGCTCGACGCGGTGATGGGAAGAAGGACTGAAGCCGTGTTCGTCGGTGCGGTCGGTTCCGCAAAACCCGCCGCAAGCTCGAAACATCCAATCGACACGACCAAGCCGAGAACCTAAGCCAACGTCGCCTCGGCGGTTCGCACGGTATCGTTGGGAACCCGAAGACCGGCAAGGCCCTAGAAAGGAAAGCATACGGAATATCGCCGAGCGCGGCTATGCCGTCCCGGACGTGCTGGTCTCCACCAATTGGGTGCAGCAGCATCTCAACGACCCCGACGTTCGCATCGTGGAGAGCAACGAGGACCCGCTCCTCTACTCGAGCGGCCACATTCCGGGCGCGGTCGAGATCGACTGGACGCGCGACCTCAACGATCCGCTCCGGCGCGACTACCTCGACCGCGAGCACTTCGAGGCGCTGATGTCGCGCACGGGCATCTCGAACGACACCATCGTCGTGTTCTACGGAGACAAAAACAACTGGTGGGCCACTTACGCGGCCTGGGTCTTCCACCTCTTCGGCCACACAAACCTGCGGATCATGGACGGAGGGCGCAAGAAGTGGGCCGACGAAGGTCGGCCCACGGACCGAAAGCGTCCCGACATCGAAGAGTCGAACTCCTACCGGGCGCCGGTGCGTGACGACAAAGAGTTCCGCGCCTTTCGCGACGAAGTGATGCAGCACGTCGCAGACCGCAAAAAGCTGATCGACGTCCGCTCCCCGCAAGAGTTCAGCGGCGAACGAACCCACATGCCGGAGTATCCGAACGAGGGCGCCCTGCGCGGCGGCCACATCCCGGGCGCGGCGAGCGTGCCGTGGGCCAAGGCGGTCGCCGAAGACGGGACCTTCAAAGACGCCGACGCGCTTCGGACGGTGTACGAGGAGGGAGCGGGGATTTCGCCCCGGGACGACGTGGTCGTCTACTGCCGGATCGGCGAGCGGTCGAGCCATACCTGGTTCGTGCTGCGCTACCTGCTCGGCTATCCGAACGTGCGAAACTACGATGGGTCGTGGACGGAGTGGGGCAACCTCGTCGGCGCGCCCATTGAGAAGTGATGCCGCCCAAGCTGCAGTCGATGCTCGACGATCTCGCGATGTTTCCCGACCGGGCGGACCGCATCGACGCGCTGATCGAACTCTCCCGAGAGTACGTGCATCCGCCCGAAGCGGAAGTGCCGCGGACGGAGGGTTCGCGCGTACCCGGTTGCGAGAGCGAGGTGTTCATGCGCCTAGCGGACGGGCAGTTTAGGTTCGCGGTCGACAATCCGCAAGGGGTGTCGGCGATGGCCTTAGCGCGCCTTCTCGAAGAGGGGCTCGACCACCGGCCCGCCGACGTTCCAGACGATCTCGTCTACACCGTGTTCGGCCGTGAGCTCTCGATGGGGAAGAATCTCGGCCTGACGAACATGGTGAGGATGGTCCGCCAAGCCGCAAAGGCGTCGTAGAATAGGGGACGTGGAGGACAAAGAGGTGCGGGGAGGGGCCGTCGCCTAAGGCGAAGAGGCGGAGGATGGTACGGATCTCGTCGGCATTCGACACAATCTGACGCTCACCCTGGCCCAGCGCATCGAGCAGCATCGTCGCGCGAGGGAGTCCGTCCTTTGGCTTCGGAGTCTCAAACATGTCGCTCGACCTACCCCGAATCGCTAAGCATCTCGATTCCGAAGGCCTGCGGTACGTTCTCGTCGGCGGAATGGCGGTGGCGGCTCATGGAGGAACTCGAGTTACCTTCGACGCGGACATCGCGATCGCCTTCGATCTCGATAACCGACGCCGCTTGGTCCAGGCCCTCGCGCCTCTAAATCCAAGACCCATGCGGCTCGCACTCGGGGCCGCGTGGGAATGGGACGAAAAGTGTCTTCGGGCGCCCTGGTCTATTTTCATGACCGACGCGGGAAGGCTCGACCTCATCGTCCGGCTCCCTGGCATCGAAGGGGGTTTTGAAGGACTCTACGCTCGGTCCGAGTGGCGAGAAGCGGAAGGAATCGGCCTTCGCCTGGCGTCCATCGAGGACCTACTGAAGATGAAGGGCGAGGCCGATCGAGACAAGGACCGCGAAGACGAACGACAGCTTCGCGCGATTCAGAGGCTTCTTGACGAAGTCTAACGCGTCTCGCCGATCATCATGCGCTCCCGAACCGTCGCGTAGTGCGGCGTCAGCGCCATCCGGATTAGACCGAAGCCGACGAACACCGTAAAAAAGGCGGCGAAGGCGGGCGTCGTCCAGCGGCCATCGTGCCAACGGCGCCTCCGGAGGAACAGGGCAAACGTGCCGAGCGCGAACGCGGTGTAGCCAAGGTAGAGCAAGGGTCCCAGCGGATGGGCGCGGAAGGCGAGGCCGAAGTCGCCGTGCAGCAGCGCCGTCCAGGAGGTCGTCAGGCCACAGCCCGGGCACGGTCGATCGAAAAGAAGCACGCTCGGGCAGGGCGGAAGCCCCAACCGCTGGTGCGTGCCGTGGCCGTGCGCGTCGGGGCGCAGGTAGAGCCCCACGGCGGTCTTGCCGCGGTAGCGATATTCCGACAGCCCGAAG
>CAXUKB010000481.1:0-2680 GCA_964251345.1 uncultured Fimbriimonas sp. | reverse complement strand
CCCCCACCCCCCCCTTGCCCCCCCCGTTTCCAGGGGGGCGCCCCCGGCCGCGAGAAGGAAGCCGTGTCCGTGCGTGAGCTGCGCGTCAGGCGCCTCCAGACCGACGCTCCAGACGCGGGCGGCAAAGCGGTGATGCCCGACGCTCAGCATCGTTTCGTAGCTCTCGAAATTCCAATAGTCGACGGCGCCCCGATCCGGCCCGCGCCCAACGAGAACGCCGTCGAGATACAACTCGTACCGCTCATCGGCGGAAACGTGAAGCTTCACGGCGGTGGGCTCTTGGACGTCGAAAGCCAGCCGGTAGCCCGCCACGAGCGGCGTCGTGCCTTCGACGCCGATCCATCGGGCGGGCCACCAACCTCGTTGCGACCAACTCGGGTCCTTGCCCGCGAAGGGATCGCGGTCGAGAAGGATACGGTGAACGTCGCTCTCGGGCACGGGGGAAGCATAACCCATCCCCTGGTTCACCCACACCGGCCACGGGGCACCGCGATCCCGTCGCGCTTTCCTCTGGGCAGGAGAACGCTCGTTTCGCCAAACGGGTGGGGCGGTTCGCCTTCCGGCGACCCGTCGGCTACGCCACAATGGGGCATGGACCCCAACGTCCTCGTCTTCGGCCGCCCGACGCCGCCCGCCGTTCCGATCCCTTTACGAGCCGGTTCGCTGACGCTGGAGTTCGATCCCGAGGGCGGATCGATTCGCTACTTGGAAACGCCCGATGGTACCGAAGCGGTGCGGGCGGTCTATCCCACCCTCCGGGGGCCGAACTGGGAGACCTCGACTCCAAAAATCTCGGACCTCGTCGTGAATGCGCGAGAGGACGGCTTCGACGTGACCTTCGCGCTGGCTTACGACAACGGCTACGCCGCCCGGGTGACCGTTGGAGGCGGCCCGGATGGCATTGTCTACGACTACGAAGGCGTCGCGGCGTCGGCGTTCGACACGGATCGTACCGGCCTTTGCGTGCTCCACCCGATCTCCTTGGCCGACGAACCCTTAGAGGTTCGCCATCCGGACGGCACCCGCGAGAGCGGCCGCTTTCCCGACCTTGTGCAACCCGACTGGCCGTTTCGCGATATCGCGGGCGTATCGGTCAAGCTCCCGGGCTTCAAGGTCGACGTGACGATGGAAGGCGAGGTGTTCGAGATGGAGGACCAGCGTAATTTTGGCGACGCCTCCTTCAAGACTTACTGCTACCCGCAGACGCGTCGCTACCCTTACCGCGTCGAAGCGGGGCAGAAGATCGTTCAGACGATCCGGATCAAGGCGACCCCTTGGGGATCGCGGGTCGAAGGACTGCCTCCGATCCCGGATGGCGTCGCCGGTCTTCTGTTCGTGGACGAGACGCTTCCCGTTCCCCTGATCGGCCTCTCCGCCGATGCGGAGACCGATCGCCGCCTCTTCCGAGTCGCGCCCGTCGACTATGTGCGGATGCCGGCGGAGGCGGCGGAGGACGTCGGAGTGCCGCTTGAGCTCTCCCTCGATTTGTCGGAGGACGCCGAAGGAAGGGTCGCGCGTGCCCTCGCGAAGATCGCTGCCCTTCCCGAGCCTCCCGAACGTGTGGTCGTCACGCCGATCGGGGCGAGAGCCCATGTCGCCGAAGTCCGGTCGGGAATGGACGAGGTGCTGGTGCTCCTGGGCGGCTCTGACCTAGGCGACATCAACCGGAGCGACCTCAAACCTGAGGACGCCGACGGCCTTTCGTTCGCCTTCCATCCGCAGACGCACCTCTTCGACGACCGAACCCTTTTCGAAAACCTCGAGTCGCTGCCCGACCTTGTCGCCACCGCCGCCGAAAAGACCGAGGGACCGATCGTCGTGGGTCCGGTCCGTCTTCATGCGCAGGCGGATCCTCGCACCGGTTCCCTTCTCTTCGCGGCCTGGCTCGTCGCCGCGCTTGCGTCGCTCGCCCGTTCGGACGCGGACGCGATCACCCTGTTCGACCTGCAAGGCGAAGACGGTCTTTTTCGCGAAGGTCTTCCGATTCCGGCCTACCACGTTCTGGCGGACCTGCACGAGTTCGCGGAGGGCGATCTGGTCGTGGGCGTGGGCAGTGCCCGCCGCGCGGCGGGCTTCGGGCTCGTGCTTGAGGAGACTTTCCGCGCGATCGTCGCCAATCTAACCCCAACCCCCTTGATCCTCTCGGTCGTCGCCGCGGGCGAAGGACCTCACACCGTGAAGATCCTCGACGGACGAAGCGTCGAACGGGCCGTCACCGACCCCGCGGCGTGGCGCACCGAGCTGGGAGAGATCGTCGTGCCGGAAGAGGGCACCCTCGAAATCGAACTGGGCCCTTATGGCGTCGCACGCATCGACGCCGAAGTGGACGACCTTGAGGAAGGGAACAATTAAGCGCCGATCTCGTATGGTTACGATATGTTGACCGACGAGACCGCCAACCCCGATCCGAACAACGACGCGGATTCCGACGATCCCGGGTTTGCGACCGCAAACCCGCCGCTCAGCCCGGACGAGTATGCCGAGGGCCAAAAGGATGCCCGGCGCGAAGGCTCCGGCTCCTAAGCCGGAAGGATAGAAGAGTCTCCTCCGTTGGAGGAGGCCTAGCGAAAAGAGAAGAGAGGCCGAGAGACGATCGTCTCTCGGCCTCTCTTCTCTTTTTCGGTTGGGTTTTACTTGATCGACACGATTGTGACGTCGAACACGAGCGTCGCCATGGGCG
>CAXUKB010000480.1:0-2722 GCA_964251345.1 uncultured Fimbriimonas sp. | reverse complement strand
GTCCCCGTGCCTTTCGCGCCCGATCGATCGCTTCTTGGGTGACCGCGCGTTCGAAGGAGCGGAACCCCGCGAGAGTAAAGCCGTGCTTCTTGGCCAACCGGGAAATCTGTTCCACCTGCTCGACGCTTACTTCCTTGCCGAGCGTGAAGCTGAACAGCGAAGGATCGTCCTCCAAGGCGAGCAACATCGTCTCACTCATGCAGGCATAGGCGGTCTGGTCCGGAAAGCCGAAGTCAAAGCCGAAATCGACCTCCCCGGGCACCCGCACGACTCCGCCCTCGATGGCGAGCACGTCGGGACGCTCCTTCGAAACGCGGACACTCACGTCGCGCGGACGGGCCACGTCGCAGACCACCGCCCCGGGTCGAAGATGCTCCGGCAGGACGAGCTCCTTCCCCGCACTGGAAACGGTCACCACCGCGTCCGCCTCCCGGATACGGGAAATGTCGGTCGTCGCTTCCGCGTCCGGGATCTCGGCCGCGACGGCACAGGTTCGCTCCATGTCGCGCCCCACCAGGATCGTGCGGCCAAAGTCGCGGGAGAGAATGCGGGCGCAGGTCTTGCCGATGGACCCCGTGGCGCCGATCACCGCAAGGGTCGCGTTCGGTAGGTCGACGCCGAGGAGTTCGCAGGCCCGAAGAGTGCCTTCGATGGCGGTAGCGATCGTGTAGCTGTTGCCCGTCGTTACGCCGATCGGCGCGCGGCGAGCCACCGTGACGCCGCCGTCGCCCACGACGCTGGAGAACGCGCCGAGCCCGATGAGCTTCGCCCCCCGCTCCGCCGCGACCTCCGCGCACTGTACGATCCGGTCGTAAACCCGTTCGACAGGCATCGTCTTGACCATCATGTCGGGCGTAAGCGGCAGGCCGATAAACCAGCCCTCCGTCTCAGCGCCCGTCGCGCTGCGTACGCCCTTGATGTCGCTTACCACGAACGGTTGCTTCATCTCCGCGTACTTCTCCACCGCCATGTCCGGGATGAAGCGGAAGATGGAGGGCAGCTTATCCTTGAGCTGCTTCGTGCTCAGCGGATGAATGACGAAGGCAAAGCGCGTCACGGGGTGTCGGGAGCGTACCTCTTCGGCCACCAGCAACTCACCCGTTCGCGGTAAGCCTCGAACTCCCTTCCAAAGCGGTGGGCGAGATCGGCTTCCTCATGCGGGCGGATCGCCCAATTCCACATCATCGAACCCGCGAGAGCGTACAGGACGACGATCCAAGAGCTCAACATAAATCCCACCCCCACGCCTTGGCCAATCCCCGCGACCGCCATGGGATTGCGGACGAACCGGTAAGGACCGGCGATCACCAACCGCTTCGCCATGGCTGCCGGCAGGGGCGTGCCTTCGCCGAGTCTCGCCATCACGAGGGTCGAAGCGATGCCGAGCGCGCTGTTCGCGAGGAAGAAGACCCCGCCGGCCACCCGAAGCGGCAGGGGAAAGGCGATGTCGACGCGCCAGCGATGCTCGATCGCGACGAGAGCGAGGGGTGCCACGACGAGGAAAGCGGTCCAGAACGCGATGAGTTGACGGAGCGCACGCCCGAGATGACCGTGAGCATCGGGCGTGGTCCTAAAGACGAAGGGGCCTAGGATAAGCCAGTCGGTCGGAATGCGTCCGAGCAGGATCCATGCCGATGCCGCCGAGGTTCCCGCCAGCGCGGCCGCCATCCCGATGGCGCCCCAGGCGGCCTCTTGCGTGACGGTGGCATAGATCACCATCAAGGCGGTGACGAGCATCGTCCAAACCAACGCCGTCCAGATGGCGGCTTTTACCCCGATGGCGGCAAGCAGCGACGCGATCACGAAGAGCGGAACGTCGGCCCATGCAATCGAAAGGGGTAGATGGCCGAGCGTCGCGTGCCGGAGACCTTCACTCCGGAACACTCCGATCCACCAAAGAGCGCCTACAGAGCCTTGGAAGACGAAGTAGGTGCGTTCGAGGCCCATGCTTTCACGTTAGCACGGAGCCTCGATCTCTTCGTGAGCCGTGGAACTACTTCTTGTCGGCGATGAACTTCATCGCCGCTCCGTTCATGCAGTAACGCAAGCCACCCCGATCCGCGGGTCCGTCGTTGAAAAGGTGGCCGATGTGGCCGTCGTCTCGAGAAGACAGCACCTCGATCCGGGCCATTCCAAGCGTGTTGTCGACGCGGTACCAAACAGCGTCCTTGGTAATCGGCTTTACGAACGAGGGCCAACCGGTATGCGAATCGAACTTGGCGTCGGTTCGGAACAGAGGCTGACCGGTCGCGGCGGAGACGAACGTGCCGGGAACGTGAATGTCGTTTAACGGCGACGAGTAAGGCGCTTCAGTGCCCGCCTCACGAATGATGTTGTACGCCTCCGGCGTCAGCTTCGCCTTCCACTGCGCATCCGCCATCACGACCTTATCGCTCCGAGCCGGACCTTTCGTGGCCGTGTGGATTCCCTTGATCGAGGTTTGACCCGCGGCGATCCCGACGATGCCTAAACCGACGAGGGCGGCGATCCCGACTCCGCCCCAAGCCGTAATAGTCTTCATATCGTTAGGAACACCGGTTGAGGGCGGGAAGTTTCCCGAACAGGAATCGACGACCTCTCTTCCGGCACGAACTTGAGCGGCCCACCGTCCATGCCATAGCGGCGGCCGCCTTTGCCGGCCCACCTTAGTCATCGTTGACGGCTCTAAGCCAACGCGTCCATGGCCGCGAGGCTCGCGAAAGAGGATTGCACTGTTCAGGGG
>CAXUKB010000479.1:0-2729 GCA_964251345.1 uncultured Fimbriimonas sp. | reverse complement strand
CCCTTCAAGAGAGCGCTCTCACCGAAGCGAAAGACGGCTTCCGAAACATGGCGAGCCTCAACAGCCACGAGCTCGGGCACCAGTGGTTCGGCGATACCGTCACCTGCCGCGATTGGGGCGACACCTTCCTCAACGAGAGCTTCGCCACCGTGCTCCAAATGCTCTACTTCGAGCATTCGCGGGGCGAGAATGCCTACCTTTGGGAGGTCGAGAACAACCAGCAGGGCTACCTCTTCGAAGCTCGCCGCTTCGAGCGGCCGGTCTCGACCAAGCTCTACAGCGATCCCGAAGTGATGTTCGGGTCGGGCACGACTTACGACAAGGGCGGCGACCTCTTGCACACGTTGCGCAAGTACATGGGAGACGAGGCATTCTTCGCGGGTCTCAAGCTCTACCTCAACACCTATCAGCACACGCCGGTCAACTCCGCCCAGCTCGAGCGGGCGATGACCGACGCAAGCGGGTTGAATATCACCGAGTTCTTCGACCAGTGGTTCCGCAAGCCGGGCCATCCCGTGATCGACTGCGGCTGGACCTTCGGGAACGGCGAGCTGAAGGTCACCCTCAAGCAGACGCAGGACACCTCGAACGGAACTCCGATCTACAAGATCCCGAACGCGAAGGTCGGAGTGATGGTGGGCGGCGCGATGGTGACGTTCAGCACGCCTCTCACCGCCGCCGAGAACACGTACACCTACAAGATGAACGCCACTCCGGTCGGGGTGGTCCTCGATCCCGAGCACGATTTCTTGCGCGTCGTGAACCCCACGACGCCCGTAACGAGCGAGGCGTATCTCGCGATTCTCAAGTTCGTCAAGGATCCCGCTCAGCGCACGATCGCACTGACGAAGCTCGTCGCGGAAGGCTCGCAGAGCGATCTCGACGCCGTCGTCACCGCCTTGCGCGCCGACCGCGAGGTCGATCCGGCGTTCCGCGCCCCGAATCTCCTGTTCGGCCGTCGCCAAACCGCGACCACCAACCCGATCGCCGCGCTCGCGGATCTCAAGAAGCCCGAGCTTCGGAGTTTCTGGATGGAGGAGCTCGATCACAAGAACGCCAGTCGTCGCGCCGAGGCGATCGTCGCGCTCGGCGATCTGCCTTCCGATCCCGCGACGGTTCAGGCGATCCGCGCCCGCGTGAACGACAAGGAGTACACCGCCGTCGTGGTCAACGCTCTGAAGGTTCTCGCCGCCTGGGACAAGCCCGGGAATAAGGATCTGTTCGAAAAGGCCGCGAAGATCGAGGACAAGCGCGGCCTCATCGCCGCCGAAGCCAAGCGGGATTTGGGATAGAAAGCGCTACCGATCGCGGGCGGTTGCTTCCATTGGCTCACAACCGAGCCAAAGAACGCAGTCGTCGGCGATCGTATGCCCACGTGCGCCATCGTGAGCTTCCCTTATGACCGTCGCCTTTCTCGATCACCATCTCGATAACTGGCACGCCAAGGTCTTCCTCCGGCTCCTGCGCGAACGGGGGCATACGGTGGTGGCCTACGAGACCGATCCGACCGAGGGCGACTGGTGCGACGAGCACGACGTGCCCCGCGCTTCCGATCTCGACGAGGCGGTGGATCGGGCCGACGGTATTATGCTGCTCGCCCCGGACGACATCGAGGCCCATCTCGACCTCGCGCTCGCCGCCATCCCTTCGGGCAAGCCCCTCTGGGTCGACAAGCTCCTCGCGACCGACTACGATGAGGCGTACCGCATCACCCGCGCCGCCGAGTACCACTCGACGCCCCTGACCGCCGGGTCTTCCCTGCGCCACGCCGTCGAACTCGAAAAGGCTCTTTCAACCCCTCTCCTCCTCTCCGAGGGTGAGGGGGCAATTGATGTGGGAACCATTGAAGAGGGATTCTTCACCGGCTACGGCACCTGGGAACGGTACGGCGTCCACACCGTCGCGATGGCGCTTCGATCGATGGGCGGTGGCGTCGCTCGTCTCGCGAGCATCGGCACCGATGCGATGGCGACGGTCGCGTTGGAGTGGCGAGACGGACGTCGCGCCTCGCTGGTGGTCGCCACGGGGAGAGAAGCGAGCCAAGCCTTTCCTTGGCGCTTCGCCCTCCGAAGCGGCGGTGGGTACCGGCACGGAGAGGTCAAGGACTTCGACGCCTTCTACAAGCGTCAACTCGACGCCATTCTGCGCGACTTCGAGTCTCGGACGTCGCACTCGCGCGACGAGATGCTTGATACCGCGAAGATTTTAGATCGCGTTCCTCAGATTCGGGATCAAGGCTGGGTCGACCTCTAAAGGCTTTTCAAAGATCCCAGGCGGTACCATCCCGCGCCGCTTCCTCCTATTTATCGATTTCCCTTCCAACGCCCTTGACTTCGAGCGCGCTCGAACATCGTAGAGTCATTCGAGATGGTCGAAACGGCGGAGGAACTGACGATCCAGCAGGTCGCGGCGGACACCGGGCTTACCGTCCACACGTTGCGCTACTACGAACGGGCGGGCCTCCTCACGCCGGTCGCCCGGAACGAAGGTGGGCATCGACGCTACACGGCGGACGACGTTCGATTCCTCGTCTTTTTGACTCGACTACGCCTCACCGGGATGCCGATTCACCAGGTTCGGCGCTACGCCGAACTGGCGCGTGAAGGCACTTCGACTATTGAGGCACGTCGGCGAATGCTGGAGTCCCATCGAGGTGCCGTTCAGCGACACATGAGCGAACTCGAGGAAAACCTTCGCGTTCTCGATCTCAAGATCGCTCACTACGAGGC
>CAXUKB010000478.1:0-2730 GCA_964251345.1 uncultured Fimbriimonas sp. | reverse complement strand
GCTCAGGAGTGGCGTGCCCGTCTGGGCTTGCCGCCGAAAGCCTCATGGAGCCGGGTGCTGAACGGACTCTCGCCCTTGCCTAAACAAGACGGCCTTTACGTTCTTCACGAGGGCGTGCAGGACATGTGGACTCATTGGAACTTCGAGCATCCGGCCCTGACCGGCGTGTTCGGAATGCTTCCGGGCGACGGCGTGGATCGAGCGACGATGAAAAGGACGCTCGACAAGGTCAGCGCCGTCTGGAACTTCGATCAAATCTGGGGCTGGGACTTTCCAATGCTGGCGATGTGCGCTGCGCGTCTGGGTGAACCGAGCCGGGCGGTCGACTTCCTCCTGCATGCATCGGGAGGTTTTCAGTTCGACGCGCGAGGCCTCGCGACCGGCGGACCGTTCCCCTACTTCCCGTCGAATGGAGGTCTGCTCTACGCGGTCGCCCTCATGGCCGCCGGTTGGGACGGTGCGCCGAAAGGCCGCGCGCCCGGCTTTCCCCATGACGGAAGTTGGACGGTGAGATCGGAGGGACTCCGTCCCGCGCCGTAAGCGCCTCATCGTGGGCGGTTACGAAGCCCTGTCTAGAACTTGAGGATAAACGTCCGTGGAGCGTAGCCCGAGCACTTGTCGTTCTTCGCCGCCAGGGAAGCATTATTCGAGCTGGTGTAGGTGTACGTGTAGCCTGCCGCTCCAGTCGAGGCGCTGCAGGGGTTGTTCGGAATCGAACCGCCCATCTCGGCGAGCACGTTGGCGTCAGAAAGTGCGGCGGCTGGATACGCGGCGGCTCTCATGCCCGTCGACTGGATCGCGACGGCGGTGGCGCGGGCGATGGTATCGGCCGCGTTCTGCTTCGCGGCGATGCTCGAGCTGATGTACTCCGGCAGGGCGACGGCCACAAGAATTCCCAGGATCAGAACGACGATGAGGAGCTCGATCAGGGTGAAGCCCTTTCGACGGCGAAGCATCTTGATCATGGGATAAGGAGGTTGCCGTCAGGATCGGGCGGCGGATCGGACCTTGCGAACAAACAAGGCTTTCCGCTTCTTAAGCCAATCGCCGCCTCCTAAGAATGACGGCATTGCACCCACTTATCCTCAGGGACGTCGCCCTCCCGCTCCTTGAAAGCGAACGGTCCACGACGTTCAGCTCCGCCATGCGTACCGCGGCCGGAAGCCGAGGAGGCGCTGAGCCTTGTCGCTGCTCATCAGCGCTTCGTGGTCGGTGAGTTCCTTCGTGAGGGGAACCTCGGGGAACCGCTCGGCCATAAGGTCTTTGCTGGTCCGAGACATCACCGTGTCCTCGTTGGCGACGATGAAGACCTCGGCACCTTTGAGCGGAGATTCGAGCGCCAGGCGGACGGCCTGCGCGGCGTCGCGAGCGTCGATGTAGCTCCAGAGATTCCAACGACGCCGCTCAGGGTCATCGTCGTAAGACGGAAAGGCCGCGTAATCGTGGGGCTCCATGACGTTCGAAAAGCGAAGGCCAAAGATCTTCAGGGTGGAATCCCAGCGGCAGAACTGCTGGGCCATCGTCTCGCTCACGAGCTTGGCAAGCGAATACGCGCTTTCCGGCCGACCGGGATACGCCTCGTCTAGGGGAGCGTAGGGCGGCGGAACGTCGAAGGGCAGTCCCAACACGGTTTCACTCGACGCCCACACGACGTTCTTAATGCCTAGCACACGGGCCGCTTCGAACACGTTGTAGTCCGAGACGGCGTTGTTGCGGAACGTTTCCGCGTTGGAGTGGATGCGGGGCGCGGGGATGGCGGCAAGATGCACGATGCCCTCCGCCCCCGCGAACGCGTCGACGGCCTGGCCGAAGTCGGTGAGGTCGGCGAGAAGAAACGGACACCGTCGCTCGGTGGGCGGAACCCGATCCACAACGGTGACCTCATGGCCGCGCTCTAGGAGATCGGCGACGCAGGCCCGGCCCGCCTTGCCCGCTCCGCCGGTGACGATGACTTTCATGCTCGTATTGTCCCGGTTTAAGCCAGGAACGGTTTTGCCTCCTTAGTCGACCCGGTATTCACGGGCGAGGCGGTCGATCATGCGACGGGTGTCGTCCCACTCGCGGCGCATCTCGTCGTCCTTGCCGCGGAAGCGCCGGTCGATCCGGTCCTCGGCGTCGAGCACGTCGCGCATGAGGTCGGACCCAAGGTCGGTTACGGCGCCGTAGCGGTCGGCCTCACGACGGACCTTCTCGAGCGTCTCGTCCATCCGCTGGACGTCGGCTTTGATCGCCAGGGGATCGTGACGCCGCCTCTCGTAGTCGTGGCGGAAATCTTTGCTCGCACGCTGCGCGTACTCGACATCGCCGGTAAAGGCGTTGCGATAGGTCACCGTCGGCCGTGCGTAGCCACCGTAACCGAAGCCTAGGGACGAGTAAGAGTGTCGGTAGCCCCGACCGACGCCGAATCCGATAAACTGCGCCGGTGCGGTCGCCGCGGTGGTCAGAAAGGTGCCCATCGCGAGCGCCACGAGGAATCCAGTCCGATTCATAGTAATTTCTACGCCAAATCATCGACCGATGATCCGGTTCAAAGGCCGCTTAACCCGGCGATGGGATCTCAAAACGCACGGACAAACTCGATGGGAACGGGCAATATCTTCCCTAAGGGATACGGAGCTCACGGAGCGTTCTTATCCAGTTTTCGACCTTGACTTCCTTTGACCCTCGCATCATTCCCCTCCAAATCAGCCATCGGCAGCGAAGCCCGATCAAAAAACACACAAGTGACCC
>CAXUKB010000477.1:0-2753 GCA_964251345.1 uncultured Fimbriimonas sp. | reverse complement strand
GTACAGACCCCCACCTCGACCCGTGGCACCCCCCGTTCCCGAATAGGGCTCGGACTCCCGTGGAGCGCTCCCTTTTCCCGGTCCCCTCTTTCCCTTTGCCCCTAACCCCCCTTTCCCACCCCGGCGAAGAACTGCGCGGGGGTGAGGGTGCCCGGGACCGACTCCGCGCCGGGCGTGCCGAACGAGATCCAGCCCGAGTTGCAGCCGTCCATCATCTCCTCGTACATGCCGGTGCGGCCGGGCGGCAGGCCCATGCCCTCCAGCGCGGCGGTCCAGCGGTCCCGGGGGATCGACCGCGCCTTGACCTCCCGACCGAGCGCCTCGCCCATCGCCCGGGCGACTTCGTCGGGGGTGACCGGAAGCCCGATCTCCACGATCCGCTTGCCGCTCCAGCCGTCGGCCAGCAGCCGGGCGACCTCGTGGCCGATGTCCACCGTGGCGATCATGGAGACGGGCCGGTCCGTCGGTGAGAAGAACGTGTCGTACCAACCGGATTCGGCCGCCTTCCCAAAGCCGAAAAGGTCGTTCTCCATAAACGAACCCGCCCGCACGAAGGCGGTGGGAAAGGGGAGGTCGCCCAGGGCCTCCTCCATCAGGTGGGTCGAGGTGATGTTGCCGATCCCGCTCGTCTTTTCCGAGCCGAACGACGAGAGCAGCGCCAGCCGCGGCGGCGGCGACTGCCGCAGCGCTTCGCGGTAGGCGGCGATCACGGCCTTCGCCTCGGGGTAGCCCGGCGACGGAAGCATGAGCGGCGGGATGAGGAGGAACGCGCCCGCGACCCCTTCCAGCGCGGCGGCGACCACGGCGGCGTCGTTAAGATCGCCCGGACGGACGTCGACGCCCTGCGCCGCCCACGCGGCCGCCTTCTGCGGATCGCGGGCCAGGGTGCGCACCGCGTGGCCCCCTTCGAGCAGGCGCCGCGCGGCGGCCCCGCCGACGTGGCCGGTGATCCCGGCGACGAAGAACGGCGAACCGTCCCTCACGCGTGGGCCTCTTGGGGCGCGCTCGCGGCGATGGCATCGAGCCGGGCGAGAGCGTCGTCCGAGAGCCGCAGGCCGGCGACCGCGAGGTTTTCCCGCAGGTGGGCCACCGACGACGTGCCGGGGATCAGCAGGATGTTGGGCGAGCGCTGGAGCAGCCACGCCAGGGCGACCTGCATGGGGGTGGCCTCCAGCGACGCGGCGACGTCGTCGAGCGCCGACGACTGGAGCGGCGTGAACCCGCCCAGGGGGAAGAACGGCACGTAGGCGATGCCCTGCGCGGCGAGGTCGTCGATGAACGCGTCGTCCTCGCGGTGCGCCACGTTGTACAGGTTCTGCACGCAGACGATCTCCGTCATGCCCTGCGCCTCCTTGAGTTGGGTGGGGGTGACGTTGCTCAGGCCGAGGTGGCGGATGAGCCCCTGCGCCTTGAGCTCGACGAGGGTCGAGAGCGGCTCCGCGATCGAGCCCTCCGCCGGGCCGTGGCCGTCGCCCATCGTGCGGAAGTTAACGACGTCGAGCGCCTCGAGACCGAGGTTGCGCAGGTTGTCGTGGACGGCTTGGACGAGCTCCGGCCCCGAGATGGCGGGGGCCCAGGAGCCGTCCTCAGGTCGGCGCGCGCCCACCTTGGTGACGAGGGTCAGGTCGTCGGGGTAGGGGTGGAGGGCCTTCCGAATCGTCTCGTTCGTGACGTGCGGGCCGTAGAAATCGCTGGTGTCGATGTGGTCGACGCCTGCGGCCACCGCTTCGCGCAGCACGGCCACCGCGGCGTCGGGGTCGCGGGGCGGTCCCCAGACGCCGGGGCCGGCGAGTTGCATGGCGCCGTAGCCGACGCGGTTGAGGGTGATGGAGGAGTTTGGCAGCGTGAAGCGGCCACCGAGGTTAGGTTTTTCGACTATCGCAATGCTCCTTTGGGGTGGGTTCGAGCCCAGGACGTCTCGCCGCGCCGCTTATGGGGTCTTCTTAGCGACGGAAGCCGCCGCTTCTTATTCTAGACGATTACTCTCGTGAGAGTAAAAGAGACGATGTCATCGATCCGGCTGTTCATTCTTTCTTCGTTCGCCGAGCTCGGTCCGATGCACGGCCACCGGCTCCGCCTCGAGGCCGAGCGCAATCACGTGCCCCTGTGGACCGACATCACGGTGGGCGCCGTCTCAGGAGCAAAGAACCGGCTCGCCGCGGAGGGGCTGCTGCGCGCGTCGGGCACCGAGCGGGAGGGGAAGCGGCCCCCGCGGCAGGTGTTCGAGATCACCGAGGCGGGGCGGCTCGCCCTGGAGGCGGAACGCAAGGAGGGACTGAGCGAGGTCTGGTTCAAGTACGACCCGTTCGACCTCGCCCTCACGCGCATGGACCGGGAGGCGGCCGAGACGCTGCCGTCGATCCTCGCCGGGCGCTTGGAGAAGGTGCGGGCGATGCTGGACGAAAGCCGCCGGATCAACGAAGGCGCCCGCGAGTACGTCGGCCCGGCGAAGCAATGGGCGCTGCGCCACACGGAGTACCGGCTCCAGGCGGAGGTCGCCTACCTCGCCGACCTGTTGGCGGCGGCCCCCGACGTGGTCGACGACGAGATCCACCCCCGCCCCCGCAAGTCGAAGGATCATCGATAGTCTTTGGACCGCCCGACTCCCTTCGGGGTCGGGCGGGATGCCGTCGATCGCTGCCTTCGGGAAAGCTAGGGTGCCGCCCGTCGAAGTCGGCGGAAACCCGCAAGAATTACCGGCTTTTCGCGTGCCCCCGTATCTTTTTGGGGTTTTCGCCCTCTTAATCCTTACG
>CAXUKB010000476.1:0-2770 GCA_964251345.1 uncultured Fimbriimonas sp. | reverse complement strand
CCTTGAAGATGTGGCCGGGCATGATGCCCATCTTGCACTCGCCGGGGGTGATGATCCCCGCGCAGTTGCCGCCCAGGAGCTTCATCGTGCCGTTCTGCTTGATTCGGCTCACGACGCGAAGGCTGTCCTGGATCGGCACGCCTTCCGTGATGAGGGTGGCGAAGGGCAGACCCGCCGCCTCGCACTCCAGCACGGAGTCGGCCGCGAAGGGAGGCGGAACGAAGATGATGCCCGCGTCGGCCCCGGTCTCCTTGACCGCGTCGGCGACGGTGTCGAACACTGGGACGCCCTCGAACGTGCTCCCGCCCTTGCCCGGGGTGACGCCGGCGACCACCTGGGTGCCGTAGTCGATCATCTGCTTCGTGTGGAAGCCCCCTTCGCGACCGGTGATTCCGCAGACGACGACCTTCGACTCCTTGCCGACGAGGATGGACATATGGTCAAGAAGCCTACCCATTTCGGCGAAAACCGTCGTACAATGCCTTTGGTCGCATCGCCAAACGCCGAGTCTCCCGTGAGGGGGAGCGGGGGAACCGTACTTTTGGGGCGAACGAGGGCGTGAAAACCCTCCAGGGCAGCTCTTGGCCCGAGCCCGACAGCTAACCTCGCAGGCGGCAGGGAGTTTAGGAACGCGCACGACGTCGGGGACCCTTTGGGGAACCCGGAAGGAAAGGGGCCACGAAGAGGTGTCTCCAGCGCCCGGACGCTTGCCGGTGGGATCGGAACAGACGGGAAGGAATCGGGAAGCGAACCGACGCCTCTGGCCGCAACGACGCGGCGCCAGCGAAGGGAAGGGTCCTTCCGTCCCAGGTGCCTCCAAGGTCCGGGCCTCCTTCGGGAGGCCCTTCTCCCTACGGAAACGCTCGCAAGCTCGCTCGCGAAAGCAGTGGCAGGCCACCGCACTCTAAATGGGGGTGTTGTCCGACGTTGTTAAGCCGCGCCCGCGTCCATCATCATCGCCTGCATGAGGTCGACCCGAAGGACGATTCCCATCAATCGACCGTCGTCCACCACCGGCAGCAGCGTGAGCCCGCTGGCGAGCATCCGGTGGAACGCTTCGCCGATCTCAAGGTCCGCCGGAGCCGTCGTGGGCTCCTTCGCGGCGTGGAGAAGCGCCGGATCGGTCGCCATCGCCACCAGGCTGTCGCGGCGCGCCACCGCCCGGCAAAGGTCGCCCTCCGTCACCACCCCAACGGGAACGCCTTCCCCGTCGACGATCACCAGGGCGGGGAACTGGTACACGTCCATCTTGTCGACGGCGTCCCGCACCGTGCTCTCCGGCGTGAGCGTCGGGATGTGGGCGTGAAGCACCTCGCGGAGGGTCATGGGAGGATTGTGGATCGTCCGCCGCGGATTTTGAATCGGTCCCTCGACAATCGAGGTTCGACCTTCTACAATAGGTCCGTGCAGATCGACGTGGCGCTCATCGGCGGAACGGGCATTGGCGAGCGACTCGTCGAGCGGGGTGGCGTCGCCGTCCACGTCCCGACCTCCGAGGGCCTCGTACGGGGTCGACTCCTCGACTACCAGGGCTTGAAACTGCTTGCCCTCTCCCGTCACAGCTCGGGCCACAAAGTGCCGCCGCATCGGGTCGGCTATGCCGCGATGGCGCACGCCGCGAAGGCGCTGGGCGCGAAGGCCTGCGTCGCTACCGCCGCCGTCGGCTCGCTCCGGCGCGAGTGGGGCCCCGGAACCCTCGTCGCCGCCCGTGACTTTCTCGATCTCACCTACCGGAACGTCACCCTGTTCGACCGGCAGGTGGTGCATACCGACTTCTCAGATCCCTTCCCGGCACGGGGCGCGCTCCTCACCGAGGACGTGGTCGACGACGGCGTCTACCTGGGACTCAACGGCCCTCGTTATGAGACGCCCGCCGAGATCGAAACCTTCCGCGCCCTAGGCGCCGATCTCGTGGGCATGACGGCCAGCACCGAGGCGATCGCGTTTCGAGAGGCGGGCGTGCCCTACGGTCTTCTCGCGATCGTGACCAATCTCGCCGCCGGTCTCTCCGACACGCCGCTCGATCACGAGGAGGTCGTCGTCGAGATGATGCGAAGCGGCGAGCGGGCGGTCGAAATTCTCTTGGGGGCGGCCGTTCGGCTCGCCGCATGAGCCTGAGCCGCCGCTCGTTCGCTCTTCACCTTGCCATGACGCGGGGAATTGGCGGCCGGTCGGTCGTTCGCATTCTCGCCCGGAACGATCTTCTGAACCGCACCGCCGAGGAGTTCCTTCGGCTCTCGCCCGAAGCCCTTCGCGAGGAGTATCGGCTGACCGTCCGTCAAGCCGCCTCCCTCGCCGCCGATCCCAAGGGCCGCCTCGTCTCCGATGCCGCCCTCGAACGACGGCTCGACGGACTCGGCGTGCGCCTGCTCACCGCCGCCGACGCGGGCTACCCGAGCCTGGTGGAGGCGTTCGACCCCGATCCGCCCGGGGTGCTATTCCTCTACGGCAACGTCCGTCTTCTCCAAGCCCCGACCTTCGCCGTCTTAGCCTCGCGGGCCACGTTGCCCGCCGGACTCGAGGCGATCGAACGACTTACGGAGGAGGGCGTGCTCGGGGGCGAGACGCTCGTTACGGGCCACGACCGGCCCGAGTACCAACGCTCGGCGATCGTGCCGTTGCGTTGGGGAGCGCCCCGCGTGCTTGTCCTCGATCGGGGACTCTTCCAGGTGCTCGGGCCGGATCTGAAGGACGAGGCATTCCGCGCCGCCCGGCTGTGGCGCTACGAGTTCGACCCGGCGACCGACCTTGCCATCTCCCCGTTCCGTCC
>CAXUKB010000475.1:0-2774 GCA_964251345.1 uncultured Fimbriimonas sp. | reverse complement strand
GACGAGACGGCGCAGGGCATCGCCGAGCGTCTTTCGATCAGGATAGAGAATCGCGGCGTGAAAGAGACCTGTCGTGCCCGGAGCGGGAGGACCGCCGCCCCGGCTCTCCCAGGTGTTCAGACCGATATGGTGATGATAGCCACCCGCCGAGAGGAAGGCGGCGCTCTTCCCATATCGTTGCGTGATCTCGAAACCCAGAATGCCCTGGTAGAAAGCCAGGGCACGATCGAGGTCGGCCACTTTGAGATGCACGTGACCAATGCGAACGCTAGGATCGATTTCGTTCACTTCAAGTCTTATAGCACGCATAAGACTTGAAGTGCATTACACGACTTTCTTGACGACGAACGAACCGATCAGGAACGTGATCACCGCTCCGATCAAGAACAGGACGAACAGGATCTTCGCAATCCCCTCGGCACCCGATGCCACCCCGGAGAAGCCGAGCGCACCGGCGACCAAGGCAACGATTAGAAAGATCAGCGCGTAGCGGAGCATGCGTTTGGGACCGCGACAATGGCAGGCGTGTTCGATCGCTTTTCGAGGCTTAACGACATCGCAGAATCTTTGTAGAATAGGCTTGTGAAACGCGCAAAGATGGGCGTCGTTCTCGGAGGCCTCGGACTGGCCGCGCTTGCGACCGCCTGGTGGATTCGTCTGCCGAGCCTTGTGGCGGAGGGAGGCGGGCCGGTTCAGCCGCTCGGGGTGAGCGTCGGCAAGGAGATTCCTAGCCGCTTCGGCCGGTGGCCTAGCCTCTCGATGCCTGGCCTCTCGCCCGTGCGCCTCTTCTTTCGCCTTCCGGGACTCGCACGGAGCATAAGAGGCTCGTCGTCCTACGATTGGCGTGAACCCGACGCGCCACCCTCAGGGTGTGTCGCGGTTCGGCTCGTCCTGCCGAACGGATCGACTTGCCCGCTCGACATCCAACGAGACGAAGACCGATTGCTCGTAAACCTGAGGGGGGACGTTCCTCCCTCGCTGAACCGCCTCGCCATCGAGATTTTCGTGCCGGGACGGCCGACCTCCCGCTTCGGGGTCGTGAACGCCGGGGTGGGGACGATCGTTTTCGACACCCATCGGCGCGTGGCGGCCCAGGGTGGTGTGTCCGGTGAGGCCTGGTGGCAACCTCAGGAGAAGGGGAGCCCCGCGCCCGCCCTCTTCAGTCGCCTGAGCGTCGGCGGCTTCCGGCTTCGGCCGGGAGAGATCGGCGAGATCCACTTCCGAACGGAAGGACCGTTCGCCGAACGGGGGCACGAGTCTTGGATCCGCATGGGGAGTTCCTCAAAACTCGATGCAGAGCAAAAAGGCGTCGCCATGTGGGTCGGCACCCCCTACGCCGGGTACGCCAAGGCCCTGCATTCCATCGGCACGGTGCGCCGCTACCGCTTCTTCGACGAGACCATCGACCTCGGAACCGCACCCTTGCATCAACGCCGCCAGAGCTTCGGATCGCCGAACGACGCCGCCCCGGCCCTGAGCGCGCCCCGCACGGCGGCAACGCCAGGTGGGTTGCGAGTGACGATTCCGACGCGAAGCATCGACGACAACAATGGTTTCGCGATGGGAATGACCGTGTCCGTGCCCCTCGACGTGGATCGAGCAAGCGTGGTTCGGGGCCTGCCGCCGGACATGGCGAGACTTGCCCGCAGGAGCCCGGTCGAGATCTCGATCAAGCCGGTCTCCCGGAAGGAGGACTGGTTCACGGCTCTCGACTACGACGCCCGGCTTCGCGAGCCGGGCACCGTCTCCCCACGTTACGTCAGTTTCATGTCTGTGGCGAAGAGGCGGCTCACGGACTTCCCACTTCGGTTCAGGGTTCGGCGACAGGTACTGGTCGAAGCGACGCCCTTCGACCTCACCGTTCCCGTCGTCGGTCCACGGCACACGGTCAAGTACCGCCGCGATAGCGGGGAGAACAGCGAAGGAGTCTTCTAGCCCCCTTCGCCTAGATCAGGCGTACGGCGTCATCGAGTACGGGCGGTTGGCGGCGGGGACGACCATTTCGTCGGGCGCGTCGGACATCTCAAAACGGAGCGTGCCGCCCGCCGCGACCTCCTCGTGGGTGAGGAACAGGCGCTCGAGAGCCCGGTCGTTCAGGCTCGTGGCCCGGACGTAAACGTTCTCCGCGCCGTTACCCGGTGCCTCGACGAGCAGTTCCTTGCCATTTGGCAGGTGCACGGTCGCCCGCCGAAAAAGAGGCGAACCGAGGGTCCACTGACCGCTGCCGGGGGTCAAGGGGAAGAGGCCGAGGGCGGAGAGCACGTACCAAGCGCACATTTCGCCGTTGTCCTCGTCGCCGGGCAGGTCGGCGGGCGTGTAGAGCGCGTCCATCACCCGGCGAACCTCCTTCTGGGTTCGCCAGGGACGGCCCGCCGCGTTGTAGAGGTACAGCACGTGATGGACGGGCTGATTCGACTGCGCGTACTGCCCGAAATCGGCCTGGGCCATCTCCGTCATCTCGTGGATCTCGAATCCATACGCGCCGGTGGTGAAATAGGGCGGCGTGGTGAGCATTCGGTCGAGTTTCTCGACGAACGCCGCTTCGCCACCCATGAGGCGGATGAGACCCGCCGCGTCATGCTGGCCCGCCCACGACGATTGCCACGGTCCACCCTCGACGTAGGGGCTGCCCCACTGGAACTCGTCCCAAGGCTCCAGCCACTTCCCTTCCGCGTCCTTGCCCCTCATGAAGCCGACCGCCGGATCGTAGAGATTCGCGTAGCTTTCCGCCCTTTTTAGCAGCTTCTCACGGGTCTCGCCGGTCGCGATCTGGG
>CAXUKB010000474.1:0-2835 GCA_964251345.1 uncultured Fimbriimonas sp. | reverse complement strand
GACCTCGTCGTCAAAGCGACGAACGAGAGCGGCGGCTACGGAATGCTCATCGGGCCGCAGGCGACCAGCGAGGAGATCGAGCACTTCCGCGACCTCGTGCGCCACAACCCGCGCGGGTACGTCGCCCAGCCGCTCGTGAGTCTCTCGCGCTCACCGAGCTTCTTCGGTTCGTCGTTCTCCGGACGGCACGTGGATCTGAGGCCCTACGTGCTCTGCGGAGTCAACGGGATCACCTGCGTGCCCGGCGGCCTCACCCGCGTGGCGCTTCGGGAGGGTTCGTACGTGGTGAACTCCTCGCAAGGCGGCGGCAGCAAGGACACCTGGGTGCTGGAGGACGAAGGATGCTGAGGCGATCCGCCGACAACGCCTACTGGCTCGGACGGTATGTCGAGCGGGCCGAGGCGATGGCGCGCATGGTGGACGTGCAGTTCCACGCGAACCTCGAGACGGCGACGGACGACGGTTGGGAGTCGATCCTGGCGATCGCCGGGCTCGACGAAGACTTTCACGCGCGGTACGACGCCGCCGACGAAGCGTCGGTGCTCCACTTTCTCGCCTTCGATCCCGAGAACCCTTCGAGCGTCATGTCGTGTCTCAAGGCGGCGCGAGAAAACGCGCGGGCGATCCGGGGACTCATCTCCGGCGAGATGTGGGAGGCGGTGAACCGCTGGTACCTCGACCTACGCGAGTGGGACGTGGCCCAGGTCGAGCGCAAGAGCGCCTTCGACTTTTTTCGGCGGGTCAAGCAAGGCAGCCATCTCTTTCACGGGGCGGCCTTGCGGACGCAAGCCAAAGGCGACGTCCGAGAGTTCCTCAAGGTCGGCGGTTTCGTCGAGCGCGCCGACGGCACGGCCCGGATCCTGGACGTGAAGGCGATGGCGCTGAACGAGGGCGATGGCCGGTCAGACTCCCATGGCTGGACGGTGGTGCTTCAGTCGGTGGGCGCGTTCGAGGCGTACGTCCGGGAGAATCGCCACGGAGTAAGTCCCGAAGGGGTGACCGGCTACCTCGTGCTCTCTCCCAGTTTCCCCGCCTCGGTGCTGTTCTCCGTTTCGAACGTCGAGGCGTCGCTTCGGAGCATCAGCGGAAATCTCGCGCCCACCCCGCAAAACGTGGCGGAGCGGTGCGCGGGCAAGCTGTACCGGGACCTCCTCTACCTCACCGTGGACGAGATTTCCGACCGGGGAGTCCACGATTTCGTCGATGACCTCCAGAAGCGGTTCGCCGAGATCGGCGACGCGGTTTGGGAAACGTATCTCAGCTACTGACGGTCTAGAGAGCCTCCCGCCCGTCTTCTCCCGTTCGTCGATCGTCGATCTCCAATGCTTCTTCAGGCCCTCCACCGTACGACCTACCGCTATCCCTTTCCCAGCCGGGAGAGCCACAACGAGGTGCGTCTCATGCCTCTAGAAGGACCGGAGCAGCGATGTCTCTCGTTCGAGCTGACGGTGGACCCCGTTGCCAAGGTCTTCTCTTACGTGGAGCAGGGCGGGATGGTCCACCACTTCGTGGTGCGGACGCCCCACACCGCGCTGACGATCCAGGCCACAACTCAGGTCGAGACCCTCATCGAGAACCCGTTCGAAGGGGTGAACCTCGTTGAAGACGACTGGGACGCGGAGGCCACACTCGCGGAGCGATACCCCGAGTTCCTCGCGTCGACGCCGCGCGTCCCCGTGCTGGACGCGGCGCGCGAGATCGCCGCGAGCGTGAAGAACGGACCGAGCGTCGCGGACTGGGCGGTCGCGCTGGGCGAGCGCGTCCACGATATGCTGAGCTACGACACCGACGCGACGCACGTAAATACCCCGCTCTCGTACGTCATCGAGCACCGGGCGGGCGTGTGCCAGGATTTCGCGCACCTGATGCTCGCCTGCCTTCGCGCCCGGGGCGTTCCCGCGCGGTACGTGAGCGGCTACCTCTACTCCGGCACGGAGGGTTTGCGGGGCGACCAGGCGACTCACGCCTGGGTCGAGTGCGTTCTTCCCGGCGGGCGCTGGCTCGGGATCGACCCCACTAACCGGTGCCTCGCGAACGACCACCACATCCGGGTCCACACCGGACGCGACTACGACGAGGTGCCGCCGACGAAGGGCATCTACACCGGGCCCGCGGCGGAGCGGCTCGAGGTGAGCGTCAGCGTGACGCGGGTGCTGGAGGAGGCTTGGCCCTTGGGTGAGCGAAAAGCCGACGAAAGCGCCTGATGGATGCTCCGGAAGGCTGGGTTTACGTTTTCAACGGATCGACCAATCGACTACGCCCTGTCCTGAGCTTAGAATCGATTCAAGGGTTGTGAAAGGCCACGGCAGCGAGCTCCGACAACTGGAGGAGATTGGCGGGTGCCACGGGTGCACGGGAATGGATCGTGTCCCCGTCACCCGTGCCTTCTGAACTCCCGAGTCACGGATAACGACCGCACAAAGCATCGGTCTGTACCCGTGGTACCCCGGTTAATCCCTGATCGTTCCGTTCTCTCGGGATTCCCAAACTCCTCAACTCAGGCCACACCTCTGCCTGGATCGTTCCAGACCGAGCTCCGAGACGCGAAGGGTTGCGCCCGGAGGCACAACCCTTCGCGGAGGTTTCGCTTCCGACGCAAGAGGGGATCGTCGTTCGGTCTAAGCTTCGGCCAGCAAGGCTTGGAGATCGAGACCTTTCGTAACCATCTGGAGTTCGCCGTCGGCGTCTCGGGGCCACTCGGTTTGCGGGCGGTCGCGATACAGCTCGATGCCATTTTCGTCGGGATCGCGCAGATAGAGCGCCTCGCTGACGCCGTGGTCCGAGGCTCCATCGAGAGGATAGTTCGCCTCGACGAGACGGCGCAGGGCATCGCCG
>CAXUKB010000473.1:0-2838 GCA_964251345.1 uncultured Fimbriimonas sp. | reverse complement strand
CTGGGAGGCGACGGGCGGCTCTGGCTTTGGGACGTGTTCAACGAGGTTAAGCTGCGCACGGTCCCCAAGAGCGTAACGTATCGGGGCGACACGATCAACGCCCTTAGTGGTGCAAACTACGTGGATTCACCCCTGCCGATCCATCCCTTCGAGCAGGGCTTTGCGCTCAAGGTCGGAGACGAGGCTCGCCCGTTCGATGCGAGTGGGTGGAAGGACGTCGCGTTCTGCGGCGAGTACCCGATGGGCTTCGTGGAGTACCGCGATCCCGCCTGCCCGGTAAGCGCGTCGTTGGAAGCGTTCTCGCCCTTCGTTCCCCTCGACGAGGCCGCCTCGGGAATGCCCCTCGTGGTCATGCGCTACACGCTGCGGAACGTGGGCAAGGCGGCGGCGCGGGCGGAGATCGGCGGCTGGATGGAGAACCCTATCGGGCTTCACACGATCCCGGCCGGAGACGCGGAGAGGCAAAACCTCACCGTGGACGGTCGCGTGGAGTATCGCCTCGCCGAACCTGCGCAAAACGCCGGTGAGGCGCGCCCGCCGATCCCTTTCGAGGACTGGAAGGCGTCCGACTTCGGGAGTTGGGCGGCGACGGGCGATGCCTTCGGCAAGGGGCCGTACGACCGGGACGGCATCCCGGGAATGGGCTATTTGCCGGGTGGGCCGGGAAATCGGGTCGTGAAGTCCTACCGCTTGGAGGGGAGCGGCACGAACGTCCAGGGCGACGCCCTCACCGGCCGGTTGACCAGCCGCGAGTTCACCGTCGAGCGCCGGTACGTCGAGTTCTGGATCGGCGGCGGCAACTACCCGAAGACCGCCTATCTCGGGCTCGTCGTCGACGACAAGCTCGTACGTTCCGCGACCGGACGGCAAGAAGACCTGCTTCGTTTGTCGCGCTTCGATGTGGCCGAGTTCGCGGGACGGCGAGCGCGAATCGAGATCGTAGACGAGGAGAAGGGGTTTTGGGGCCAGATCGGCGTCGGGCCGATCGCGTTCGTCGACCGGCCGACGGCGGCGTTCAAGGAGGCGCCGGACTATGGCGACATGGCGCTTGCGGTGCTGGACGCCCCCTCGCACGTTCGACACGGACTAGGCGAAAAGCCCTTCGAACGTCTCTTCGATGCGACCACGCCTTCCGCGGAAGGCGCGAAGGCAAACGTCAGTGGCGTTGTCGCGGCGGTCGATCTCGCGCCGGGCGAGTCGAAGACGGTCACTTTCGCGATCGCCTGGCGATTCCCGAACCTGATCCTCAACCGCCTCGGTAACGTCGGAAACCACTACGCCACGCGCTACCCCTCGGCGGGGGCGGCGATCGAAACGCTCCGGAGAGACTACGCGCGGCTCTACGCGACCACGAAGCTCTGGCATTCCACGTGGAACGATTCGACGCTCCCCCACTGGTTTCTCGACCGGACGATGGCGAGCGCCTCCACGCTCGCCTCGATGACCTGCGTTCGGTTCGCGAACGGCCGGTTCTACGGCTGGGAGGGAATCGGCTGCTGCGACGGCACCTGCGGCCACGTCTGGCAGTACGCCCACACTGTGGGAAGGCTCTTCCCGAGCTTGGAGCGGAGCGTGCGCGAGATGGCCGACTTCAAGCCCGGCGTGGGTTTCCACGAGGACACCGGCCTGATCGACTTTCGCGGCGAATACGGCAACGGCTACGCCGCCGACGCGCAGGCGGGCTACGTCTTGCGCGCCCTGCGCGAGCACCAGACGAGTCCGGACGACGCCTTTCTCCGGCGGGTCTATCCGCGGGTCAAGCGGGCGCTCGAGTACCTCGTTCGGCAGGACGCCGACGAGGACGGCATCCTGGAAGGGGCCCAGCACAACACGCTCGACGTAAACCTCTACGGCCCTTCGTCGTGGCTCACGTCGCTCTACCTCGCCGCGCTCCGCGC
This sequence comes from uncultured Fimbriimonas sp., assembly GCA_964251345.1. Taxonomy (GTDB): domain Bacteria; phylum Armatimonadota; class Fimbriimonadia; order Fimbriimonadales; family Fimbriimonadaceae; genus Fimbriimonas. The sequence continues at coordinate 940 of CAXUKB010000473.1, read as the reverse complement.
AGGGGAAAATCTGGCGCATGAAATGGGCGACCAGGCGAGCGCAAACCGCTGGCGGGCGATCTTCGAGCGGGGTCGCGGCCGCTTCGACGCGCTCTTCTGGAACGGGTCGTACTACGTCCACCGGCTGGACGAGGCGGAGCATCTCGACGGAATGCGGATCGGCGATGGGTGCGAGGTTGATCAACTCATGGGACAGGGCTGGGCGCACCAGCTTGGTCTGGGGCGGATCGTCGGCGCGGAACGCACCCGCGCCGCGTTGAAGGCGCTTTTCCGCAACAACTTTCTTCCCGATGTGGGTCCCTTCCGAGAGACGAACCGGGCGGGACGCTGGTACGCCCTGCCCGGCGAGGCGGGACTCCTCGTCTGCTCTTTCCCGAAAGGCGACCGCACGGCGGTTCTTGGTCCGAAACCCACCTGGGCCGCGATGTACTTCAACGAGGTCTGGACGGGCACGGAATACCAGGCCGCGGGCCACATGATCGCCGAAGGGCTGACGGAGGAGGGCTTCCGGATCGTCAGGGCCGCGCACGATCGGCACCACCCGTCGCGCCGCAATCCCTGGAACGAGGTGGAGTGCAGCGACCACTACGCGCGGGCGATGGCCGCCTACGGCGTGTTTCTGAGCGCCTGCGGCTACGAATTCCACGGACCGAAAGGCCACCTTGCGTTCGCGCCGAAGGTCGGCAAGGACGACTTTCGCGCCGCCTTCACCGCCGCCGAAGGGTGGGGCGCCTATCGGCAGAAGAGTGGCGGAACCGGCTTCGAGGCGGGAGTCTCGGTCCGTCACGGATCGCTCCGCCTGCGCACCCTCGCCGTGGAGACGGCGGCGCGGGGGAGCGTCCGCGTGACGAAGGGAGACCACAGGGTGGCGGCGACCTGCGGCCGCGCAGGCGACCGGCTTACCTTGTCGGTCGCTGCGGGGGTTCGCCTGGAAAGGGAA
>CAXUKB010000472.1:271-2850 GCA_964251345.1 uncultured Fimbriimonas sp. | reverse complement strand
CCGAGCCCGTGGGACCGGTGACAAGGATGAGGCCATGCGGCCGCTTGACGAACTTTTTGAAGAGCACCTGCTGCGGCGGCAAAAATCCGAGCCGCTCGATGCTCGCGAGCGAGTTCTTCTTTTCCAGAAGACGCATACACGCCTTTTCGCCGTACACGGTGGGCATAAGACTAAGGCGAACGTCGAATTCGTGTCCGTGCTCGTCCCGCGTGCTGAAGCGGCCGTCCTGAGGGCGGCGGCGCTCGGCGATGTCGAGCCCCGACATCACCTTCAGGCGTGAAACGCACGCGGAAAGGTGGCCCGTCGGAATGGTCATCTGCTCCGCCATGACGCCATCGATGCGGAACCGCACCCGAACCTCGGTCTCCATCGGCTCCAGGTGGACGTCGCTCGCGCGGCTGGCGACGGCGGCCGAGAGCACGCCGTTGACCAGCCGTACGATCGGCGCGTCGTCCGCGTGGTTCTCCGTCTCTTCCACGACCTCGGCCTCGGCGCCGAACTCGTTCAGCACCGACTGGGCCTTCATCCGGGCGTCGAACGCCCGCCGCGTGGCGTCTTCGAGATCCTTCGGGAACGCGAGATAGGGCACGAGCGTGCGCCGAAGCCGCGCCTTGAGGTCGTCGACCACCGCGAGGTCGAGCGGATCCGCCATCGCCACGTGGATCTCGCCGTCGACGGCCCGGAAGGGAAGGGCGCGTTTGGCGAAGAGCAGCGCCTCGGGGACTTGCGTCGCGAGGGTGCGGTCGACCTCGATCTCGCCCAGATCCACGAAGGGAAAACCGGAAGAGTCCTCGAGGTACGGACGCAGCCGGGCGGCGTCGACGAGCCCGGAGGCGACGAGCGCCTCGCCCATCGGTCCGACGGCTCCGCGGGCGCCTTCTTGCGCCTGTCGCAGCGTCTCTTCGTCCACCACGCGGTCCGTGCGGAGCCGCTCGGCGAGACGCCAAACTCCTTTCGTTATCCTCGGGCCCTCGGCCGGTCGTCCTTCGATCGTCACGTTAGTCCATTGGCGCTTTGCGCCCAAAGGATCGTTCCGTGTATCGACTAGGTAGGACCCGGTAAGACGACGGGTGGTGAGGTTACGGGCTCTCGTTAGGGGAGAAAGTCCTGCGTCGAGGGTCGGCCGAGTGCGGTTTCGAGAAAGGAAGGTGTGGCGTCATCGTCATTCTCTCGACTGCCGTGGCGCTAGGCGGCGATCATGCGCCGCTCGTGCGCGGCGTACCAATCGACGGTGCGGACGAGCGCTTCGCCGAGCGGCAGGCCACCCGACCAGCCGAGCATCCGGTGCGCCTTGGCGCAGTCGAGGTGCTGATCCGGGATCTCGCCCCGCGCCTCGTCGAGCACGAGCGGGCAAAGGGAAGAGTTCATCGCCGCGAGGACCGCCTCGACCATCGCGAGGGCGGTCATCGGCCGGTCGCTGCCGAAGTTAAACGCGTGGCCGCCGAGGGCGGCATCGAGGGTGAGGCACTCGGCGAGCCGGAGATAAGCGTCCGCCGCGTCCTCCACGTAGAAATAGTCGCGGAGAAAGCGGCCGTTCGAGCGGATGACCGGCGGCTCGTCCCGCAGAACGCTCCGAATCGTGCCCGGAACGAGGCGGTTGAAGTTCAGGTCGCCGCCGCCGAAGAGGTTTCCGCAACGGGTGACGCACACCGGCAAGCCATAGGCGTGCGCATAGCTCGCGGCGATGAGGTCGGCGCAGCTCTTGCTCGCGTCGTACGGATGACGTCCTTGGAGGGGCGTCTCCTCGGTGTAGGGAAGAATCGGCTGCTCGCCGTACGCCTTGTCCGAGGAGGCGACCACGATCGAGGAGACCCAAGGCGAGCGGCGGCACGCCTCCAGCAGACGCCACGTTCCCGCGACGTTCGTCTCGAAAGTCGAAACCGGATTGCGGTTCGCGGTGCCGACGATGGTCTGCGCCGCGAGGTGGAACACGGTGTCGACGGCGTGCTCGTTCAGCGCGCGTTCGACGCACGCGCCGTCCTCGACGTCGCCCCGGACGGTCCGCACCCGCATCTCATGGAGCATCGCCTCGGGCATTCCGTCGCGCACGAGGGCCACGACTTCCGCGCCCTCGGCCACCAGCCGCCGGACGAGCCAGCCTCCGAGGAGGCCGGTCGCACCGGTGACGAAGGCTACGCGGCCAGGCCAAAAAGCGGCCATCGTGTCTCCTCGACGTTCCACGGCGCGTTGCCCGCGCTCCACATCTCTTCTAAAAGCGCACGGTCGCGCGGGGTGTCCATCATGTGCCAAAAGCCCGGATGCCGGTAGGCGGCGAGTTCGCCGAGTGCGACCAATCGGTCGAGGGGATCGCTCTCCAGCGACGTGCCGTCGCCGTCGATAAGGTCGAGCACGGCGGGCTCCATCACGAAGAATCCGCCGTTGATCCAGCCCTCTTCCGTTTGCGGCTTCTCCGCGAACGCGGAGACGCTCGCGCCGTCGAGGCCAAGATTGCCGAAGCGGGCGGGCGGCCGGACGGCGGTCACGGTGGCGAGCTTGCCTTCTCGCTGGTGCAACGCAAGCAGTCCGTGAAGGTCGACGTCCGAAACGCCGTCCCCGTAGGTGAGCATGAACGTCTCGTC
>CAXUKB010000472.1:0-261 GCA_964251345.1 uncultured Fimbriimonas sp. | reverse complement strand
TGTGGAGTCCGGTGTCGACGAGGTGAACCTTCCACGGCGTCGTTTCGGACGCGTGGACCGTCGTTCGACCGGACACGAGATCGACGGACAGATCGCCGTTCATCGCGTGAAAGTTAAGGAAGTAGTGCTTCACGACCTCGGCCTTGTAGCCGAGCGCGACGATAAACTCCCGAATGCCGAACGCCGCGTAGTGACGCATGATGGGCCACAGAATCGCCTGGCCGCCGATCTCGACAATCGCCTTGGGCGCCAATTTGGTGT
>CAXUKB010000471.1:0-2870 GCA_964251345.1 uncultured Fimbriimonas sp. | reverse complement strand
ACGTTGAACTCGTAGGCGGGGCGGACCACCGACTCGACCGAGAAGCCGCCGAGGTGGGGCAGCATCGCGTAGGCGAAGCGATGGCGGCCTTCGTCGCCCCGCGGGTCGGGGTGGCGTCCCGACTTGACGAGGCTGAGACGATAAGTGCCCTCCTTGACCGTGCATGCGTACTTCGAGTCGTTCAGGAACGCCACGCCGTAGCCCTCCTCGCTGACGTCGGTCCACTTGTGGGCGCACACGTCGAACTGAGCGCGGTCCCAAGTCGTGTTGTCGTGCGTTCCGCGCGTGACGTGGCCGTACTGGATCTCATGGCGCGCGGAGTCGGCGAGCACGTCGAGGTCGAAGCGCGACTTGAGGAACTGATACTTTTCGTGCCACTCCACCGCCGTGTCGAAGTCGACGCGGGGCGTGGTGGAATGGAAGACGGTGTCCTGCCAAAGCGTAGAGCCGACCCCGAAGGCGAACTCGGTGCGAATGCGAAGCTGCAACGGGCCTTCCGCCACGATCTCGCGCGACACCGGAGTGCCCAGAGGCATGAGCTTGGAGCGCTGGTCGCGGTCGATGTCCCAGTTGTCCCACACCGCGGGCACGTCCTCACCGATCTCCAGAACGTTTAGCGCTCCGTCGTTTCCTACGAGTTCGCGCTCGGCTTTCTTGTCCCAGAACGACACGATGCTTCCGTCCCCGTCGAAGCGAACGAGGGCGAAAGGCGTCTCCACGACATCCCCTTCGATCCGGAAGGGCGACTCGCCGGTCGTCTCGTCGTCGCCCGTCGCGACCGGCGTCGCGCCCATCGGCGCGAGCCGAAGGCCCGAGACGGCAAGGTGAGCCACCCGAGCCACGTCCTCGTACGCCTGAGTCCGCGTGCCGGCCGGCATCGCAAGCCCCTCGGCGTGGACGAACGCCATTTCGCCTCGGCGTTCCCAGCTCAGACTGTTGAGAACGGAGAGGGTGCCGCCCTCGTCCACGTCCCCCGCGAGGAGGGCGTGGGCCTCGCCCTCGATCTCCGCGATGCGATCCTCCAGATCGCTGAGCTCGGCCTTCGCCTGGTCGTTCACGGCGGCGATCGAGGAGCCCGGGAGGATATCGTGAAACTGGTTGACTAGCAGGATCTTCCAAGCGGCGAGAAAATCGTCCTTGGGATAGGCGTTGCCCTTCAACGCGGCGAGGGCCCAGGCCAACTCGGCGTCCCGCAGGGCGAACTCGCACCGGCGGTTCAGCCGCTTGATCTCCGCGATCGAGGTGAGGGTGCCCCGATGGAGTTCTAGGTACAGCTCGCCCACCCAGGTCGGGAGCGATGTCAGTTCCTCCTCCATCCCCGTCATGAACTCGGAGATGGAGGTGTACTCCGTACGCGGGCAGCCCTCGAGGTCTTCGCAGAGGCGGGCCATCTTGATCATCTCGGCGGTGGGGCCGCCGCCGCCGTCGCCCCAGCCGAAGCCCGCGAGGCGGCGGTCCTGCACGTCCTTGTGGGGCACGTCGTTCCACAGCTTGATGAGCTTCGACGGCTCCATCTCGCCCTGCATCTCGTTGAAGTGGGCCAGAACCTTCGTGCCGTCCATGCCCTGCCACCAGAAGGTGTCATAGGGGAAGCGGTTCGTGTCGTTCCACCCGAGTTTGGTGGTAAGGAAGTAGCGAACGCCCGCCTTCTGGAGAATCTGGGGCAAGGCGGCGGAGTAGCCGAAGACGTCGGGCTGCCACAGCGCGTCGGTGGTCTTGCCGAACATCTCCCGGTAGCTTCGCTGGCCCACCAGACACTGGCGTGCGAACGACTCGCCGCTGGGAATGTTGCAGTCGGGCTCGATGTACATCGCGCCGTTGACCTCCCAGCGTCCTTCTTTGACCCGCTCGACCACGCGCCCGAACACCTCGGGGTAGAGTTCGCGGCATTTTTCGTAGTGGTATGCCGCGCTCTGGGTGAACTTGAACTCAGGGTACTGGTCCATGAGGGCGAGCACCGACGAGTAGGTGCGACCCAACTTGCGCCAGGTCTCGGCGATCGTCCAGAGCCATGCGGTGTCGATGTGCGAGTGACCGACGATGCCCATGAGGGGCGTCGTCGGGCCGTTGCGCCGCTCCAGCAGAGGATCGATCACGGCTCGCGCGAGGTCCAGAGCGGCGCGCCAGGTCGGCTCGTCGGTTTCCTCGGGCCGCGCCCACACGAGGCGGAAGATCGCGTCATAGGCGTGCTGGATGGTCGCGCGGCGAAGGGAGTTCGGATCGAGCGAATCGGCCAACTGCCGGAGGGCGCGCAGGCCGAAGACGAACTCGGCGACGTCCGCTCGCTCGACCACCAACTCGACGCCGGCAAACTTCCGATCCTCGGGGCGAACGTAGACCACGCCGTCCGCCGAACCCTCGGTGTGCGAGGGGTGAACGCCGGGGAAATCGTGGCCCGCGTACGCCTCTAAGGCGATTTCAACCCTTTGCCCCGCCTTCGCCTCGGGGAGAAGGACGCGCACCGGGTGATTGGGATCGAACGAGCCGCGGATCGTGCCGTCCACGAACAGCATCGCCTCCGGGCCGCCCGTCGTCGCCCGCAGGAACACGGTTTGACCGTCGAGCTCATAGGGAATCGTCGCCGTGGTGCGGAACCACGCGGTGGCCCACGCCTCTCCCCAAAGCTCGCCCGCTTTGACCGGGTGCCAGTCAAGGCTTTCGGGCACCGCGCGGAAGTGCTCGCGCGTCTCCGCGATCTCCATGCTGAGCGCCTCGATCGTCCGGTAACGCAGCTTGTCGTAGGTGGTTTCGATCTGAGCGATCTTCGCGGGGATCTTCGGGTCGAGGATCATGGGGCACGAAGAGTAAACCTCTTAAGAGGGAAGAGGGAAGAGGGAAGAGGGAAGAGGGAAGAGGGAAGAGGGAAGAGG
>CAXUKB010000470.1:0-2872 GCA_964251345.1 uncultured Fimbriimonas sp. | reverse complement strand
GGTTCACATGGTCGAGGCGTGCAACGCCGAAGCGGATCGTCTGGACGACGTGCTCGAGTTCTTCTCGCTCGACGCGGGCTCCTCGAAGCACGCCCCCGTCGCGTGAGAGAGGGTCGGTAGGCGAGAAGGACGTCACCCCTTCCTTTCACTCCGGTGGGAGATGAAGTGGGAACTTCCTGAAGTTCCCACCCCCCAATCAGAAGGCTCTCTATCCCCCGTCCCCTTCCACCTGGGAGGCGACCCCAGGCGAGAGGCGAAGCGCTTTTGCGTCGCCTCCCTCGGCGGACCCTTATCCCGGCACAGACATCCGCGGAAGGAAAGGGTGACGCTTGGCCGCGCTACGGGGTGAGTCGCAGGTCCGCGTAGTCGACCTTTGCCAGCGCCGCCTCGTCGTGGCTGCACGCGATCGGTCCGACGAGCACCGACTTGGGCAGCCGGTCGGGAATGGAGGCCAGGGGACGCCAGACGCCGCTCTCCGCGTACGACGCACGGATCGTGCCGTCCTTCCGAACGAGCCGGAGCCGCAGGTCGGGCAGGAGCCCCTTGGCGGTCGGCGGCGCGGTCGCCTCCCCGCCTTTCGCGTCGCGGTGCGAGAGTTGAAGCTCGCCCGTGGGGAAGGACGAGAGCATGGCGAAGGGAGCGTCGGGCGCGTCCGACGACCGCAGCATGAGCCCCGCCTTCGTGTAGCTGTCCACGTTCTCGACGCCCTTGAGGGTGACTTCGAGAGTAAAGTCGCCCTCCATCCGGCGGCTCAGGAAGCGGAAAGCGTCGTTTGCCCCCCACACGTCGTGCCCGCCGCCGTAAAGGGCGAATCCGCCCGGTTCGTTGCCGAGGCCACCCGGAAGAGGGTTGCCGACGTCGGTCTGCGTCCAGCCCGTCAGCGTCTCCTGCGGCGCGGTCGTGCGCTTCTTTGGAGGTTCGGGAAGGGGCGCGGGCACGTAGTTGGGGTCCGACATCGCCCGGCGAAGCTTTTCGTTGACGACCAAGCGTTGGGTCGCAAAGGCCCGGAAGTAAGCCTCGATCTTAGGCTCCGGGTCGTCGAAGAAGCTCACCTGAGGGGCGGGACTCGCGTTCGCGACCATGCCCCAGAACGCATTGCCGATGCCGCCGTCCCGTGTTTCCAGCTTGTAGCTCCACATCGTGGTCGCCCAGCCGTACTTCGCGTGAAGGTCGTAGGTGCGCCGCATCATGTCGGCGCCGCCCGCCCCGTCGAACACCACGTTCATCTCGCCAACGTAAAACGGCACCCCGAGCCGCTCCACTTTGCGCTGGACCGCCGCCAGCGAAGCGAGGTGCTTGACCTGCGTCGCGACCGTCGGATCGCCCCCGCCGAAGAGGCCGGGATAGTAGTGCATCTGGAAGCCGACGTTGTGCCATCCGTTCGCCTTAGGGTCGCCGTACTGGTCGAAGCCGTCGAAGTTGCCCATCGCCCAGACGAGCTTGTCCGGGTCCGCCTTCCGAATGGTCGCGAGCGACTGCTCGAAGATCGGCTTTTGAAGCGGCTTAGGCGTGCCGTAGGGCTCGTTCCAGACGTCGTAGGCCACGACCGCCGAGCGGTTTCGGTATCGCTTGGCGATCTCGCCCCACAGCCACGCGAGCCGTTTCTGGTCCTCGGGACTGTCCTTGAGGTGGTTCTGGTCCGAGCGGCCGGTGTGGTCGTAGGGACTCTGGCCACCCTGCGCGCCGTGCATGTCGAGGATCGTGTAGAGCCTGTTGCGCTCAGCGAGGTCGACCGCCCGGTCGATCCACTTCCAGGCGTCCTTCCGGAGTTGAAACGGATGCGCGTCGTCCTCCATGAGCCGGTAGTTCATCGGCAGGCGGACGCAGTTGAAGCCGAACGTCGGCAGGATCTTGAAGTCGCGCTCCGTAATCCAACTCGATCGGTAGAGATCCATGAGGCGGTCCTTTTCCGCCTCGCCGAAGCGACGGGCGAGGATCGACTCGAGATCGTACTGGTCCTTGGGCTTCTTGCCTTCGAGCGCCGACATCCAGAACTCGACGACGAGCCAGTTGCCGAGATTGGCCCCCTTGAGCAGGACGGTGTGGCCGGACGGATCGACGAGGTTGCGCCCGTCGACGTGGAGGGTGGGCAAAGGCGCGAGAGCCGCGGCGACGATGCCGAGCGATGCGAGCAGCATAGGAAAAAGTTAGCACAACCACGAGGTTTGTGATAAATCGATCAATCATTGCCCCGTCCGCGGCGTATGATTAATCGATCCATCGGTGTACGGAGCACTATGACGGCGGATCGCCACGATGCGTGTGACCCGCAACCAAGCTCCATCACCGACCTCGTCGAAGAGGCCCTATGCAAAAGACTAATCGAAAAGCGTTCACCCTTATTGAGCTGCTCGTCGTCATCGCGATTATCGCGATTCTCGCGGCGATCCTGTTCCCCGTGTTTGCCCAAGCCAAGCTCGCGGCAAAGAAGACCGTCTCGCTGAGCAACGTTAAGGAGCAGGCGCTCGGCATTGTCATGTACGCAGGCGACAGCGACGACACGCTGCCGATGTCGGAGTACGGCGGGACGAACGGACAGGACCTCGTTCAGTGGTACGCCACCGTGTACCCCTACATCAAGAGCGGCAAGACCGCGACCAGCGCCTCGGGCAATCTCGTCGCCTATGGCAACGACGGCCTCTTTAAGGATCCGGCCTTCCCGGACCAGAACCAAGGTCAGCAGTACGGCGTGAACGACGACCTCTGCCCCTCGAACTACGGTAATCCGACTCCGCTGAATCCATCCGTCAGCGCGACGGCCGTCGACAGTCCGGCGGACAAGGTTCTGATCATGAACAAGAATCGCAACGGCGCGAACTTCGGTTACCCCGATTTCAAGACTTATCAGTGGTTCTGGACCCTGGGCCTTGCG
>CAXUKB010000469.1:0-2918 GCA_964251345.1 uncultured Fimbriimonas sp. | reverse complement strand
CGAGCCGAGTTCATCGAGGCCTTCGGCAATCTTGCCCGCCTCGCCACCAAGGCCGGCGTCGAAGGCCGGCCCATCGAGATTCGCGTGCCCCTGATCCATCTCACCAAGGCCGAGATCATCGAGCGGGGACTGACCCTGGGCGTCGACTACGGACTGACGCATTCGTGCTACGACCCGGTGGACGGAAAGCCTTGCGGCCGGTGCGATGCTTGCCTGATCAGGACCAAAGCCTTTGCGTCGCTCGGCATGACGGATCCTGTTTTGGAGCAGTGAGGAGGAAAATTACTACACAACGATGGGGCTTGCCCGCTAGAGTCGAATTCAACGACAATTAGATGACATGGTGAGCGCGAACGGAGCGGAAAAAGCACGACCTACGGTAGAGCTTTCGCCCCGCGAACGTGAAATCGTCGTCCGTGCGGCAGCGGGTGCGACGGACAAGGAGATCGCCGACGATCTCGACATCAGCGTCGCCACCCTGCGCACCTACTGGGTCCGGGTTCGCGACAAGCTTGGCGCGGTGAACCGAACCCATGCCATCGCGCTCGCCGCGTTCGACCGGCCCGCCGCGTCGACCGACGTTCGAGCCCGCCTCGTCGAGTCGATCGGCCGCGACCGACTCGCAACTTGGATCTGGCAAGCCCGCTCCCGCCAGGTTCTGCTCGACGACCATGCGCGAAGACTCTTCGGCTTGGGCACCTGCGACGGTGCATTGCCCGCCGATCGGCTCCTCGCCCACGTTTGGTCGCCGGATCGCACCCGATTCGAACGGTTCCTCGCGCAGGCAGCCGATCTGCGGCCGATGACGCCCATCGAACTACGTGTCGGAACGCCGGGCGACTACCGTAACCTTGTGCGCACCGTGAACCTCGTCTGCGCCAACACGCCCGAGCCCGGGGTCCTGCTCGCGACCACGACGATCCACGTCTTCTCGTAACGCGTCCTCTCCTCTAAAGAGGAGAGGATCCGAGCGCGGTGCGGCGACGCGGAGCGACGATGACCGTGCGGCGAGGGGTGAGGTACGTAATTTCGCACCCCTCTGCCCGGAACGCTGCTGCGACCTCGACCTCGTCGTATCCCTCCGGCACCGGGATCTCAAATTCGGGCTCACTCCCGTAAAGAGAAAGCGCGGTCTTGGCAAAGCGAGCGTGCAGCGCCGCAGCATCGGAGGAGGACGTCATCGAAGCGACTTCCTTCGTTCAACGGACATGTCCCCGAAGCGGAGGTCCATCTTCACCATGGGCGGCGTTACCAATTTTTGGGGGACCACGTTTCGTTGTACACCTCTCCATTCTCTTTGGACAAGGGAGAGTTTTTCCTCCGTACTTTCAATGACAACGATCTTTTAGCGAACCGCCCTCGCTTCGACTCGCCTAATCAGAAATGGGAAGTACAGTGATCCGTGCCTAAGATCGACACCGTCGTGGTCGGCGCCTCGGCAGGCGGGGTCGAATCGCTCAGTCGCCTCGTCGCCCAACTGCCAAAGGGGTTCCCGGCGGCGGTTCTCGTCGTGATCCATTTCCCCGAGCGCGGTACAAGCGTCCTCCCCCACATTCTGGCCCGCAACGGCAACCTTCCCGCCGTCGCCGCCGAGGACGACCTTCCGATCGAGAACGGCACGATCTACTGCGCTCCCCCCGGCCGGCACCTGTTGATCCGCGACGGTCACATGAATCTGGTGAACGGTCCTAAGGAGAACGGCAACCGTCCCGCGATCGACCCCCTTTTCCGCACCGCCGCTCACGCCCGTCGCAACCGCGTCGTGAGCGTCCTTCTATCCGGCCTGCTGGACGACGGGACGATGGGCACGTGGGCCGTTCGCCGACAAGGCGGCGTTACGATCTGCCAAGACCCGGAAGACGCCCTCTTTGGCGACATGCCCCGACACGCGATCGAGACTGGGTCCGCCATGCACGTTCTTCCGCTCGACGAAATCGGCGCGGCGCTCGAGCGGCTTGCCGGCCAAGACGTTTCCGAACTCATTCCCGACGTAGCGATGCCCGATCCCACCGAAATGACCCTCGATGAACTTGCCCAGTTCGAGAAGCGTGGCCAGCCCTCCCCATTCGTGTGCCCCGAGTGCCAAGGCACCCTCTTCGAGTTCGCGGAAGAGGGCGTCATGCACTACCGATGCCGGGTGGGCCATAGCTACCTGCCCGATTCGCTCGCCGCCAATCAGGAAGGCGCCCTCGAGGCCGCCCTTTGGACCGCCCTGCGCGCACTCGAAGAGCACAACGATCTCCTCCAGAGGATGCTGTCGCGCGCCGAGTCGCGCGGTTTCGAAGGCACGACCCAGGCGTATCGGCATAAGCTCGAAGAGGGCGCTCAACGCATCGGCCTCCTGCGGCACGTTCTGGGCCTGGGCCATAAGGGCGCCGGATTCGATCTGGGCGCGACGAACCCAAAGGTCTAGCCCGGTCCGATGAATCCCGGTAGGCGTCGGGGGCTCTCGTGCCGACGCGCGAAGCCGCTTGCTTTCGACCGGACTCCTCACCCCTTCCCCCATTAGACGTTTCGATGGGGTGGGCCGCTTAGGCCTCGGGAGCCGCCGGCGCGAAGGCCCCCGTTCTGGCCCGACAGGCTCCCGAGGCATCAAGGACGTCTTTGCGTCTTTCTCCTCTCCCTCGGAGAGGAGAGGGAAACGATTCACGAGACAAAGCCTAAACCTCTCGTCAGGATCGCTTCGAACCGCTCCGCGGTCGTGGATGCCGCTCGGCCGCCCCGAACGGAGAGGCAGTCCGCTAAACTGAGAGGGTGAGCGATATCCCGGACACGACCGCCGCCCTCGAGCGGCTCTTGGACTATCTCAAGTCCAGTCGGGGCTTCGATTTCACCTCCTACAAACGCACGACCTTATCGCGCCGGATCGAAAAGAGAATGCAGGTCGTCGGCGTGGCGACGTTCGAAGAGTATCAAGA
>CAXUKB010000468.1:0-2949 GCA_964251345.1 uncultured Fimbriimonas sp. | reverse complement strand
CGAACTTTCGAGACGCCTGGATTTTCGCCTCGATGTATCTTTGTGAGGCGATCGACTGGGAGCTGATTTCGATCGGTGACGAAGATGGACCCAGCACTCCAACGCTCAATGATTTGCAACATGCGGTTCACGTGCTAAGTAAGCGAGGACTGATCGCCAACACCGCGAGCGGCATCGCCGTGACCGATCTTGGTCGAAAGATCGCCGGGAGTAGCACTCCTCAAGGAACCTCGACCTTTCACACCGTTCTCAGCATCTTTAAACGGATCGGCAGAATGTCATCCGATCGCCCGCCTCTTCCTACTCCTTCTCGCGAGGCACTGAGCAGGCTTCAGCAGTCGCTTGGGTGGTAGTCGATTAGCAATAGAGTTCCAGCTAAAGGGCAAACGCTTCTGAGAGTGCGCGAATCCGTTCGCGCTTCTATCTGCGAGATTGCTCACGATCGAGTTGCCGTGCCGAATCATCCGACTTACTCCGGCGCCACGATTCTCATTGCCTTAAGCTGGGGAGCGGATAGTCGGGATCCGATCCCGCCCCAGTGCTCGCCGCAACGGACCACATCAACGCCGATCGACATACGCTGACTGGCTTTATGCCCTTGTCTCTCCCGACACAACGAGGCAGAGAGGGGGTCCATTGCTATTGCCCCTCGGGTTTCCCTCTTTGCACTGGCGACTCGAAGCTTGAAGAGGCTCACATATCCGTAGTGGTCGCGGCCCAACCCCTTGCTCCGCCCGGACGGCAAGTACTGGCGAGCCTATCGCTATCTTGGAGCAAAGGAACGAGTAGTCTCTCGAATCGGACGCTTGTGCCCGCTCGAGACCTGAGGCTTTGCGGAAAAAATCGTAGACGCAAGTTTGTCATGCGAGGCTTCTCGACGCACCGCTCACGGACAAGAGCGGGCGACTCTGCCCCGCTAGATCCTCGTTCTTCGCTGCTAGCCGGACGGAGAGGAGTCTCGGGTGGACTAGACCAAGCAGAGGGACGACGAACAGACGATCTTGAGTTTGGCAGACGACCTTCGACGCCACCGCTGCATGGGAACGGATGGCTTCTCGCCGCGCTTATAAGGGGCACCGGCGATCCGGTGAGCATCGCCGCTTGCGCGGATATTCTCAACGAATCGATACCAATTCTAAGCGAGTAGAGCCACGCCTGCGTCGTGCTTGGAGAACTCGGGTTCATCCAGTCGGGAAATCCCTTTCCAGTGCCGACAAGTCTTGGCATTGAGATCTTCAATCGCTGCAACGGTTCACGCGTCTTCACTCGCCAACTGCCGGGGCGAATTCTCGAGGCGATCGTCGGTCTGCGGTCCGTTGCAGAGCCGGTTATGCCGCCCGAGCCGCAGGCCCTCCGAAACGCGATCGACAGCTATCGGATGCGGAGTGAAGGTCGGTAGACTCGGAGTAGGAAACGACGGACGCGCGTAGCCGGTGTGGCCGGGAGGGCGCGATCCGAACATCCCCATGGCCGACATCACCCTGGATCCCAGCGCCCAACTTCTTGAGCAGTTCGCGAACCGCGAGTACGAGCACGGATGGAACGTCGATATCGACGTCGACCAGTTCGAGCCCGGTCTCAACGAGGACGTCGTTCGTCGCCTTAGCGCGAAGAAAGGGGAGCCGGAATGGCTTCTCGACTGGCGCCTCAAGGCTTACCGACATTTTCTCACCCTTAAGGAGCCGGAGTGGCACAACGTCACCTACGAGAAGCCGAAGCTCCAGGAGCTCGCCTACTACTCGGCGCCGAAGCTGAAGCCCGTCCTGAACAGCCTCGACGAGGCCGATCCCGAGATTCTGCGCACGTTCCAGAAGCTCGGCATTCCCGTCGAGGAGCAGAAGGTCCTTCTGAACGTCGCCGGCGCCGCGCCGAGTGCCGCCGACTCGCGCAACCTGCCGCTGTCCGGCGTGGCCGTCGACGCGGTGTTCGACTCTGTTTCGGTCGTAACGACCTTCAAGGAAAAGCTGGGCGAACTCGGCATCCTCTTCATGAGCCTCTCGGAGGCCGTGAGGGAGCACCCCGAACTCGTTAAAAAGTACCTGGGGTCGGTCGTGCCCTACAGCGACAACTATTACGCGACGCTGAACAGTGCCGTGTTCTCGGACGGCTCGTTCGTCTACATTCCGAAAGGCACCCGCTGTCCCATGGAGCTGTCGACCTACTTCCGCATCAACGCGGAGAAGACGGGGCAGTTCGAGCGTACGCTAATCGTCTGCGAAGAGGGCGGCTACGTTAGCTATCTGGAAGGTTGCACCGCGCCCATGCGCGATGAGAACCAGCTCCACGCGGCGGTGGTCGAGCTTATTGCGGCGGGCGACGATGCGACGATCAAGTACAGCACCGTCCAGAACTGGTATCCGGGCGATCCGAAGACCGGCAAAGGCGGCATCTTTAACTTCGTGACGAAGCGCGCCCGCGCCATCGGCAAGCGATCGAAGGTGACCTGGACGCAGGTCGAGACCGGCTCGGCGATCACCTGGAAGTACCCGTCCGTCATTCTGCAGGGCGACGACTCGGTGGGCGAGTTCTATTCGGTCGCGCTTCCCCAGAACAGGCAGCAGGCCGACGCGGGGACCAAGATGATTCACATCGGCAAACGCACGAAGTCGACCATCGTGAGCAAGGGCATCTCGGCGGGCAACGGCCAGAACACCTATCGCGGTCTCGTTCGCGTGAACCCCGGCGCAGAGGGCGCGCGAAACTACTCGCAATGCGACTCCATGCTCATGGGCGACCGTTGCGGCGCCCACACGTTTCCCTACATCGAGGTCAAGAATCCGACCGCGACTGTAGAGCACGAGGCCAGCACGTCGAAGATCGGCTACGACCAGATCTTCTACTGCAACCAGCGCGGCATTCCGACGGAGGATGCGGTCAACATGATCGTGTCCGGCTTCTGCAAAGACGTGTTCCGGGAACTTCCGATGGAGTTCGCGGTCGAGGCACAGA
>CAXUKB010000467.1:302-2958 GCA_964251345.1 uncultured Fimbriimonas sp. | reverse complement strand
CCGCGTCCAGTTCGCATCGTTGATGTTCTTCGCGAGAAAGCTGCCTAGTCTAAGCTGAGCTTATCGAGTACCCCGAAGGGGCTTTTCGGTCTCGTGCGTCTTGGCCTTGAGTTTGAGGCTGACGATGCTGCCGTCGGCGGGCTGATGGACTACCTCGTCGATCGGATCGGAAAAAAGCGCAGGCTTTCGTAACTCTACGTGCGTTGTTTATCGTATCGTCGATGGCTGACCGATCAACGGGGCGCTCGGAGACGGCAAGTCGAAGATGGTGGGTGAGGAGGTCGGCGACCGCCTTCTGCTTCAGAAGGCGATGGACCGTGCGGTGCGATCGATGGCAAAAACGATGGGAGCATGGCACCTTCCCACCGCAACCGTCGTTTCGGGGCCCGAGCGTCGCATCGAGATCGACCGCGGCTCTGCAGAAGAATTCGTCGCGAGGCAACGAGCCCATTTTTCGCCGAGATTCGCAAACCACAAACGGACGTGTCATCTCGGTGGCGAGCTACCACGTGAAGGTGAATCCGGAACGCGAGACGATGAATATCTGTCCCGGGGATCGGGTCGAGGCGGCGTACGAGTCTCCCTCTCTGCCCGGACAGAGGACTCGACAGATCGCTATGATTCGCTAGACTAGCGGGCGATGGACGATATTCGGCCGATCGGACTCACCGGCGCCATCGCAGGGGGGAAGTCGACCGTGCTGTCGATGCTCGCCGATCTTGGCTTAAGAACCGCAAGTAGCGATGGGGTGGCGCGGGAAATCTTCCTTGAGCCCTCCCTCCAAGAGGTTCTGCGTATGCGCCTCGGTGGGGAGGGACCGGTGACGTCGGCCGAACTACGCGAGGCGATCCTCTACGACCCCTCCTTGCGTCGCTGGACGAACCGGCTGATGCATCCGCTCGTGGGAGAGAAGATCCAAAGTCTTCGGGTCGACGTCGTCGAGGTTCCTTTGCTCTTCGAGGCGTGCCTTCAAGGGCGCTACCGCGAGGTCTGGACGGCCTCCTGCGGCCCCGGCGAACGCCTAAGGCGTCTAAGGGAGCGATACGGCCCGTCGGCCGATCTCCAAGCATTTGGCGCCTGGCAACTCGACGAGCGGACGAAAGACGCTCTCGCCGACATCACGGTCCGAACCGATCGACCCTTACCCGACGTCCTTACGGTTCTGATCGGGGAGGCACGACGAAGCTTTCCTGGACGCATTGCGCATCCGGGATAACCGTGCTATACTCCGACCGATTTGCTGGAGAAGGGGTTCCGACGGTGGGACTTTCGACTGGCGGAGCCACGAGGAGAACCAGAGGGAATCGATCTGAACGCATGCATCCGACCCGCAGGCGACCGTCTGCGCAGCGGGGAGAATCCGGGCAAGCGCCCCGGATGCGTGCGGGAAGGATATCGAGACCTTTGTGGGCCCATAGCCCGATGCGAGAAGACATGAGGAAGGAGGACGCGTCAAAGTGAGGCGGTTCGTCGATACGTTTACCGGTAAGGCCCTGTGCCACCTGGTTGCGATGGCCCTAGTTGTACCCACGGTCACGCTGACCATGGCGAACCGTGCCAAAGCCCAGGTCACCCAGCTTCCAAGCTGGGCGGTGACCGAGTTCAAGGACCTGAAAGGAGCGAATAGCTTTAAGTACGGTCAAGTCGCGGGGGATGCCGTGGCGAGCGAGCTGGCGAAGACCAACCGGTACGACGTCGTCGCTCAAGACACGGTTAAGCGTTCGATCGAGACGCTTGGCCTGAGCTCGCCCTTAGAAGGCCTGGTCAACCTGAGTCGGGTCGGTCAGGACGTTCGAGCGAACACGATCGTCGCGGGCGAGGTCGTCGACTACCAGGTCAAGGCGGTTGGCGGCGGCAAGCAGGCGCTCGTTGCTGTGCGTGCGGTGGCCTACGATGTCGTCAGCGGCTTGCCCGTGAACGGCGCGCTCGAGAAGGGTGAGTCGACCATTCGGAGCGGCAACGTCACGAACGAGACGCTGGTCAACGATGCAATCGGCCAGGCTGCCGCGCTTGTCGTCCGAACGATGAGCACGCAGCAGGCTTCGACGGCGACCGTCCTGAACACGACGGAGCGTCTGGCGCTCATCAATCAGGGCGCACGGAGCGGATTCAAGACAGGCGATACCGTCATTATCACGCGCGGTCCGCTTCAGATCGGAACCGGTCGAATCGGTGCCGTCGAGCCCGATCAGGCGGAGATGACTCCGGAGCGCGTGCTCCAGGGTGTTTCGCCCGGCGACAAGGTTCGCACCGTGTTCAATCCGCCGCCCCTTCCGCTTGCGAACTATTCCGTGTTCAACGACAAGGGTGGGATCAACACGCGGAACAACAGCGGCCGCCGTGGGGGCCGCTCGAACAACGCGACGCTGATCTCTGCGCTGCTCGTGGTTGGACTCGTCGCGGTGTTGCTCGGCAGCAGCAACAATTCCAACAGCACGTCGGCGGCTGGAAACGTGACCGCCCAGGCGACGTTGGACAACGGCTCGCCGGCGATCCGGCTCAACTGGTCGCCCAACGGCTTCTACAAGGGGTCGGGAACCTCGGGTAACGGCGTGGCGCGGTGGCAGATCTACCGCAGCGACGTTTCTCCGTCGAATCCCGTGCTGGTCATTGGCAATCACTCGACGGTGGTCGACAGTAGCCTTCTGAACAACTC
>CAXUKB010000467.1:0-292 GCA_964251345.1 uncultured Fimbriimonas sp. | reverse complement strand
TGCAACTACAGCTCGCCAGTCACCGGAACTCGGACGGGAACCGTGCTCCTCACGACGGGCCGCCCCGTTGTCTACTCCATCGAGGCGGTTTACTTCGTCTCGAGCCTCGACCTGCCGATCGTTCCGGGCACCGAGAGCACTGCGGGTTCGACCTCTGGCTCTTCGGCGGGTTCGACTTCGGGTACGACTTCGGGTTCGACCGCGTCCACGACGGGCAACGGTACGACCGGTACGACCGGTACGACGGCAAGTTCCGGTGGAACCGGCACGAGCTCGACCGCGGGTTCTTCGT
>CAXUKB010000466.1:0-2978 GCA_964251345.1 uncultured Fimbriimonas sp. | reverse complement strand
GTACGAGGGGCGGCGCACCCTCCTTTAGCTGCTTGGCTCGCTTTGCGGCAAGGTTCGAGAGCACAAACTTGCCCTCAGGATACTCATTCAAAATGTCGGGCTTAGGCAGCATGGGGAATAAAGGCGTTCCGAGGGGAATGTATAGGATACCCTTAAGAAGACTTGGGGCAACGGCCCTTCTTTCGAATCCGAACGACTCATGGCGGAGCGAAGTAAAACGGCCGCTTTCCCGAGCCTTTCACGATGCCGTTGGAGGATTGCGACGGTCTCCGAAAGCCGAGTGGGCCGAGGCGCAACCGCTCCGTTAGGGGAGTCTTCGGGCCGCCCAAGGTAAACTTGCCTCAGTGAAGCTGTTTCGCTTCGAGCTTAAGACCGAACCCGGTACGGCGCGGTCGGGCGTCGTTCTGAATGGCCGAATCTACGAGACGGATGGCGCCGAGGCGATGGGGCAGCATCTGCCCGAGGCGGTGCGTCCCCTGTCTCCCGTCCCTTCCCCGCCTTCTCTTCGCTTTTTTCCCGCCCGACCGACGGAACTGGACGAAGAGCCAGCATTTTTCTACGGCAACCCTGCATGCCTGGTGGGAGCGAGCACGATCGTCACCCATCCGGAGAGAGTGTTCGACCTCACCTTCGAGGCCTACCTGGCCGCCGTGCTCGTCACGGGGGGTTACGACGTCGACACGGAGGAGGCGGACGACATGGTTCTTGGAATTTCGATCATGGCGGCGCTCGTCGATCGGAGGGCTGCGCGGATCGAAGGGCTCTACGGTCGTTCTCACGACCTCGGGGCTGCCCTTGGCCCGGTGATCACGACACCGGACGAGTTGAACGACTTCCTTGTGAGTCAAGAATTTGGCCGCGCCTACCGGCTCGGCGTTTCAGCCCGTGTCAACGGCGTCGAACGCGCGCGAGGCAATGTCGAGGAGCTTCCTTTTACCGCCGCTCAGGCGATCGCCGCGGCCTCGCGCTCTTGCACCTTGCGAGAGGGCGACGTGCTCGCGCTGGGTCCTCTCTGCGATCTTCCCGCCGATCTCCGCCTGGAGGCGGGCGACGAGATCACCGTCGCCGTGGAAAACCTCGGCGCGCTCTCCCTCAAACTCTCTCTCGAAGCATGATCCATAAACTCGTTCTCGACAACGGCGTTCGCGTTCTCGTGGAGCCCGTCGGCCACGTCAAGTCGGCCGCGATCGGCCTCTGGTGCAAGACCGGCTCGCGGCACGAACGCGACGACGAAGCGGGCATCACCCACCTGATCGAGCACATGCTCTTCAAGGGGACGACCTCTCGAACCGCGAAGGAGATCGCGGAGGCGATCGAAGGCCGAGGCGGCCAGCTCAATGCCTTCACCGACAAGGAGGCGACCTGCTACTACTGTCGCGTCCTTGCCGACGACGCCGAAAATGGGATCGACGTCCTCACGGACATGATGCTTCACTCATTGATCGACCCCGAAGAGCTGAAGCGCGAAGAGGGCGTCGTTCTGGAGGAGATCAAGCGCAGCGAGGACGAGCCGGGCGACCACGTCCACGAACTGCACCTCGAGTACCGCTGGGGCGATCATCCCCTCGGAAGGCCGATCATCGGAACGCCGGAGTCGGTCGCCGGCTTCGAGCGGGACAACATTCAGGCGTATTTGGCGCGCCGCTACCGGGCGGAGAACGTGCTGCTCGCGGTTGCCGGCAACGTCGACCCGGAGCGCGTTCGCGCCGCCGCGGAGAAGGCCTTGGGCAAGATTCCCCAAGGCGTGGAAAACCCGCAGACGACGCGGCCCGAAGGAGTTGCGACCGACAACGAAGTGGGCAAGGACGTGGAGCAGGTCCACTTCTGCATCGGCACGGAGGGCTGTTCGATCTACGACGAAGACCTCTACACGATGGTCGTCATGGACTCGGCTCTTGGCGGATCGATGTCGTCCCGGATCTTTCAGGAAATTCGCGAAAAGCGAGGGCTCGCCTACTCGGTCGGATCGTATCAGCTCTCGTACGGCGCGGGCGGGGCCTACACGGTTTACGGGGGTACGAGTCCCGAGCACTGGCCCCTCGTGCAGGAGCTCGTGAGAGTGGAGTTCGACAAGATCATGGCGAGTGGCCTCGACGCGGACGAACTGGCGCGCACGAAGCGGAATATCAGCGGCGGTCTGGTTCTTGGCCTTGAGGGCATGAGCGGGCGCATGATGCGAATGAGCCGCAACGAACTGAACCACGGAAGGGAGATTCCGCTCGAGGAGACGCTCGGCAAGATCGACGCGGTGACGAACGACGGCATCGTGGCCCTCGCCTCGCGCGTTCTTCCTCAATCGAAAGTGAGCACCACCGCGATCGGCCCCTTCGGCGAATACGCGGTCGAAGAGGACGAAGCGGAGTGAGCGCTGCCCTCGAGCTGGCTCGGCTCCTCGGTCGGGCCGACCGGCCTCAGGACATGCTGATCGAGCTCGTCCACACCGTGAGCCGTCTTGCGGAAGCAGACTCGTGCGACCTTCTCCTCAAAGAGGGCGACGAGCGACTCGCCTTGCGCGCTAGCACCGTCGTGCCTGATCTGGTGGGACGGGTGCGCTTGGGCAAAGGGGTCGGGCTTTGCGGCGTGGCGATGACGTCGGGAGAGGCGGTGTACGTCGAGGACCATGTGAAGGAGGACGAGCGCTTCGTACGGTATCCGGGCTACGAATACCCAGATTGCGAGTCGGTCGCGGCGTTGCCGATGCGATCTGCCGAAGGCGCCGCGACGGGCGTTCTCCTTTTGCGCCGAGGAAAGGCTTGGCACGCTTCGGGCGACGAGCGTGCGGACCTGGAAACGATGGCGGACGTCGCGGGCGCGCTGATCTCAGGTTACGACCGGGCCTTCCGCTCCGGAAACAAGAGCAATCGCCTCGGCGCACTGAACGAAGTCGCCAAAACGATCTCTCAGAGTCCTTACCTCGAGGAGATCCTTCAGCTCTTGGTCAACCTCACCGCCCAGCAGTTCAATTTCAAGGTCTGTAC
>CAXUKB010000465.1:1731-2980 GCA_964251345.1 uncultured Fimbriimonas sp. | reverse complement strand
CACGGCGCGCTCCAGCGATACGAGGAGGCCGACTGATCGAGAGCGGCCACCTCTCCCTTGCCGACCTCGCCTCGCACGACCCGAACGCGCGGCCCTGGTCTGACGGACGCACCGCGCGCTACTGCTGTCCTCTCCCCGACTGTCAAGGCAAGAAGGTCGACGCGGCGCACCGGACGCTGACGGTCTACCCTGAGGGCGGCTGGGTGTGCGCCCGCTGCGGAGCGAAGGGCAAGCTCGTCGACACGTGGGAGGAGCGTCCAATGTCGAAGCTGAGCACTTTCCGCAATCGTCAGCGAACAGGCTTCATCAGCATGTCGGGCGACGAAGCGCCGGCTCGATCCCCGGAGCGCGTCCCACGGGATCCTAGGCCCGAGACGAGCGGCTATGACTTCGCGGCGGAGCTCCGATCTGTGGCGAAGCTCGAGGGGACCGCCGCCGCGGACTATCTCGCGTCGCGGGGCATTTCTCTCGCCGCGGCGCACGCATCGGGCGTGCGCTTCAGCCCGACGCTGGGCTCTTCGGTTTGGGTGCTCGGAAAGGAAGGCGAGCGAAGGGCGATGAGTGGAGCACCCGCGGTAGTCTTTCCATTAAGGGGCGAGGATGGCCGAATTGCGGGAATCCAGGGCCGCGTCCCCGGATCCGGTGGATTTTGGAAGGACGGGCCGAACAAACGCACCTTCAAAGCCGATCCGGATGCTGAGGCTGGCGTGTTCGCGGCGCCTGCCGATGCATTTAACCGCCCTTCGCTCGCCGTCGTAGAAGCGCCGATCGATGCGGTCAGCCTCCACCTCTGCGGCCTTCCTGCGGCGGCGACAGTGGGAACTAGTTGCCCGCCATGGCTTGTCGAGCGCCTCGCCTTCCGGACGGTGTTTCTGGCGCACGATGCGGACGAGGCGGGAGAGAAGGCGGCCGATCGGATCGCGCCCGATCTCCGGGCCCTGGGAGGCCGTCCGGTGCGCCTTCGGCCTCCGTCCGGTTGCAAAGACTGGAACGAGGCGATTCAACGGTTTGGGGCCGACCGCCTCGGCATGGCGGTGAGGGACACGATCGCTCCGTTCGTCAGAAACGAGGCGCCGGCGGGTCTCGTCGCCCAGGTGAGCCTCTTCGGGCCCGGCTGGAAAGATCCATTCGAGGATCCTTAGATGACCATGGGGCGGTCCGGTTTCTCGGGCGGCTTGATGCGTGTAGAACGGATCAACGGCCGTGGCATAATCGCGACTCAGATGCAGTTCGACGATTGGTCCTCGGA
>CAXUKB010000465.1:0-1721 GCA_964251345.1 uncultured Fimbriimonas sp. | reverse complement strand
TCCTCGGGGGTGCGGATGATGGTCGTAAGCGGTGGGCCGGTCCGAGCGGCAGATCTCGACCCGAACGCCATGTACCGAGCCTTCGCGGCCGGAGTGTCCCCAGAGGTGTTCGCGAACACTCCGGTGATGGCGACAAAGTCTACGGCGCCTCCGAACCCGAAGGCCGCGCTACCGCCGGCGTCGCCACCGGTAGCGCCCCCGATCGCGAACGCGGCGCCCGCAGGAACGCCTTACGTCTTCCGAACCCCGGAAGGCGAGCGTGCCACTTCGAGCGTCAATCCTCGTCCGGCCGGGACGACGTCTTCTCCGACGAAGCCGGGTCTGATCGTTGCCGCCGTCGTTGCCATCCCGATCGTGCTCGCGCTCGTCTGGAACTTCAGTCAGGGCGTGGCGGATGGCGGCGGCTACTCCACCAGCTTGCCCAGTTCGAACGTTCCCTCAACGCTGGCATCGCCACCGCTGACGGACGCGCAGAGGCTTGGAAAGGCAAAGCTCGCCTACGCCAACTGGACGGGCGACGGCGAAGCGTACGTGGACTCGGCCTCCATACTCGCGGCGATCTCTAAGAAGAGCAAGGAGCACGCGGAGGCCGTGGCCTTGCTTGCCCGATGGAAACGTCGCAAGTCGGCCGCCGACAATCGGAAGGTCGAGCAGGATCGGCTTTCCGCCGCCGAAGAAAACCGGAAGTCTCGCGCCGCGGCTGCCCTTGCCGTTCAAAAGGAGCGCGAAGACGCCCGTAGCTACACTGGCGAAGGATCGATGAAGGTGGCCATCGCCAAGGTCGAGCTGCACCGTTCGACGGGCTCACACTCCGCCAAAGGGGACTCCACCTTCGTGTACGTGGACGTCGCGGTGAGGAATTTTGGCACCACGAGCGCTCACGCGAACCCGAACGATTTCACCCTCGCGGACACTGGCGGGAGCACCGCCTCTCCGTTTATCGACACGTACGGGATCAGCAACTATTTCGACGCGGTCGAGCTTCAGCCGGGCCAGCAAACGAGCGGATGGCTCGTGTTCTTCATGACCAAGGACAAGCGGTACACCCTCACTCGCACGGGAATGCTGGAAGGGTCCACGACGAAGCCGGTCATCCCTTAGTCGAGTCGACCAGCCCGTGCGCAAGGAGCGTATGCCAAAGGTAGTCATGGGCGAAGCGCGCGGTCTTCCGTCCATGTCCATTCATCGGATTCTGTCGCCCGCGGAGGAGGCCTTCGACCGATTCTGGGCGGACGTCGTGCCGACCGTCGCTACCGCGGTCCGGCGCATGGGCGCCGGTCTCTCTCGCGAGGACCACCTCGCCCTAGGCGAGGCGCGACGGGCGGGAGCACGCTCGCTACGCAGCCCGTGTAGCATCCAAACCAAAGCCCAGCGTGTTTGAGTCCTAGAGGATGCCGGCTTCGATGTAGACGTGGCTCGTCGAGCAGTTCGCGCGCTGCACAGACGGCATCTGGCTGAACGCGCGGTTCTTCAGCATCTTCAGTGCGCCCGCCATGCCGAGCAGATCGACCATAGATTCATCGGTTTCGACGATGGTTGTGCTGTGAGGAGAGACAACGGTGAGTATAAGTTTCATATTTTCTACCTGTATTTGCCACTGTACTCGTTGTCCCTACCAGTGGGTACGAACCATCATCTTAACCGCAGGAAGGCTCGTCGTCCGCCTGACGGCAGACCGTACGCCACCGATGAGGCGCTCAGCGCGGTGAAGGGGCTTAAGA
>CAXUKB010000464.1:0-3007 GCA_964251345.1 uncultured Fimbriimonas sp. | reverse complement strand
AGCGGCTTGGCGAGCGAGGTGTGCGGAGGCGTCAGAGCGTTCAGGACGGATCCCTGCGCGCTCCATCGATAGAGGCGATCGTAGCCGTCGCGCTGAGAGTTCATCAGCGCCGTACCGTCGGGCAGGAATCGGACGTCGTCGCTCAGATTCACCCACTGGGGATTAGCGTCGAAGAGAAACCGTCGGCCGACTCCCATGACGGAGTCGGCAAGCCAGAGTTCGGCCCTCGTTTGCCGTCGGTCCAAGGTCAGCGCCCACGGCGCGCCTTTCGGCGTCCAGCCGAATCGGGCGAGGTACTCGGACGCACCGGCTTGAAGCCAAGTCGTCGCTCCCCCCTCGGCCGAAACGATTCCGACGCGCGCTTTCGGGTTTGGGCCGCCCGCGAACGGGTAGGTCTGAGCGTGGAGCGTCGGTGGCGGCCCGTCGAAGTCGACGAACACACTCGGGCGGACGGTCGACTCGTCCGTCTGAAGGTAGGCAAGCCTCTTCGAATCGGGCGACCAGGCGAACGCGCCCTCGGCGCGTGACTGGATCTCCTCCCAATAGACCCAGCTCAGGACACCGTTCAGAGTTCGGGTCGGGGCCGTGGTCAGGCGCGCCGTCGCTCCGGTCGCCGCCGTCCAGACGTAGAGGTCGCGATCCTTGGCGTAGGCGAGGCGACGCCCGTCCGGCGAGAAGGCGAGACTTGCGATCTCACCCCGGTCGACGCGGTTCATGCGCCGCTGGGCGATGTCGTAGACGTACACCGACTTTCCGATCCGGTACGCCAATCGGGAAAGGTCGGGGGCGTAAGCGTCGGGCCGGTCCAACTCCGCGCCCTCGATCCGTCCCGCTCTCGCCATCGCGGAGAGCTGTCCGGCGGTGACGAGCGGCGTTCTCAGCCCCGTGCGGGGGTTGAGAAGCGTAATGCCTCCGCCGTCGGAGAAGGCAAGTCGATTCGCCGACGACCAAGCGGTCCAAGGCAGATCTCGCACCGCGTCGTCGGCCGCGAGCCACGCCTCCAGGCTCGGAGGCTTGGCGGCCTGCGGGACGAGAATCGGGGCCGGAAAGATCACGATCTAAAGTGTGGAGCGAGGACCCCTCGTCGCGCACCCCAACGCGTCTATTGGACGAGCTTCAGCAGGGTACGCATCGCGCCGAGGTGGTACGCGACGTGGGGCAAAGGGGACAGGAACATCAGGTGGGCGCCCTCTACGCTCCAGTCCTCGTTGCTCCCAATCCAGGCGAGCGCGCGGCCGTAACGCGCCCGGATCTCCGCCCGCAAAGCGTCCCATTCTTCGGACGAAACCACCTCCTTGGTCCAGCTCGACTCCCAGTCGCCTTCCGGCCGCCCATCCCCTTGAGGCACGTTCAGCCAGTGCAGAATGTACCGGAGGTGATACGCGTGGGCGGCGAGGGTAGGAAGGCCCGAGCCCGGAGAGTGCGAGGCGGCCATCGCGTCGACGTCGTCGAGCGTAGGCAGGATCGCCTCGCGATCCTGCACAAACCAAGTCGAGTCTTTCCCGTCCTCGCGCCCTTCGAATGCCTCCCGAAAGAGGGTCGCTGCGGCCGACTGAAGATCAGTAGCCATAGACGCCGTTCGAGCAGTCCTCGATGTACCGGGCGAGCAGATCGACGCAGGCCTGCACGTCGGTGGGATGCACCGTCTCGTTCACGGTGTGGACGTACCGCGTCGGAATCGAGAGCGTAAAAGATGGGATGCCGCCGTGAAGCCGCTGGACCGCGCCCGCGTCGGTTCCGCCCCGGGCGAGGATTTCAAATTGGTGCGGGATGCCGTTCGCTTCCGCAAGGCGCCGGAAGTGGTCCACGACCTTGGGGTGGCAGATCAGCGACGAGTCCATGATCTTGATCGCCGCGCCCTTGCCCAGTTCGGTGATCCGGTCCGGTTCGGGAACCCCGGGGATGTCGTTCGCGAGGGTGATGTCGATCGCGACCACGATGTCGGCCTCAATCGCGGAGCCGACGGCCGCCGCGCCCCTCAGCCCGACTTCCTCCTGGACGGTGGCGACCGCGTACACGTCGGCGCCGCTCGCGCCCGCGGCCCGGAGCGCCTCGATCATCACGTAAACCGCGACGCGGTCGTCCATCGCCTTCGACGTCAGCAGATCGCCGGTTTGGACCATCGGCCGGTCCATCGTGACCTGGTCGCCCAGTCGAACCTTGGTCTTGACCGCCTCGGCGGAAAGACCAAGATCCACGAAGAAGTTGTCGATCTGCTGCCCCTGCGCCTTCTCGGCGTCGGTGAGAAGATGCGCGGGTTTCGTGCCGTACATCAGGGTGCCCTGCAGCGGCCCTTCTTGCGTGGAGACCACCACGCGCTGGCTGTTCATCTGCCGCGGGTCCCAGCCACCGATCGTCTGGAGCCGAACGAACCCTTTATCGTCGATGTATTTGACGATAAACCCGATCTCGTCCATGTGGGCGAGGATCAGGAGCTTCGGCCCTTCGCCCTTACGGCGGGCGATGAAGTTGCCGATCCGATCGGTTCGCGTCTCGTCGGCGAGCGGCCCGAGTTCGCGGGCGACGATCGTCCGCACGGCGTCTTCGTTTCCCGAGACGCCGCGCGCCTCCACCAGCTCCCTTAGCAGGTCGATATTCACGAGGCTATTGTGACGACGGCTGCGACGCTTTCGCTTGGCGAAAACCGGGCGAGCGCCTAACGGCGGTTCTTCAGGAACCGCTTGTCTACGATCTCGCCGGGCTCGGCCTTTCCGCGAAGGTCGACCGCGCACGCCGCGCCCTTGGCGACGTCCGAGTCCACGAACGCGAGCGCAATGGCCTTGCCCAAGGTGGGCGACACGACGCCGCTGCTCACCTCGCCGACGACCCTTCCGTCGATCGTCACCGCCGCTCCGGTCGGAATGAGCCGCTTCGCCTCGAGCGTGACGCCCATCAGTCGGCGCGGAACGCCCTCCTCCCGCGCACGGTTGATCGGGCCGCTGCCGACGAAACGCTTCGTCTTGCTCACGACCCATCCCAGCCCCGCCGCGATGGGACTGAGGTCGTC
>CAXUKB010000463.1:0-3031 GCA_964251345.1 uncultured Fimbriimonas sp. | reverse complement strand
TTGCCGTCGGTGTAACTGTGCCGCCGCCGGCGAAGTTGTGCGCGGTGTCGATCAGTCCGGCCGCGGACGGTTGCACCGTGCCGCCGCCGGCTGCCGTCTCCGCGCCCGCGGCCGTGCCGCCGCCCCCCGGGAGGATACTGCCGGTGCCGCTGGCCGTCGCCGCGGTGCTCGCGGCCCCGGTCGCGTTCGGAATTGCCGTGCCGGCGCCTGTTATCGGATCGAAGTCCGCCCCGGTCGCCGTTGCCCCCGGCCGGACGATGCCCCCGCAGGTCGCGAGGATCATCGTTCCGGGTGATTCCAGTTCAAGCACGAACCGTCGAGAGAAGGCGCTGAAATCCGAAGGAAGAATCGTGTTGATCCGGTGGAACACGTTGCCTTGCCAGTAAGGGCTCCCAACACCCCACTTCTCCCCATCGGGCAGGGATACGCCTCGGGTGTCCCAGAACTCGTTGTTTTCGGGAACCGAGATGCCCACGAGCCGAGCTTTGACGCCGTTCGGCAGGCCGGCGACGCCGTCCTGCGCGAGGTAGACGTTCGGGGCGATGACCGGCGACGGCACCAAAGGAATCGAGGGTAAGGTCGCCCACTTCGGATGCGACGCTCTCGGCTCTTGGGCCATTAGCGAAGGCACCGCGTGGACGATCCCGATGGGGATCGCGATCGCGACGGCGACCGCTAGGGCCGCCCCATGGGCCCGACTCGAGACCCCGTTTCGCCGTCGGCGAAGATCGACGATCGCGCGCAAGCGGCCTTCGACGTGCGGCGTTCGGGCCATGCCGACGACGTGAGCCGTTTGGAAACGGGCGGCCTTCGCCATGTCCAACAGCTCCTGGGCGTACTGCGTGGCCTGGACGCCGGTGGCGAGCACGAGGTCGTCGCACGCGATCTCGCTTTCGCTCCGAAGACGACGGGCGGCGTACCAGACGAGCGGGTTGAAGAAGTGAACCGCGCAGGCGAGCCCCGCGATCGTCTGCCAAAGCCAGTCGCCCCGCTGCCTATGCGCCACCTCGTGGGCGACGACCATGCTCAGCCGGGCGTCCGTCCAGGTCGGGGCCATTTCGGGAAGCAGGAGGACCGGGCGAAACACGCCCGTCGTCGCCGGAACCCGAAGCGTCGGGCAGAGCAGCACGCGCGGCGAGCGCCGAGGCATTCGGGCGGAATCGGTGGGTAACGTCCAAGGCTGACCCGTCCGAACGAGCCACGCCACCCGGAGGAGACCGAACCCGAGCCAAGCGAGGAGCGTCGTGCTACCCACGAGCCAAAGCGTCGTCAGCAGAGATCCTAGGTGGACGGGCGCGGACGCGGCAACGATGGGATTCGCGAGAGGCGCCTCGACGACCCTCTCCGTTTGAGTGGCAACGGTCACCCGCTTCGGCGTCCGCAGCGGGAGCGGAACGACGAACGGCCGCACGATCGGCGCCTGTTCGGGCGAGACTTGCCAACCTGGCAAGCGGAGATCGGCCGCCGGAAGCATCAGGAGCGACGTCAAGGCGAACAGCCACGCGACGTGCCGCCGTGCGCCCGAGGCTCGACGTAGGGCAAGGTTGACGAGCGCGGACAAAAGAACGATCAGCGAGCCTTTCATGAGCATCGACCAAAGGAATTCGAGCGTCACTTCGCTCGCTCCTGCTTGGCCGCTTCGATCACCTGCTGAAGGCGGTCGAGATCGGCATCGGAGAGATCGGCTTCCTTCGCGGTGAGCAGCGTTCCGAGTGCCTTCTCGACCGAGCCGTCGACGAAGGTCTGGAGAAATCGCTGCATCGCGGCGACCGCCGCATTGCCCCGCGGCCGTGCAGGTCGATAGGCATACCGCCCGTCGGTGTCGAACCGAATGAGATGCCCTCGTTCCTCGAGTTGTCGAAGCTGAGTGCGGACGGTCGAGTTGGAGGGATTGCCCACCAGGCCGACCTCCAGATCCGCCGCCGTGACCTCGCCTTTTTGGTAGGCGAGATCCATAATCTCTTGGAAGCGTTTGCTCAGGTATTCCGGGACGTTCCTTGCCATCGCGTTATAATAATAACGCAACTTTCGAGAGGGTCGTTATAAAAATAACAGAATCGTATCCGCAGGGTTCTTAGCGTCCTACCGCCGAATCGAGGCGAGCGGATATCCGGGCGAAGAGATCCTGGGGAACTTCGGAGTCCGCCAGACAATAGCGGACTCTTCGAAGCACGGTCTCCTCGAAAAGATACTCTTCGGCGCAGATGCCGCAACCGTCGAGGTGTTCCCGAACGAGCCGCATCTCGTCGAGGGAGAGCTCGCGGTCGAGATAATCTCCAAATCGTCGGTAGGTCTCTTCGCAATCGAAGCTCATCGGGTGTTCTCCTTGGGGATGAATCCCCTTTCTTGGGCGATGCCCCAAAGAGCGAACTGCAGGAGGCGGCGGGCGCGGTGCAACCGCGAGCGGACGGTTCCAATGGGGATGTCGAGCGTCAATGCGCACTCCTCGTACGTCGCATCGCTCAGAAAGTGAAGCGTGGCGACGACCCGGTACTCGTCGGGTAAGCGATTGAGCGCTTCGCACGCAGCGTCGCCGTCGAGCTTCGCCATGACGAAGGCGGCGGGATCGTCCACGGGCAAGCCAAGCCGTCTCGCCTGACGGTAGAGGTAAAGCTCCGGGGCGTCGTCAAGGGCAACGAGGGGAAATTGCGACTCGAGCCGACGGGTTTGAAAATAACGATTGGTGAGGATTCGGAGGAACCAAGCCTTGAAGTTCGTTCCCGATTCGAACTGAGAAAATGCCCGGTAGGCCGACACACTGGCGTCTTGTACGAGATCCATAGCGGCCTCTCGGTCGCCCGACAGGCGTGCGGCGTACCGGAAGGCCATGTCGAGCACCGGGCGGAGGAGCTTTTCAAGCTCGGTTCGTTCGGCGCCCGCAGACTTCGTCTCGTCGGAATGTCTCTCGGTTGGCATCGCGGTACGTAACGGGTGCCGACTAGGGGGTTGGCGCCCGGTCAGCTATGAGAGCATCGAGCACCGCTCCCACTTGCGCCTCGCCGTTTGCTCCCTGCCAGTTCAGTTCCCCTTC
>CAXUKB010000462.1:2240-3049 GCA_964251345.1 uncultured Fimbriimonas sp. | reverse complement strand
CGACGCCGGCCTTGGTGGCGAGTCGGGCAAGATTGCCGAAGGCCTCGATGACCTCGGGTCGGCAGTCGGGATAGCCCGAGTAATCGACGGCGTTGACGCCCACGTAAATCGCCTCCGCGCCTACGACTTCGGCGTATCCCAGGGCAAGGGCTAACAAGACCGTGTTGCGGGCCGGAACGTAGGTGCTCGGGATGTCGGCCATGTCGGCTTCGTCGCGATCTTTGGGCACGGCGATGCCCTCCTCGGTGAGCGCCGAGCCGCCGATCGCATCGAGTTCGACGCGGACGAACTTGTGGGCTTTCGCTTCCAAAGCTTTCGCGACGCGCTTCGACGCCTCGAGTTCGACGGCGTGGCGCTGGCCGTAGAGGACGGAGAGGGCGTAGGGTTCGGTGCCGTCGGCCCGCGCGATCGCGAGGCAGGTGGCGGAATCCAGCCCTCCAGAAAGGAGCACGACGGATTTCATCCCTCCCATGATGGCCGCTATTAAAGACGCTAGACGCCTGTCGGCCATCCGACCCTAGCCGGACGAGGGTACGATTCTTGCGGACGTTCAGCCAACGCCTGTCCGTGGCGTCGATGTCGGAAGCCCCACTTGTGAAATCTCGGCGCGCCGCGAGCGACATGGAACTCGATCGGCTGCTGGAGCGCGCTCGCCGAGGCGATGCGGACGCCTGGGTGGCGCTCGTCGAGCGTCTGCAGGGCATCGTTTACGCGGTGCCTCGCCGCTATCATCTCGGAGAAGAAGACGTCGCCGACGTCTTTATGACCTGTTTCCAGGCGCTCCATCGAAATCTCGACCAACTCAGCAG
>CAXUKB010000462.1:0-2230 GCA_964251345.1 uncultured Fimbriimonas sp. | reverse complement strand
CCGCGCGGGAGAGTCTGCGGCTCGTTCGGCTCCGCGATCAAGTGACGACGTCGATTTCGTTGGACGACCTCGTGCTCGACGAGGATCGGGATGCCGAGGCCGAGGCGGTGAGGGCCGACGACATCCGCCGGGTGCGCGAAGCGCTCTCGCGGCTGGCGCCCCGTTGTCGAGAGCTCCTGGGGGCACTCTATCAGGAAGAGCCGACTCCCTACGCCGAACTCGCGGAACGCCTCGGTCTTCCCTTGGGTGCGATCGGACCAAACCGGGCGAGATGCCTCGAAAGGCTCCGGAAGATGATGGAAGAAGAGGGTTTTTTCAAGTGAATCGCCAGCCGATGTATTAAGTGAGGTGCGGAATGTCTCCTTCAAGGGAGCGCGAAGAATCTTTCCGCGACACCAAAGACGATGGAATGCAACGAATTTCAAGAGGGGCTTGCCGCGCTTGCCGAAGGCGGGACGGCGCCTGCGGCCGCGGCGCACGTGTCCCAATGCGCGGCCTGCGCGAAGCGTTTACGTGAACTGAGACGTTTGGTGGACTCCCTGAGCACGCCTCGCTATGAAGTTCCCCGGGGGCTTTCGGCGCGCGCCCAGGCCCTGATGCGCCCCGCGCCCCGTCGGCTCGTCGCCCGTTTGTTGGGCAGCAGCCTTGCCGCCTCGGGCGCGCGCCTCGCGGGCGCCGACGGCTTTACCCTGCACGTCGGCGCGGAAGATCTCTCGGTGAGACTCCAATACACGCCTGCTCCCGACGGTTGGGAAGTGCTGGGACGTGCGCCCGGATCCGACTGGTCCGTCGTGGTGGACTCGGAGCCCTCCTCCTGCGGTCCTCAGGGACGATTCCGTATCGTCGTGCCCAGCTTAGAGAGGTCGAGCTTCGCGCTCCGCTCGGCGGCCCTCGAAATCGAGGTTCCCCCGGCGCGGGAGCTGATGGGTCGTGCGTCCTGACCAGCTCCTCGATCTCATTCAAGAGTCGGGCGAGGCGCGAAGCCTCCTTCGGCTCCATCCGAACCTGCCTGGCCTAAGCGAGGCGTACTTCCGACGCGTTCAATCGGCCTACTATGCGGACCCCGCCGCCGCCGCCGGGCTCATCGCTCACTGGCGAGCGTTTCGAGACTCGGGCGACGATCCCGCCTATGCCTATCGGACCAAGGGCATCGGGGATCTTCTTGCGGGCCGATGGGCGCAGAGCGCCGCCGCCTTTCGGCGGGCGGGGGAGCTCGCGCGCGACCCCCTGGATCGACTGACCCATCCCGTCGGCGCCATCACCGCCTTGGCCAAGGCGGGGCGGATCGACGAGGCCGCGACGCTGGGTCAGGAGCTGGCGGATGGTCTCGACGCTCTGGGACAGCCGGCTCTCGCCGCTCGCGCCCGTTTGAACGCGGCCCACGCCCTTGACGCGGCCGACCGGAACCGTGAGTCTCGCAGCCTTTACGCGCGCGCGATCCCTGCTTTCGTCCAAGCCGGTTTGATCGCCGAAGAGGCGGCCGCGCGGCTCGGTCTGTCGAACACCCACCTGCACGGAGGCGATCCGACCGTCGCCGAGGTGGAAGCGACCATCGCCCGGGATTTAGCCCTGAAAGCCGGAATGGACCACATCGCGGCGCTCTGCGAGAGTTGTCTCGCTCAAGCGTTGATCGTCCAGGGACGTGCGGACGAGGCGTTCGCGAGACTGCTCGAGCTCCGTTCGCGTGTCGAAGGAAGCCCATCGGACCGCGCGCGAGTAGAAATCCTGCTCGGAGACGCCTGCCTGCACCTCAACCTGTTCGCCGAAGCGGCCGAGGCCTATGCCGCGGCGCGGCAGGACGTCGCCGCACTCTCCGCTTTCGACCGCGCCTACACCCTTCTCGGGCTGGGCGAGGCCGCCGCACTCGCCGACCCGAGTGTGGCCGACGGTCATCTCGCCCAAGCGGCCGTTCGGTACGGAGCGCTGGGTAACCGCCCTTGGCAGGCGGCCGCCTTGGCGGCGCGTGCCGCCCTGCGTCCGGGACATCCGAGCGCGCCTCGCCTCGCTCAAAAGGCACTTGACGAAGCGGTGGGTTCGCCTTATCATGAAACGGTGGCACTCCTCGTTCGTGCTCAGGTTCACGCCGCCCGCGGACTCGACGCGGGAGACGATCTTCGGCGGGCGAACGGCCGGGTGCGTCGTTACGGCTATCGCCGCTTCGCTTGGCGGGTTCATCATCTCCGCGCGCGGGCGGCCAAATCGCCGTTGCCCCACTACCGTCGAATGGTGG
>CAXUKB010000461.1:540-3081 GCA_964251345.1 uncultured Fimbriimonas sp. | reverse complement strand
GTGCTGGGAGGCGATCCCCAGGACACCAAGTACAAGGGCGAGCCGACCTTCCTGCGGATCGGGGACGACAACACGTTCCGCGAGTACGTGACCGTCCACCGCGCGACCGGCGAGGACACGGCGACCGTGATCGGCGACCGCTGCTACATGATGGCCTACGTCCACCTGGGGCACAACGTGACCCTGATGGACGACATCGTGATCGCGAACAACAGCGGGATCAGCGGCCACGTCACCGTGGAGAGCCGGGCGAACATCGGCGGTATGACGGGGATTCACCAGTGGACGCGCATCGGGAAGGTGGCGCTCGTCGGCGGCATGGCCCGGAACACGCGCGACCTGCCTCCCTTCATGATGGTGGACGGCGAGGACAACGCCCGCGACATCAACGCCGTCGGGCTGCGCCGCATCGGCATCGCGCCGAACGGAAGGCAAGCCCTGCACAAGGCGTGCAAGCTCCTGTTCCGCTCGCAACTCGGGCTGGGCAACGCCATGGCGATCGTGCGCCGTGAGGTCGAGATGACCCCCGAAGTCGAGTATCTCCTCGCCTTCGAGGAGCGGCGCTACCGGGGCAAGAACGGACGAGGCGACCAGGAATAAAGGACGATGGGGAGTAAAGCGATGAGGGAGTCAAGAGGATCGAGTCCCCTTAGCTCCCTGGCTTCTTAACTTCCTAACTACCGTCGATTCATTTTGCTGAGCAACCGAAGAACCTCGATGTAGAGCCATGCCACGGTCACGAGGAGGCCGAACGCGGAGTACCACTCCATCGCCTTGGGCTGGCCCGTCCGCTCACCCCGCTCGATCACGTCGAAGTCGATGATGAGGTTCATCGCCGCGAGGCCGATCAGGAAGAGGCTCAGGCCGATGCCGAAGGGGGTGGCGTCGTTGAGAAACGGCATGTGCCCGCCGAAGAGCCGCACGCCCAGCGCGATCATGTACATCACCGCCACCGCGAGGGTGAGGCCGAGCACGATCTTCGTGAAGACCGGGGTGGCCCGGATGACGCGGAACCGGTACAGCACGAACATCACGCCGGTGACGACGCCCGTGCCCAGCACCGCCTGCATCGCGATTCCGGGGTACATCCCCTCGAACACGCGGCTGACGGAGCCGAGGAACACGCCCTCGACCACCGCGTAAAGCGGGGCGAGGTACGGCGCGGCGGTGGGGTTGAACGACGTGATGAGCGCCACCACGAACGCGAGAAGAGCGCCGCCGAGCGCGACGGGCATGGCGAGTCCCGGCGCGGAAGAGACGAAGACCCAGGAGACGGCCGCCATCGCGACCGCGATCGCAAACAGGATCGTCGCGCGATCCAGAGTGCCCCGGACCGTCATCCGAGCCGCGGGCGCAGTCCCCGTCAGGTAGGAGAATCGGTCGAAGGTTTTTTCGTTAAAGGCCGGTGAGGGCATGCTTCATTATAGTTACGTCTCACCCGGACCTTCTCTTCGCTCGGCTATAGTCGCCCTATGTCGGAGTTCAACGGCCTCGATCTCCACTTGGGCAACCTTGCTCGCCTTTCTCGCGCGAAGTCGCGTTCGATCTCGCCCGAGAACTTTCGGGGCGAGAAGGGGAAGGGAGGCATGGCGACCGAGGGCACGGGCAGCGGTCCCGCTCGCGACCTGGGGCGGGGCTGGAAGGTCTCGCCCAGCGTAAAAATCGCGGCGGGCGAGACCTTCGAGATCGCCGACATCGAGGGTCCGGGGGCGATCCAGCAGATCTGGATGACGCCGACCGGCGTGTGGCGCGACGCGATCCTCCGCTTCTACTGGGACGATGAGCCCACTCCTTCCGTCGAGTGCCCGGTGGGCGACTTTTTCGCGTGCGGATGGGGCAAGTACGCCGCGGTCAGCTCGCTCGCCGTCTGCGTGAACCCCGGCTCCGCGTTCAACTGCTACTGGAGTATGCCGTTTCGCAAGCGATGCCGCATCACGATGGAGAATCGCGGCGAACCGATGGTGCTCTACTACCAGGTGAATTACACGCTCACCGAAGTGCCGGACGACGCGGCCTACTTCCACGCTCAGTTCCGCCGTACGAACCCGCTCCCGTACAGGACGGATTACACGATCTTGGAAGGCGTGAAAGGCTGGGGCCACTACGTCGGCACCTATCTGGCCTGGGGAGTGAACAACGACAATTGGTGGGGCGAGGGCGAGATCAAGTTCTTTATGGACGGCGATGGCGAGTTCGCGACGATCGTCGGGACGGGCACGGAAGACTACTTTTGCGGATCGTACGACTTCGACGTCAAGGTGGCCCACGGCCCCGGCGCGGAGACGGTCGAGTACCGGGAGTTCACGACGCCCTACGCGGGGCTGCCGCAGGTGATCCGCGGCGACGGCCACTACCGGGTGCAGCAGCGATTCGGAATGTACCGCTGGCACATCATGGACCCGATCCGCTTCGAAGAGGATCTGCGCGTGACGATCCAAGCCCTCGGCTGGCGCTCCGGCGGCCGTTACCTTCCGCTGCAAGACGACATCGCCTCCGTCGCCTTCTGGTACCAGGCCGAGCCCCACGCCGCCTTCCCGCCCC
>CAXUKB010000461.1:0-530 GCA_964251345.1 uncultured Fimbriimonas sp. | reverse complement strand
ACCGGGACGATCTGGAGATCGTCTAGGTTTTGGACAAAGAGGCTTTAGCCGTTCATGCCGTCGCGGGATGGTCTGTGCCCGCGTGCGCGGAGACGCTGACCCGTGTCGGAGCGTCGGCACGAGAGCATCCAACGTCTGCAGGCCTATAACGATCGAGGCTTGACCGTGTCCTTTGTGCCGTTCCCCAACGGAAGACCCCGATCGGCTAAAAGTTAAAGGATGGATCCCAACGAGTGTTGCCCGGATGGACGTTGCGAGGGTTTCCCGCGCCGCGACTTCCTGCGCTTGACCGCCTTGGCCACCGTCGGCCTGCCGATCCTCGCCCAAGCGGAAAGATTGGCGCGTTTCGTTCCCGAGGACAAGGGGGCCGTTCCCGATCTTTTCGCCCGGGGCGAGCGGGCGGTCCACCGGGGCGACGACCTCAAACGGATTGGGATGCCCGTCGGCGGAATCCTTGCCGGGCAGGTCTACCTGGGAGGCGACGGGCGGCTCTGGCTTTGGGACGTGTTCAACGAGGTTAAGCTGGGCAC
>CAXUKB010000460.1:0-3086 GCA_964251345.1 uncultured Fimbriimonas sp. | reverse complement strand
GAACACGGTGTCGAAATAACGGATCGTGTTCAGGATTCGCTCGCGACCGACCGGCATCGTGGCCATGGCGTCGATCAACTCTTTAGTGGGATAGCGGAAGATCGAACCGGTTAGGGAGGCGGCCATCCGGCCAAGAAAGGGCATGTCGGCGCAGATGGCGCGGATCAGGGGGCACCAGGCGCCCAACCAGATCGCCATCCCTGCGCCTTGGCTCATTCCCATCGCGCCAAGTCGGTCTTCGTCGGCCTCAGTTTGCGCTTGGAGCACGCGCACGGCGACGATCGCATCGCCTAGCATCCGGCGAAAGATCCACGACTCCGGCTCCTCCGCGCCCTCCGCGAAGTAGCCGCGCTCGATGGCGTAGCGTTCCTGATGAAAGGCGGATTCGCCGTGGAAGTTGAACGACAGTGAAGTAAAACCCTCGCGCGTGCCGTACGCGTCCGGAAGCTTCGACTCGCGACCGTAGGGCGCCAGCCAGACGAAACCGGGCGCACGCCGGGCACCCTCTTCATAGGCGATCCAGCCGTGGAGCGTGCCCGAGAGCCCCTTAAAGGTTAGTTCGTCGACCCTATGCCCGGTGGGAGACCGTCGATCCGTCGGCGTCCGCCGATAGTCCAGCCGGACACCTTGGGCCTCTTGGGCGAGCTCTCGCCAAAACGCCTCCAGGTCTTCCGGCGCGCCGTCGATCGGATCGATCACTTTTCGTCCCGGTCTCGCGTGAGGTGAACCCTAAAGGTGCGGTTCAGGCTTTCGGAAACGGCGTCGGCCCCCGTGACTCGCAAATCGACCGTCACCGGCATCCCGGTCGAACGCTCGACATAAGCGACTCCGTCCAAGCTCATCTCGCGACCGCCGTATCCGACGGAGAGACTTGCCGCGAGTTCGATTCGATAGCAGTCCCAAGAATGAATGTTCTGCTGCTCGACGAGCTTATAGTCGAGTTGATACGTTGCGTTTTTGACGAATGGATTGCTCTCGCGAGCTCCCCACGTGCGTCCCACAAAGACCGGGAGCTTCGGAAAGTTGAAGTTTAGTGCGCCGAGAACCAGGCGTCCGACTTGACGGGCTTCGTCGGAAGCGCCGAACGACGATTCGTCGATGAGCGTCTTCGATTTTCCCCGAACCGGATTGTTCCGGTCGTCGAGTTCGAGCGTGGTCACGAGCGTCGGCCGATCCAAGGTCCGGCCCGTCGCGTCTCGATCGTACTGTTGAACTCGCCAGTCGATGCCTTTCACGCCGTCGCGGGAACCGACGTGCTGCACGGTATACAACAGGCGGAGCGGCCGCACACTCCCCGGAAGGGAGAGATCGTAGTCGAACTCTTGCCTCTCCGCCACATTCACACGAAGGGGATACGACGGACTTTGCCGCAGTCCCAACGGAAGAAGCGAGATAAGCGCGACGGCGGTCATGACGAGGCTATTTTAGTCCAGCCTCGCCCGCCCTTCGCTACGCCCCGACGGCGCGTTGCTTGGCTTCGAAGTGCAAAACGGTGGTCATGAGCCACGCGGTCGCCCGCTGAATCTCTTCGACCGGTCCCTCAAGCTCGAGTTCGTACCAACCGAAGTCGAGGTCGACGTTCGCGCGCCGGACGTTGACCTTAAGGTTGAACTCGCGGCAAAGGCGCCATAGGTAAGGGTCCCCAACCTGGTCGCGGCCAGCGGTAACGTGCAGATCGACGTGGGTCATCGTTGGCCACGAAGATACCCCTTCCACCCCAAGCGCGGCGCTTCTGCGGTCGTTCAGCCTCGCTCCAACTTGAAGTGATAGGTTCCGTCCGCACTCACGAACGTACCCGTCGCCCTTTCGGGCCATCCCTCACGGTCGAGTTTCGTCGAGATCGTCAGCTTGCCGAATGTGTGCCCGGACGCGGCAAGCGAGGTCTCGAGCTCCATCCGAGCGGCGCCTTTGACCCTTGAGAATGCCCCCTTCCCTCCCATCTCCAAACGGCCGCCTACCGGAACGCGGAAAATGTCGGACGGGCCCTCGTCTCCTCCAGGAAAGTAGAACGAAAGGACGGGAAGCCAGACGGGGCCTTGGGGTCCGGTCACGTTGACGCCATTCGGCAGTCCCGTGGGATCGACGGTCATTTCGCCCCCGCCGATCATGTTGGCGCTGACCTTGTGGCCCTCCATCGTTGCTCGGTAATCGGTCAGCCGCACCTCCAGACGAAGATCCGTGTTCGCGCCGATCTTCGCCCCCGCCGGGAGCTTCGGCGTCACAACCCGCATCCGGAGACGGTACTCGTACCGATCGCCCGCCTCCTGCGTGACCTCGACGCGGTACTTTCGTTCTAGATCCGCCCGCATTTCGCGGACGAAAGGATCTTCGACGGCGGCCAGCAGGGTCATGCTAGGCATAATAGCGCGTGGCGGGCACCTTCGCGCGCCAAGAAACCGTAAAGCATTCGTCGCCTCTGGCGACAGGAAACTAAAAGATGAAGATTCTGAATGTCGCCGCAATCGTCGCCGTCACCGCCGCCGCGGCACTCGGCTCGGCTCAGGGACGTCCGCCGATGGGTCGGCCTCCGATGGGCGGTCCGGGAATGGGCGGCCCCGGTGGCGGCGGTCGCAGCCGCGATCCGAAGGAGCAGGCGGAGCGCCAGACGCAGATGATGACGCAGATGCTCGGACTCAACGCCGCTCAGCAGGCCAAGGTCAAGGCCATCATCTTGAAGTCCGCCCTCGAGATGAAGCACGTTCGCGACGCTCAGCTGGCTTCGCTGAACAAGGTTCTCACCGCGGATCAGCAGAAGAAGCTGGCTTCGATGCGCGGACCGGGCGGTGGCATGCGTGGCGGCCCGGGCGGCGGAATGCGCCGGGGCGGCTAGCGACGGCACCCTCGTTTCCTCAGGAACGAGGGTCGAATCAGAACGGGTCGAGCGACGCCGGATCGTAGGCGTCGCGGCCCAAGAACTCCTCGTCCGGATCCGCGCGGAACGCCATTCGGTGCCCGTCTTCCGGATGATCCAACGCGAGATAAGCCGCGTGGAGTTGCAGAGGTCCCTCCTGCACCGACTTCGGGGCATAGAGTGCATCGCCCAGCACCGGCATGGCGTGGTAAGCGAGGTGGACGCGAATCTGGTG
>CAXUKB010000459.1:0-3089 GCA_964251345.1 uncultured Fimbriimonas sp. | reverse complement strand
CCCCCACCCAAGCACGAGCAGCGCCGTCAAGAGAGCGGTAAGGGCGGCGCGCAAGTTCGTCATGACGTTTCTAGGACGCGCCGCACATCGTCCTCCGGCACGTCCGTGATGAGTTTACATTCTCCCACGCATGGAAGAAGGCTAAACGCGAGTCTTCCGCCCACCGCCTTCTTGTCGCCACGCATCGCGTCGAGCATCGGACCGACCTCGCGTGTCACTTCGTGGGACGTCGGCAAGTCGTGTGCCCGAAGCACGGCCGACACCTTTTCGGCCGTACCAGGAGCCGTCAGTCCGAGCCGTTCACCGAGATCCGCCTCGATCGCCATTCCAATCGAAATCGCTTCCCCGTGAAGCACGGGACCGTATCCGGTCAGCCGTTCGATCGCATGTCCGACGGTGTGGCCGAAATTGAGGATCGCACGTCGGCCGGTGATTTCATGCTCGTCTTCTTCGACGACC
This sequence comes from uncultured Fimbriimonas sp., assembly GCA_964251345.1. Taxonomy (GTDB): domain Bacteria; phylum Armatimonadota; class Fimbriimonadia; order Fimbriimonadales; family Fimbriimonadaceae; genus Fimbriimonas. The sequence continues at coordinate 2,630 of CAXUKB010000459.1, read as the reverse complement.
TCCGCCTTGAGGCGGATGCAGCGCATCACATCCAGGGGCGAGTCGAGGAGCGGCGCGTCCATGATGAAGCCGTACTTCAATACCTCCGCCACGCCGTTCGTGTACTGCCGTGGGGAAAGAGTTTTGAGGGCATCGAGCGGAAGCCGTACCTCGGTAGGTGGCCAGAAGGCGCCCGCGAGATTTTTCCCCTCGGGAAGGTCGATGGCGACTTTGCCGCCCACGCTTGAGTCGACCATCGCGAGCAGCGTGGTCGGGATTTGGAGAAAAGGCACCCCCCGCATGTAGGCCGCCGCGACGAAGCCCGCGAGATCCCCCACCACTCCGCCCCCGAGCGCGATCACCGTGGTCTGACGCGATGCGCCCGAGCGGGCAAGCCACCCGAGGGCGTGGCCGAATGTCTCCAGACTCTTGGTGCCTTCGCCCGGAGGGAGGACAAGACTCGGTCGGGCGAGGGGCGGTGAGACGGCCGCCACATTCGCATCGGTCAGGATCCGTGCGTCGTCGGGCAGATCAGCGAGGGCGGAAGCAAGCGTCGTCTCAACGACCGCGTACGCCCCTTGCGAGTGACGAATCGTCAACGTCCCATCTCGCGGAGGATGGCCTCGGTCGTCTCGTCCGCACTGAGTCCATCGACCTCGATCGACAGATCGGCTTGTCGGTAGAGCGCCTGCCGACCTTCGAGGATTTCTGCCACCCGTCTGTGCCAGTCGTCCGTGAGAAGCAAAGGACGGCGGTAGCGGGTTCGCTCGAGACGGCCTAAGAGCGTGCCGAGCGAGGCCTGAAGGTAGATCGTGGTTCCGAGGCGACGCAATTCGTCCCAGTTTTCATTCCGAAGGACGGTGCCGCCACCGGTGGCAAGCACGAGCGCGCCGGGTTCTAAATTTCGCAAGATACTCGTCTCGTGATCTCGAAAGGCAGGCTCTCCGTAGAGCCGGAAGATTTGCGGGATCGGTCTTCCAAGGCGGTGAACCAAGAGGGTATCCGTGTCGGCGAAGTCGCGCCCGGTCCTCTCGGCGAGGAGACGACCAATGGACGACTTACCGGCCCCCATCATGCCGACTAAGATCCAAGTTCGCTCCATCTTAAAACAGGGACGGGTGGCCGGGCGCCCGCGCGCTCGACCCCCCCGTCCGCATTCCTCTACGCCAGACTACGGCCCGGTGTTCTGACCGGGGCTGCCGGTCGTGTCTTCGTCCACGATCGTGGGCGTCACGAAGATCAGCAGTTCACTAACCGACTTCGTCTTGTTGTTCGTGCGGAAGAACTGGCCGAGGACGGGCAGTTCGCTGAGCACAGGGATACGGTTGACGCTGTTGTCCTCGCTCTTGCTCGTCAAGCCACCCAGAACCATCGTTTCCCCGTTGCGAACACGGGCGACGACCGAGAGGGACTGACGCGTTTGATTCGGAATCTGCTGACCGTCCGGGCTTACCGACGTTCCGACGAACGCCTGGATGCTCGGCTGCAGATACAGCGTGATCGTGTTGTCGTCGTTGATTCGGGGAGCGACGCTGAGCGAGGTCGTGGCGTCCAGCGCGATCGGCGTTGGAACGTTGACGACGACGTTACCCGTTGCGGCGAGCTGATTGATGAAGATGTACTGCTCCACCACCGCTTGGATCTGCGCAGGCTGGTTGTTCAACGTCCGAATGATCGGCGCGCTGACCACCTTGCCACGACCTTCTACAAGGGAGGCCCGGAGTCGGCCCGTCACGTTGCCCGACGCATAGTTCAGGAACACGGGGTCGCCCGCTCTCACGAAAGAACCGGGACGAGTGCCGGCAAACACGGTACCGCGCTGATAAAGGAACTCCGTTCCGAACGATCGGTCCACCGTCTCGGTCGTCGTGATGAACTCGACCTTGATCAGAACCTGGCGAGGCGCATTGTCGAACAATCCGACCCGCGTCTGCAACTCTTGAATCGCATCTTCCGTTCCCTGAACGACGAGGCTGTTATCCGTCGGATCGTAGGAGATGAAATCGATGCCGTCGGGAACGAGACCCACGCCACCCGTGAGCTGAGCATTGCCGCCGCCACCCTGACCGCCGCGACCGCCTTGACCACCGGCGCCGCCGCCACCAAATCCACCCGCGCCGCCGCCGCCGAATCCACCGGCTCCGCCGATCTGTCCCGCCGACTCGCTACCCGGAATCGCGATCTGGCCGCTTGTCTCGCTACCCGCAAGAGTGGGCGACTTGACCGGCACGGCGCCGCTCGGCTGATAATTCTCGGTAAACCCGTTGGAGGTGAACCGAGGGGCGGGGGCGAAAAGCTTTCCGCTGTCGTCGCGAGTGACCTCGTTGAAGTGCTTGAGACGCTCAAAACCCTTCGTGTCGCTGAAAACCTTTTGGTACTTCAGCATGTCGGCCACGTCGCCAGCGTCCGCCTTTAGGACCTTGATCTTGCGCAGGATCTTCGCCGCGCTGCCAACGGCGACCGGGGCCGGCATAGGCAAGGCGTCCGGATGGCGATGTCCAATGATGAACACGCCATGCTCGTCCCGACGGAAAACCGCACCGGCCGCTTGGCAGATGTAACGAATCGCTTCCTCAGGCGAAACGTCCGCGACTTCCATCGTGATCTTACCGAAAGGCTCGGTGGACGGCTCCACCACGAATTGAACGCCC
>CAXUKB010000458.1:0-3204 GCA_964251345.1 uncultured Fimbriimonas sp. | reverse complement strand
CCAGCTCTCTACATTGGCTCCCAGTCCCCCCCACAACGTCAAACCATGGGGAGCAGCATAGTCGGCCGAGGTCGTTACGTCGAATATCCGGTCGTTCAGAACGTCGATGGCCGTTGCGCGGACCCGATCGCCCTCGCCGTCGCCTCGGCAAGCATGCACAAGCACGGCCGCGGCTGCGTCGACCGCCCATTTGACTGCGATCGATATGTCGTCGGTCGCGGGATCGGAGCACAGCGTCGCCGACGCCTCACGCAAAACGTCGTCGAGCTCCGGCGTCCGAGAGGTCGCATGGCCCAAGGTCCGTCCCCCGCTCGTCAAGAGTTCGGCGAGACGCCGGAACGGTGCCGGATCGGGTCTCCTCGGACCCATCAATGCCGGGACGATCGGCTCGCCCGTCACGACGCAGCTTCGCCAGAAGGACGCATTTTCGGCACCGTCCGAACCCGGTCCGTCGAAAGTGCCGAAAGGTCCGAAGAAATCGTGGAGGTAACCCGTGCTACGCTCACCCGCTGCGCCTTCGAGCGGCAACGAGGCGCTGGATGCCAGCACGCGTAGCTTATGGCGCTGCCCTGGTCGATCAAGACCGAGGCGGTGGATCAGCGCGCGTATCAAGCCCGAGATCTCCGTGCCGGCCGATCCTCGCACGAGGTGCAACTCGTCCAAGACCAAAAAAAAGTAAGCGTCGTCCTCTCGTTCGAGCCAAAGTCGTGTTTCTTCGAAGATCGACGCCTCGACCTCGCGCGACAGCATCGTGCCCAGCATCGATACGTTGGTGACGAGGATATCGGGAGGACTCGTCTGCATGTCCCATCGCGACAGCAACTCTCCCCCATCCGTCGAGGGAAACAGGAACCGCGTGGGTTCCGGCGGCGATTCACCCCGTTGAATGGCCGAGCTCGCCTCCTGCTGGTCGAATAGACGCGCCATGGTCTGGTCGCGCTCGAACCCCGTGAGAGCCTCTGCCAGGTCCGCTGTGCGCCTGGCCTTGCGCCGGAGCTCTTTTTTGTCGTTCGATCGCCGCGGATGATGTAGGTGACCCGTCACCGGTGTCGCGCCGGTGTATCGGCCGAAGAAGATTCGATTGCCCGCGAAGCGCTCAAGCATGACCGTTCTGGCCTCGTCGGAATCCAATGTTCGCCGCAGGCGCGTCAGTTGATCCTCGACCAATGCGTTCATCGGGTAGAGAACGAGTGCCCGGACGGCCTTCTTCCTGTCCGGATGTTCGCCCCCCCGTCGCGCATGGAAGTGTTCCGGGTTCGTCTCCCACCATCTATCTTTCAGATATCCGCTCGACGGGCGTGGCCATTTCACGGCCTCGGCGGATAGTGCTGCGAGAATGGGAAGCATGAACGCTTCGGTCTTTCCCGATCCCGTCCCAGACGTCACGATGCCCGGCTTTCCCGGAACAACCCCGCGCGCCAACATTTCCATCTGATGGACATACGGATTGAACAAGCTTCGCCGCCGCAAGGTGGGCGTCTCGGACGGCGCTCCAGGGAAGAGCCCCGATAGAGCGAGCTCGATGAAAGCTCGTCGAGCGTCCGAAGAAAAATTCGCGAGCGGGTTGTCCACCGCGCGGTCCATGAGCTCTTGAAGGGAAAACGGGGAGCTCCGATAGCGAGGCACGGGTTCGAGGAGCGGAACCGTCCTCAGGGTCCCAGGCCGTCGGAGCAACTCACGGCGTGTATCGGCCAGATCTTCGCGGCGGATGCGAAAGGCGGTATCCATATAAGAGATGTAGAAATCGCGAATGCGTTGATAGCCGCCGATAGGGTCCAACATTCAGTCGTTTCCTCGAAGTTGTGTCTTCGTTTTTTTTATCGAGTCCTGAAGGCGTTCTCGGCCCCGCACTATGCATTGCGTCTGAATTGCTGTCGGAACGACGTCTCCCGCGGAAGCGATACGCCCGATATCTACCGCGATCCGTTTAGCATCCGAAGCATCCATCGTAGGACCAGCAGCGGCCACCACCCTCACCGCTCGACGAGCCGCATCCGGATGCACATTCTCGATCGTCGTCAATTCTGCGATCAGACCGGTCGCAGCGTCCACATCGAACGACCCGGTTCGGGAATTGTCGAGCATCGTCGGCGGCGGGGCGGGCTCTCGCCTGGCCTCGCGTAGAGCGAGGCGCATCCAAGTCTCGGCGGACGGGATCGTCGCGACTGGAACGACCGATGCCCCTAATGCTCGCAGGTCCTCCGATCTCGCGTTACCGGGCGCCATGAGGGTGCCAACGACCAAGAGATTAGAAGGACGATCGGGACTGCCCAGCTCGGTCACGAGCAATGGTAACCAAAAGGACAAGGGTGCCGCATCAAGATACTCAAGGACGAAAACGAGCGTCTCATCGGGATGTGCCCGTGCAGCAGTCCACGCTTTCGCGAATGGCGTCGGATTTCCGCTGCCGGGCTGGCGCCATAGATCGTCGAGCCCGATGATGCTCGCGTCGACGACGCACTTTCGAATGCGGCCGCCAGAGACGACGTCCGCATAGAGGTCGAGGAGTATGCGGTCGCGTGGTTCGATGAGCACGACGAGCTCGCCGGCTCGTAATAGCGCGTCGAGGGCGAGGAAATCGGTCGTCGAAATACCAGCCTGGCGAGCCTCGGCTTCCAATCGTTCTCGAAGCTCGCCATGGCCGATCGGCGAGACCGTCTTGGAGCCGGATCTTCCCCAAGGCGGGGTCGCGGGTGGCAAGACGTTCAAGTCCAGCGACGTCTTGGAGACGCGCTCCGCCAAACGGCGTGCGATTTCATTCACAGCGGACGAGGACTCGGCCGGAGCATCCTTGAGCGCGTCGTGCACCATGGCCAATTCGTCTCGCAAAGCTCGACGAAGAGTCGTCAGCTCTTCCTCGGTGCTGTCCACGCGTGATGCGAGATCATGCCGCTTCGCTTCGGCTTTCTCGACTTCCCGTCGAATGGCGTGCATATCTGCCAGAGCGGTCTCGTGCTCCGCTTCGATTTCGGCTCGCACGAGCGGCTCAAGACGTGCCCGCAGCTCCGCATCCAGCTCGGCCTTGCGGGTCTCGACATGGCGAGAAATGCGAAACTCGACGGGCCGGTAGGCCTCCAGCAATTCCACTATTGCATCGAGATCGTCCACGCTTGCCTTGAACTTCGGCAAAAATCCGTCGAGCCGCGCGCGCATCCGGTGGAGTGGGTCCCGTATACCAGCAGGCGGTCCCAACCGATTCAAATA
>CAXUKB010000457.1:0-3227 GCA_964251345.1 uncultured Fimbriimonas sp. | reverse complement strand
ACCCCGTACTGTTTCAGCCCGAGTCCGGTCCATTGATGCTGTTCTATAAGGTCGGCCTCAGTCCGGCGGATTGGCGCGGCTATCTCGCCCTTTCCGCCGATGGGGGACGGAGCTTCCCCGGCTCCCGCCCGCTACCCGACGGCATGCTCGGTCCGATCAAAGACAAGCCGATCGAGCTTGCCGACGGAACGATTCTGTGCCCCTCGAGCGAGGAAAAAGGGGGCTATCGGGTCCACATGGAGCGGACGGCCGACCGGGGCGAGACCTGGGCCCGCACCCCCGATCTCAACGATCCCGACCGCATCGCCGCCATCCAGCCCAGCCTTCTCCCCCTCGGCGGCAGTCGCATTCGTGCGGTCGGCCGAACCCGCTCGGGCCGAATGTTCGTCCTCGACTCGAACGACGACGGGCGGACCTGGGGGCCGATGCGCCTGAGCGACACGGTCAATCCGAATTCCGGAATCGACGCCCTCCGCCTCGCCGACGGCCGGTTTCTACTCGTCTACAACGACACTCCGAGCGGACGTTCACCCCTGAACGTCGCCTTGTCGAAGGACGGCGAGCGTTGGTCGAACGTGCTAGCGCTGGAGACCGGGCCGGGCGAGTTCTCGTACCCCGCCGTGATTCAAGCCAAAGACGGGCTCGTCCACATCGTGTACACCTGGAAACGGAAGCGAATCCGGCACGTCGTGCTCGACCCCCGACAGCTTTGATCGGCGGCGCGGAATACGGGCTACCCGCTCTATACTCGGACATGGCGACCCACGAGCTACGGCCCGATCGCGTGAATCTGCACGGCCGTTTTCATGGGGGACTCCTCCCCGTCCTCCGGATCGCCTCCGGCGACCGGATCGTCGGCGCGACGCTCGACGCGGGTTGGCATCGGATGGAGCAGCCCGACTTGTCGTCGGTGCCGTTGAAAGTCGACGATGCCGAAATGGGTCACGCGCTCAACGGGCCGGTCTTTGTGGACGGCGCGGAGCCTGGCGACGCGCTGGAAATTCGGATCGAGACCTTACGGCCCGGATCGTGGGGCTGGACCGTCGGCGGCGGCTGGTCGAGCGACGTCAACGACCGGCTTAGTCTCGCGGACGTCGAGCCCTACCGCATGAACTGGCGTATCGAAGGGGACCGCGCCTTCGACCTCGAGGGTCGTTCGGTGACGCTCGCCCCGTTCCTCGGCTGGATCGGCCTCATGCCCGCCGCAGATGGGCTGCAGTCCACCACGCCGCCTCGCCGGGTGGGCGGCAACCTCGATTGCAAAGAGCTCGTCGCTGGGTCGAGCCTCTTTTTGCCCGTGGAGGTCGCGGGCGGAATGCTGTCGTTCGGCGATGGGCACGCCGTTCAAGGCGACGGCGAGGTTTCGGGCGTTGCGCTGGAGTGCCCCATGGCGCACGTCGCCCTCGTCGTCGAACTCCACAAGGGGGCGGCCCCGAAGCTTCCTTGGTCACGCACCCCCGCCGGACTCCTGACCATGGGCTTCGGCGAGCGACTCGACGATGCGATGGCCGACGCGCTTGACGGCATGGTCGACCGTATGGCGACCGCCCTCGGTCTCTCCCGGCAGGCGGCGATCGGCCTTGCCAGTCTCAAGGTCGACCTTCGCATCACGCAGGTCGTCAACGAGGTCAAGGGCGTCCACGCGCTTCTGCCGTCCGCGGCGATGGCCGAGTTCGGAATGTAAGCGGTTTCAGAGAATGGCGAGACGGTGGGGAAACTTCTCGAGGTCGATTCGCCAAAGTTCGTCCCGATGGTCGACGACGATCCGGTAAATCGCCTCGCCGGTTTTTACCCGTTGCGGGTCGATGGAGAACGAACGGTCTTTGAAGCGACGCGAGACCTCGATCGCCTTCGAGGTCTTCGGCCACCGGCCGGTCCGAAGGCGTTGATTGCGAATGCTTTGGGCGATGCTCCCCGGACCGAAGGAAGGACCGGACAGACTCCGAGCGGGCTGAAAGATGGCGGCGAGGAGCGCGAGCAACAGAATCGACATCGCCCACTCCCACGCCTTCGTGGGCAGAAACGGCTTCGACATGCTTCAGTGTACGACGACCTGGCCGTCGATGGGATGCACGCGCCACAATGAGGAGTGACCGTCTGGGCCTTCGAGACGAATCTAATGTGGAGTTCCAAACTCCGCCAATCGCTGCGGCTGCTGGGCCACGAGTGTCTCGTCCTGCGTGAGATACCCGCCGAAGGCGTGGCCGACGTGGCGATCGTGAACCTGGGTGAGGGGGACCCGACGAGTCTGATCGCTGGCCTCCGCACGCGGGGCGTGCCGACGATCGCCCACGCTGGGCACAAGGAAAAAGAGCTTCAGGAACTAGGCCGTGCGGCGGGAGCGACGACCCTCGTGACGAACTCCGAACTGGCGAACAAGCTGCCCGAAGTGCTCCTGCGTGCCGCATGACGCCGAACAATCGGGTGCCAACTTCGTCTTTGATAGGCGAGTTCCGATGCCGGAACCGCTCTGCCCTACCTTCCAGGCGCCTTCGTTTCGAAGGCGCCCTTCTTTCTTTTCGGCCGATCGCGAACCTTTCGCCGCCCACAGGCGTTAGGAGACGGCAGGTGCGATGAGAAAGCTGCGCAGCTCCACGAAGATCGGGGTCGTCGCCGTGCTGGTGGCGGTCGGGGCCTACTACGGCAAAGGGGTGGTCCAGGATGCGATGCTGAACGGCGAGAATTTCTCGCCCGTCGCGCCAGGACGGGTCAATCTCGTCGGCATCAATCCCGGTGCGGGCTACAGCATCATCATCGCCAACGATGTGGCCCAGCTCGTCGTGAGTCAAGGCGGCTTCGGTGGAAAGGAGAGTGATTCGGGCGGCGCGACCGAGGGCGCGATCAAGAAGCGGGTGCCCATGCGCGAACTCCTTGGCGTTCTGCGTGGCGATGGCTCGAAGCTGGGCCCATTCGTCATGAAGATGAACGATCTGGATAAAGAGGACGACTGGCCTCCGATCCGTGTCGATTGGACGAAGGCCGACTTGGACAAGGCGATCGCGGGCGATCCGAAGACCAAGGCCAAGCTCGAGCACGATCTCAACGTCCATCTGGACGGAACCCCCATCGTGCCGCTCAACCGCAACTCGCTCGAGAACGGGATCTTCGTTCACGCCCCCATCGAGCTCACGGTAAAGATCGACGGCAAGTCCACCGTCGTGCGGGGCGAGACGCTCGAACCCTACAAGCCGCAACTCATCAAGGCCGTCGAGGGCAAGTACCAAGAC
>CAXUKB010000456.1:0-3243 GCA_964251345.1 uncultured Fimbriimonas sp. | reverse complement strand
GCCGAGTACAACGAAACCTGCGCAAGACTCCAACTTTTCTCCTCGGCGAGCCTGCACTCTCTTCCTCGTTCGGGCTACAATCGTGGAGTCCGCGACCTCGGAGGGACCCTAACCGTCCTTTCTCGTGCGCGTGGAGTCGTCGGCACGGAAAGCTGGCGGTCCCCCTGGAGCAGAATGCGACCCGAATCCCTTTTCGAGAACCCCGCCACCATCAAGGTCATCGGCATCGGCGGCGCCGGTTCGAACGCCGTGAACCGAATGATCCGCGAGGGCGTTCAGGGTGTCCACTTCGTGGCGATGAACACCGACTCCCAAGCCCTCAATGGGAGCGAGGCGACCCGCCGCATTCAGATCGGCGAGGTGCTGACGAAGGGCCTCGGCGCGGGCGGAAACCCCGAGGTGGGCGAGCACGCGGCCAAGGAGAGCGAGAAGGCGATCCAAGCCGAGCTCGAGGGCGCGGACATGGTCTTCATCACCGCCGGAATGGGCGGCGGGACCGGAACGGGCGCGGCGCCCCACGTGGCCGACATGGCCCGGCGGATGGGCATCCTCACCGTCGGCGTCGTCACCAAGCCCTTTGGCTTCGAGGGCCCCAAGCGGAAGCGGCTCGCGAACGACGGCGCCCAGCGCCTGCGCGACCATGTCGACACCCTCATCACCGTGCCCAACGACCGGCTCCTGACTGTGGTCGAGAAGAAGACCACGATGCAGCAGGCGTTCGCCGCCGCCGACGACGTTCTGCGCCAGGGCGTGCAGGGCATCTCCGACATCATCATGCTCCCGGGCATTATCAACGTCGACTTCGCCGACGTTCGCTCCGTGATGAGCAACGCGGGCGTCGCCCTGATGGGCCTCGGTCGGGGCGTGGGCGATCAGCGCGCCAAGATGGCCGCCCAGCACGCCGCCACCTCGCCCCTGCTGGAGACCAGCATCCAAGGCGCGAAGCGGCTTCTCGTCAACGTCACCGCCGGTCCCGACTTCTCGCTCGGCGAGGCGCACGAAGCGATGGAGTACATCCTCCAGTTCACCGACGCCGAGGACGCCGACATCATCATGGGCCACGTGATGCGCGACCATCCGGACGACGAGGTGCAGGTCACCCTGCTCGCGGCCGGCATGGACTCTTCCGCGCCGACCCACCGTACCGAGCGCGAGAACGCCGAGGTCTTCGACCGGCCGACGACGACCAGCACCACGACGTACTCCACACCGAGCTTCACCGCTCCGACGTACCGCGCCCCCGAGCCCACCGTCGCTCCGGAGCCGACGCCGGCTCCCCCCCCGCCCGGCGTTCAGCCCAAGCTCGAGCCGATTCGAATCGAGTGGCCTCCGAAGGCCGAGACGCCCAAGGCCGTCGAAGCGTCGGCCGCCGAGGGAAAAGCGGTCGCTTCCCCGCTCCAGCTCGACGAGATCGACCTGGACATCCCGTCGTTCCTGCGGCGGAATCGGGGAGTTAGAGAAGAAGGAAACTAGGGGATCAGGAAGTTAGGCGGAGGAGGGAGTTAGGTCTATTTGGGACCTAACTCCCTCCTTTCTCGATTCCCTATCTGCCTTACTCCGCGTCTTCGCGCGCCGTGTACTCGAAGTGCGCGAACCACGCCATCGAGGTGGCGAAGGTGATGCCGATCACCGCCAGCAGCACGAGCCACGCGGCGTTCGCCGAGACGCCGGTCGCGCCGAGCATCGAGCCTACCGCGTCGAGGAACCCCGCACCGCCTTCGGGCGTCGGGCGCTCCGCCACCGCCATCACGTGCGTGTTGAGCGTGAGGAGCTTTAGATCGCCGGGGACCCCGGCGGCCAGCGTTTCCCAGCCAAAGGCAAACAAGAGGCAGGCGATCATCGCACGGTTGATCACGAGCGACACGAGCGTGAACAGCCCGGTATAAGCGAGGGCGCCGACCGCGAGCGCGATGAGGTCGCGGCCCAGCAGTCCTTTCCCGCCCCCGGTCGAGAGCGCCACCCCGACGGCCGAGGCGGCCGACACGAGAAACACGACCAAGCTCGCCGCGAGAACGCGTCCGAGGAGTAGAACCTGACGCGGCACGGGGCGCGTCAAGAGGTAGACGATGGTTCGCCCCTCGACCTCCTGTGCCACGACGGCGGAGGCGAAGATCGCGGCCGAGAGCGCGAGGATGCGGTAAGGAAGCACCGCCGAGAGCAAGACGTAGGTGTCCTGCCGCGACGTGTCTCCGCGCACCCTGCCGTATGCGACGCCGATGCCGTACACGGCCGCGGCCACCAGGCGCCAGACCGCGAGGCGCCGCGCCCGTGCGAAATCACGCAGCGCGTGGGTGAAGACGAAGGTTCCGACCATGCGCCTCTATTGTAGCGGTAGGGCTCGCTCCGGCGAAGGGACCTTCGGCGGCATCCGCCTAACGCCTGACCCAGCAGATATCCCTAAATAGCGGTCTATCCACCGAGGCGTGAGGTTTCGGCACGCCGCTTGCATCCACTTGAGACATATGCGACTCCGCACCCTTCTCCTTCTCTCCCTTTCCGGATTCGCGGCGATCGCAGCGGCGCAGGTCAAGACGGTGAGCGCCATCGGATCGGGCGTTTCGAACACCACGCTTCCGACGCAGGACGTGTTCGTCACCACCGGCTACACGTCCGGCGGCACGACCTTCGGCAAATCGAGCTTCGAAGCGTGGCACGATGGCAGCCTCACGAACAACGTCGGCACCTACGGCTGGACCCAAAACATTCCGACGGAGACCGGCAACAGCTACTCCGCAAACCCCGACCGCGGGGACAACGCCGCTTCCTTCAACGGCAACACCAGCCTTTCGAACGTTTTCAGCTCAACGAATAAGAATCTAAACTGGATCGTCGACGGCGAGACCACGGGCTACACGCTCGATCTTCTCTACGGAGGCGGCAACGTCCTCAAGCCCGCGCCGGGCTCCACGAGCCTCCTCATCATGGAGCGCGGCATGAACAGCGGCTTCCGCCTTTACGGCCTCTACCAGAGCGCCTCGGGCATCGTGCCCACGGCCTCCTCCATCGACCTCGCGGCGAGCGCCCAATCGTACGCGGGATTTTCGATCGACACCACCGAGATCGGCGCTGCGCAGCAAGTCGGCGCTTGGGGCGTGGACGTCAGCTCTCTTTACTCGGCGACGAACGGCGCCGGACTCCTAGGCTATCGCTTCTTCTCGTCGGAGGCGCTCGGAAGCAATGGTCCGGACCTCGTCGGCGTCGCGAGCGTCGGTGCAGAGCTCGACGCGCTTATGCGATGCGCCG
>CAXUKB010000455.1:705-3277 GCA_964251345.1 uncultured Fimbriimonas sp. | reverse complement strand
CCCGGTACACCGCGCCAAAAGTGTTGCCGCGACCTTTGAGGTGAGCGATCTCGCGGAGGAACTCCATCGTCGCCCCTTTCTTCTGGAGGGGGTAGCTCGCCGGGTCCGCGGCGCCGAAGAGATGGACCCCGGTCGCCTGCATCTCGACGGCCTGGCCTTGTTTCGGCGACTCCACGATCGCACCGTCGAAGCGGACGCACGCGCCGGTGGTAAGCGACTTGAGCGCCTCATCGGACAGCGTGCCCGTGGGGATCACGATCTGAAGGTCTTGGAAGCAGGAGCCGTCGGAGAGTTGAACGAACGACACGCCCTTGCTGTCGCGCCGGGTCTTGACCCATCCGAAGGCGCTCGCCTCGGTTCCGGGCGCAAGATCGAACAGATCGCGGACGTAGGTGCGTCGGTAGTCCATCGCTGGGGAGGAAGTGTACTTTCTCCCCAGCGACGCCGGAGATCGAGCGGTCGCGTCACCCCTCCTTTCACTTGCGAGAGAAAGGAGGGGTGGAGAGTTCGGAAGCTTCGGGGACTCAATTTCCGATCGCGTAGACCCAGATCATAAACGCCTAGGGCTCTCGATCTCCCATCCCCTTCCCCTCAGGGCACGACCCATCCCCAAAGGAAGGGTGACGTTCCAGCGGTCTCCCAACCTCTACCGTCGGTGCCACAATCCCCAATGCTTTCCCGACGGGACCTCTTGAAGTCGACCGGTGGCGCCTTGATCGCCGCTCCGTTCGGGGGCGTCCTCACGCGCATGGCCTCTTCCGGTTCGGTCCGCTGCATCAACGTCGTCAACTTTATCCGCGGCGTCGAGCCGAGGGGGCCGATGGACCTGATGCTGCCCGTCCAGCGGCAGATGGAGACGATCCTCGCGCATCGGTTGCCCGCGACCTGGCTGCTCCAGTACGATGCCCTGGTCGAGCCACGCTTCGTGGACTACCTCAAGGCCCACATGGCCAAAGACCACGAGGTCGGCTTCTGGTTCGAGATGAACGAGCGGCACTGCCGGGCTGCCGGGGTCGAGTGGCGCGGAAGGCCGGGATATGAGTGGGACCATTACCCCTTCGTCGCCTTTACCATCGGCTATACCCCGGAGGAACGCATCAAGCTCGCGGATGCGGCGATGAACGGATTCAAGGAGGTCTGGGGCCGATACCCAAGCTCCGTCGCAAGCTGGAATCTCGACTCGATCACCCTTGCGCACGTCACCACGCACTACGGAATCGACGCCTACGCGGTCTGCCGCGACCAAATCGCGACCGATGGCTTCACTATCTGGGGCGCGCCGATCGCGGGCTACTACCCCAGCAAGGCAAACGCCTGGAGCCCCGCGCTCACGAAAGGCGAGCAGATCGACACGCCGATCTTCCGGATGCTCGGTCAGGATCCCGTGTACTACTACGACGATAGCTTCAAGCTGCCAAGCGGAGGGGTCGTCCGGCAGCCCGACACGATGGAACCGGTCTGGGTTTCCGGCCGCTCGCCGCTCTTCATCGATCGCTTTCTCGCGATGATCGCCGAGTCACCGACCCTCGACTTCGCCTACGCGCAGCTCGGTCAGGAAAACAACTTTGGTTGGCCGGAGATGGCTGACGCGTACCCCCGGCAGATGGCGGCGCTCGCCAAGCTGCGCGACGCGGGAGGGGTCCACGTCGAGACGATGGGCGACTCCGGACGCCGATTCAAGCGCACGTTCTCCGAGACCCCCGCGCAGGCCCAAGTGATGCTGGACGACCCGTTCGGCAACACCGATCCCGCCGAGGGCTCCGTCTGGTATCAGAGCCGCTTCTACCGCGCCGACCTGCACCTCAAGGGCGACCTGCCCTACCTTCGCGACCTCACCGTGTACAGCGACCGGAATCCCCAGCCCTTTCTGAGGACGGCGACCCGCGACCACGAGGTGGATCAACGGATGCCCGCCGTCGTCGACGGTTACCATTGGAGCGCCGACGCCGGGCCGGGAAAAGCGCCCGGCGCGGGTGGCTTCTTCGTCGCCGAGGGCAAACGTCTACAGATCTCGGGACGACCGAAGGTCCGCGAGACGGGCAAGACGCTCCTCGCCGAGTTGCCCGTCGGCGAAGGCCGCACACTGCACCTTCGTTTTGAGGAACGGAAGCTGACCGCCCGGCTGTCGCCGGAGGCTCCACTCACCCTCGCGTTCGAGTGGGATCCGACGAAGGCGGCCCTGGCCGGCGTCACGCCCGAGCACGTTGCCTACCGTTGGCAGGGTTTCGACTATAGCGTCGGCGTCGACGGCGGAAAAGCGGTGGCGACAACCAAAGGCTGGTCGGTCGAGGTCCAAAGGAGCGTCGAACTACGAATGGCCCAGACTTCATAGGCACACCTGAAAGGATTGATTTCTCCTTCCCACGGACACCTCTCGTACATTTGCCGACAGGAGTGCTTGCGCGGTTTATCGCTCGTCGAAAAGCTGAGGTGCGTCGATCGGAGGGCCGAAAATGGCTTTAAGTGACGGCCCCGCATCCAATCCACGAAGAGGCACGGCTTGCCACGCTCGGCGCGCTGAAGGTTCTCGATACGCTTCCCGAGGCGGAGTACGACGACGTCGTGCGGGCGG
>CAXUKB010000455.1:0-695 GCA_964251345.1 uncultured Fimbriimonas sp. | reverse complement strand
CTCATGGACGTTCCCATCGCGTTCGTTTCCCTGGTGGACAGCGACCGCCAGTGGTTTAAGGCCAAGGCAGGGATCGAGGTGTGCGAGACCTCGCGCGACATCGCTTTTTGCGCGCACGCCATTCTCGATTCGGAACCGCTCGTCGTCGCCGACGCGGCCCTTGACCCTCGCTTCGCCGATAATCCTCTGGTGACCGGTCCGCTTGGCGCACGGTTTTACGCGGGAGCGCCCATCCTCGTGGACGACCAAGCCGTCGGTACCGTCTGCTGCATCGACACCGTGCCACGCGAGCCTTCGCCTCGCCAGGTCGCGGCGCTGGCGGCGCTGGCCCGCCAAGCGGGCGCCCTCCTGCGCGCCCGCGCTCGCGCCGACCGTTTCGCCCAGAGCGAACGTCGGTTCGCCGCGTTCTTCGACAACGCGCCCGCCTCGGCCTTCCTCAAGAACGCGCAAGGGGTTTACCAATTTGCGAACCGGCCCTTCGAGACGCTCGTCGGGCGGGAGCCTGGTACGCTCCCGGGCCTCCAGGACTTCGACCTCTTCCCGAAAGAAGCGGCCGACGGTTTTCGCGAAGCCGACGCGGTCGTCCGCCTAACCGGCGCCCCGATGGAGATCGAGGAGGACGTCCCGATCGGCGGCCAAGTCGAGCGGTGGCGAACCTTGAAGTTCCCCGTGGAGATCGAGGGAGAGACTTGGGT
>CAXUKB010000454.1:3011-3287 GCA_964251345.1 uncultured Fimbriimonas sp. | reverse complement strand
CCGGTCCTTGCGTCCGCGCCGCGACCATGCACCAAAGACCCAGGCGCTGACGCAGCCCCGCCGTCCGCTTCATCGTCTCGTAGCGAACGTCGACGGCATGCTGAAGGCGGTCGAGGTTCGATTTCTGCGCCGGGTTGTCGATCGTGAGGGAACGGACGCGGTCGATCGCCGCGTCCGCGAGGGGCCTCGACGCGAGGTAGCGCCTGTAGGAAGGGCCGTTTTTGCTGATCACGTAGGCCCGGAGGTCGCTTTCCGCCGCCGCGACCGTTCCGTAAG
>CAXUKB010000454.1:0-3001 GCA_964251345.1 uncultured Fimbriimonas sp. | reverse complement strand
TCGAGGTTGGCCTTCACCTCCCAGGTGTGGGAGACCCACTCTTTGGTCGCGAGAACGTCTCGGACGCGGTCGAAGGTCACCCAGGACGCGCCGAGGATACAGACGAGGATTAGGACGGACGCAAAGGGGATCGTCCCCCGGCCCAAGCTCCAACCTCGCTTTTCTTGCGCCACCGCGAGTAACCCTACCCCGGAAAACAAAAGGGCGCCCGGTCCAAAGACCGGGCGCCCTCCGAAGGTTAACGACGACTAAAGCGCCGCTTTAGCCTGAGCGACGACCGCGCTGAACGCGGCCGGCTCGTGAATCGCAAGCTCGCTGAGCATCTTTCGGTTCACCTGGATGCCGGACTTGGTGAGACCATTGATGAGTTGCGAGTACTTGATGTCATTCGAAGAACAAGCCGCTGTAATGCGGGTGATCCAAAGGCGCCGGAACTCTCGCTTCTTGCGACGACGGTCGCGAAAGGCATATTGCCCCGACTTCATCACCTGCTCGTGAGCGCGCTTGAAGACGTTCTTCTTACGTCCCCAATAGCCGCTGGCCTTGGCGATGACCTTCTTGTGGCGCTTGTGGCGCATGAGACCGCGTTTGACGCGTGCCATTTGTTTTTCTATTCTCCTCGTTTAGTCTTAGTTACAGACCGGGTCCCAGAGCGGATGAGGCGTGTTCGAGGGGCGACGAGATCGGTCTCATCGCCCGTCCCAAGTCAGTCATCGGCTCGGTAGCGGTAGGGGAGTCGTTCCGACGGGTCGGAACTACGAAACGAGCGCGACGAGCGTCGCGCGATCGGCCTTCTGGCGCTCCTGACGAGCGGCCTTCTCGGCCGGAACGTCGGAAGGCGCCTTGTCCTTTACTTGGCCGAGAACGAGCAGGCGGCGCATCCGCTTCTGCTCGCCCTGGAACACAACCGGCTCAAGCTCAAGACGCCTCTTCCGAGACGCTCCCTTGTGCAGGAACTGGTGATTGTTGTGCGACTTCCGCCGTGTGATCTTCCCCGTTCCCGTGATCTTGAACCGCTTTGCGGCGGTCTTGTTTGTTCGAACTTTTGGCATCTTTCTTCTTCGCCACGCCAGGCTTCGGAAGGAGCACCATGATCATCATGCGCCCGTCCAACGTCGGAGTTCTCTCCGACGTGGCGTATTCCGAGACCATCTCCAGGAACTTCGCCAGCCTTTGCTGACCCAGTTCCGGGTGGGTGACCTCGCGCGCCCTGAACATGCAGGTGACCTTGACCTTGTCCCCCTCTTCGAGAAACTGGACGGCCTTTTTGACCCCGACTTCCAGATCGTGCTCCGCGATGCGCGGACTGATCTTTATACCCTTAACTTCCTGCTGTTTGCTCTTCTTGTCGTTGCCGAGCTTGCTCTCGTTGTACTTGTGCTTGCCGTAATCGATGATTCGGCAGACCGGCGGCTGCGCGGAAGGGCTGACCATGACCAAGTCGAGACCCTGCTCGCGAGCAAGGTTCAGGGCCTGCCGGCTCTGCATGATGCCGAGCTGGCCGCCATCTTCGTCGATGACCCGGATCTCCCGGTGGCGGAGGACGCGGTTGTTGATCTCGGGGCCCGGTTCCGGGCGGGGCGGTCTTCTAAATCCTGGTATTTTCGTTCACCTCAAGCGGTCGGTGGCAAAAGCCCGACGCTAGATTATAGCGTCGGTTCGTCAGAGCCGACCCTTCTTCTACGTCCGATCGCCGACCCATACGACGGATCGGCTAACCCCCTTCGACGTGGAGGGTCTTTTCATGCGTGTAAAGCGCCGAGCCTTTCGCCGCGCCGCGCGGCTTTCGCACGTGCTTCTTGAGCGTGACGTCCACCGCGACGTAGCCGCTGTGCTTGCTTGGGGAGTGCCGAACCGCCACCCGCGCCGCGAACTCCAGAGCCTCCCGCTGCACCTTGTCCGGCGTTTTGCGAGTCTGCACGACCACATGCGCGCTCGTCGCCCCGCGAACGTGAAGCCAGTAATCCTCGGAGCGGGCGACCCGCAGGGTGAGATAGTCGTTCGCCTCCGCGTTCTCGCCGTAAAGAACCGTCCATCCGCCGGGGGCGACGAGTTCGCGAATGCGAAAACCGCCGTACGGGCGATCCTCCGGTTTCGTCGAGGGCGCGACCGGCGTCTGAAGCCATCGGCTCTCCCGTGCCTCGTCCCCGAGTCGCTGCAACGTCGTAAAGTCGATCGCCGACTCGACCCGCGCGATCAAGACTCCGACGCGGTCGGCCTCCGCTTGAAGTCTCCCTCCCTGCTCCCTCACCTCGCTCAGCCGTGCTTTCGCCTTTCGGGCGCGGCGGAAGTAGCGCTCGGCGTTTTCCTTCCAACCGAACTCCGGATCGAGTGCAAGGGTGATGGGATTGCCTTCATAGTCCCAAGCTTCGATGGACGATGCCTCGGCCGGCGCGGAGGGGCCGTACGCCAGAATCAGATCGCCGGTCTTCTGCCATTCGCCCGCCCGCTCTCCCGCCGCGACCGCCTGCGAAAGATCCGCCACCGCCGCTTCCCGCGCCAACCGCACGCGACGCAAGGCGGCGAGCAGTCCGTTTCGTAAGCTTTCCGCCTCTGCGGCCGGGATCGCCGCCGCGTAGTGCTGCTCGAGCGCCACGCTTAGCGAGCCGCGGGAGAGTTCGGGCAAGCCGAGCGGCGCGACCGAGTAGGGGTAAGCACCGTTGCCGAGCGACAGCACCGGGCGCCATGCCCCTTCCCCGCCGCCCGCGGCCCGCAGCTTCGCGAGAAACGGCGATCCGCCGCCTCGCCCGAGTACGGGCGGCGGCACATAGGGAGCGCCCGAGGCCACCGGACGGACGCTTTGCGCCCGAGAAACCCATTTCAGGGCGCCGACGACCCGTCCCTCGGGACTAACTAGCATCACGTTGCTGTGCTTTCCCATCAGCTCCGCGACGAGTCGGTGGCCATTCGAAAAGCGAAGGGTCAAGATCCGCTCGCCCGGAGGGACTTCGACGCTTTCTAGCCTCTGCCCTTCGATCCTCGCCCGTAAGGTCGCGCAGAA
>CAXUKB010000453.1:0-3298 GCA_964251345.1 uncultured Fimbriimonas sp. | reverse complement strand
CCCGCTCCAGGGGGCGATATCCGGCGTACACGATAAAGTTCTCGAATGCTTCGGCGCAACACTCGTAAGCGTGGGCGGCCTCAAGGTCGCGACCGGCGTCTTCAAGGGCTGTAGCCCGAGCATTCCAAATTTGGACCGGCAGTTCCAAGGTGAGACAATCCAGATCGAGCGCCGGAAACCAATCGGGAGCCCTCCCCGAAACTCGTCGAAGCGCCAATGAGAGCGGCTCTCCGGTTGAAATTTCCGTGGTGTTCCGGGGTTGAGCGAAGCCCTTCCCGCGGCCGGTTCTCAGGGCGAAGCCGACCTTCACCGATGTGGGGTATCGAACCGTGGGATCGATCGGAGCAAATCCGACGAAAACGAGATCCTCGTTTTCCAGCTCGAACGGACGCTCGTTCCCACTGTAGGAACCCGGATGAACGTCATTCACACGGGTATAGCCCGGAATCGAGGCGGGTAACTCAACCGTGTACTTCGAGCTTCGATGACTGACGGCGATCCAAACCGTACCGTCGCTTGTAACGCACGCGTCTCGCACATGAGTCTCGCCTGCAGTCGCGATCGAGTTCTTCCAACGTTGCGTTAAGCGCAGCCTCTCATGGGTGGAATCGAGGACCGGTTTTCCCTTCGGCGTTGCAAAGATCGAAGTCGGAATCGCTTCGCCGAAACGATAGGACTGTCGAAAGCAATTGATTCCGCCGTGATCGATGCCGTAATCAACCTCGACAGTCGCCGAAACCGGCAGCCGCGTCCTGGAATCGACGACGATCTCAGCGTGATAACGATCCTTTGAGCGATCCATCACGATAACGTCGGTCGTGCCTCGCCTTTCGACCCGCATTTCCCGAGGGGTATCGACATGGCCCGAATCGACGCTCTGTTTAACGATGTCTAGAATGCTTTGGTCATCGGTGCTTATCTTAAGAAAATCGTTACCCGCAGGTTCGAGCGTAGCGTGGTCGAGCCGTTCGTAATCCGTAAGGAGAAGCCTGTTTCGAAGCACATAGGAGACCCGTTGCCCCCTTCCCTTCTCCGAGTCGATTCGCCAGGCCCCATTTTGGTAGCGCTGGCGCAAGAACGCAACCCAATGTCCGGAGGGTCGTTGTGCCTCGAACGTCATGTCCATCGACCTCACGCGGGCCATCGCGCTCTCCATTCCTTGCACGAGCTTGGCCGCCGATGCTTCGGTCGGAACGAACGTCACGGCGAGGGTGCCAGCGACGAAGACGCCGACCCCAGCCGACCAGACGAGCCATCGGGTTTTCGGCACCTTAGGATCAACTTCGCGGAGCGGTCGGC
Organism: uncultured Fimbriimonas sp.; assembly: GCA_964251345.1. Classification (GTDB taxonomy): domain Bacteria; phylum Armatimonadota; class Fimbriimonadia; order Fimbriimonadales; family Fimbriimonadaceae; genus Fimbriimonas. The sequence continues at coordinate 1,999 of CAXUKB010000453.1, read as the reverse complement.
CGCAATCCCCAAGGGAATCACGGTAATTGGCGAACAGTCGTTCGATCTCGTTTTCGTTCATTCCATCTCCTTCCAAATCTCGGCAAAAGCTGCGCGAGCCCGCTGAAGTCCGCTGTCCACCGCATCTGCGCGTTTGCCGAGCGCAAGTCCGATTTCGCGGCTGGAGAAGCCCAGGAGATACTTGAGGGTCAGCAGCTCGCGATGCTCTGCGGTGAGACGGGCCAAGGCCGCTTCGACCGAAGCAGCCTCATCCGAGGCGAAGTCGAACCGTCCCACCGCATCCCCTTCCCGTAATGCGGCGAAGGGACGCCGTCGCCGGAGACGATCGGCGATCTTACGGCGTGCCATGCCCACCATGTACGATCGCAACTCGCCTCGGCGGCAGGGATTAGGCAAACTCTGCACGACCTCGATCGCCACGTCTTCCGCCTCCTCGCGATCGCCCAAGCGGGTTCTCGCATAGCGGAACACGTCGTCGAGATAGCGCATCGGGTCTTCCTTGTCTTCCCTCCTCAACCAATCTAGCGCCAAGCTCATCTCCAGTCTCTCCTTCGTGCCGGGCCTTCGAAAACCATCGCGGGTAACTTGCGGAGTATGGAGCCGACTCGTCGCGACCTCGTGAAAGGGGCCGCCGCCCTTGGTTTGGCGGGCCTACCGACCCTCAGCATGGCCATGGAACCGCGTTCCGAACCGATCGACGTTCGACGTTCGCCCGATCTCGTTCAGGTGTTCGGCGCGGACGGCGAGATTCGGCTTGAGAAGCGAGGCGACGCTTGGGAAGGCGGGGGCGTGGAGGTCGCATACCGAGCAGGCGCGCTGACATTGCGGGCCTCGGTTCCGGTGACCCGCCTCCATCTTCGCTGGCGCGGCGAGTTGCGGGGGCGGTTCCTAGGCGATCATTGGGAGCGCTCCTACGCCGATCTCGGCTGGCGCGGCGAGATGCCCGGCCGAGCGATGCCGTGGAGCTTCCTCGTCTACGATGGCAAGGCAACTCACGGTTACGGAGTCATGACCGGAGCACGAGCGCTCTGCTTTTGGACCGCCGACTCCGAAGGGATCGCGCTCTGGGCCGACGTCCGCAGTGGGGGCGTTCCCGTGCGGATGGGCGACCGAACGCTGGCGGTCGCCACCGTCGTCGCCGTCTCCGGCGGCGATCCATTCGAGACGCAACGGGCGCTCTGCCGAACGATGTGTCCCGCTCCCCGCCTCTCCGAGCACCCGATCTACGGGACCAACGATTGGAACTACGCCTACGGCAACAACAGCGCGGACCTCGTTGCGAGCGTGGGCGCGCTCGTCGCGGAGCTCTCGCCCGACGCGTCGAACCGGCCGTATTCCGTGATCGATGACGGCTGGTCGAGCGGAGGACGGCTGGGACACGGACCCTGGTTCGGCAACGAACGGTTCGGCGACATGGGTGCCTTCGCGAGACGGCTCAAAGGGCTCGGGCTACGACCGGGGCTTTGGTTCCGGCCGCTGACGAAGCTTCCGGGCCAGCCGGAATCTTGGCTTTCGGGCCGAGACAAGGACACCCTCGACCCCACGATCCCTGAGGTTCACGAACACATCGCGGCTCACTTCCGGCGCTTCCGCGAGTGGGGCTACGAAATGGTGAAGCACGACTTCACCACCTGGGACATCCTAGGACGTTGGGGCTCCAGCATGGGCGCGACGATCACCAACGACGGCTGGCGGTTCCACGACGATACGAAGACCACCGCCGAGGTTTTGCTCGCGTTGTACGCGACGATCCGAGAGGCGGCGGGCTCGATGCGCCTCCTCGGGTGCAACACGGTGGGTCACCTGACCGCCGGCACGCACGAGGCGCAACGCACGGGCGACGACACCAGTGGCCGGTCTTGGGATCGCACTCGGCGAATGGGCGTGAACACCCTCGCCTTTCGCGCCGCACAGCAGGGCACGTTCTTCACCGTCGATCCCGACATCGTCGCGCTGACCGAAGGAACCCCGTGGAGTCTGACGAAGCAATGGCTCGATC
>CAXUKB010000452.1:0-3442 GCA_964251345.1 uncultured Fimbriimonas sp. | reverse complement strand
CGTCGAACACGAAATCCAGGCACCAGACTTCGTTCCGGGCCTTGGCCGAGAGCGGGACCGTGGAGCCCGTGCGCCTCTTGCGATACCGCTTCATCCGGCCGAGCTTCTCTTCTTTCCAGACTCGGTGCACCCGCTTGACGTTGAGCGGCGAGAGCTCGCGCCTGACCAGCGCGTGCGCCGTGCGGTAGCCCATGTTGGGCCGCCACGTCGCCCGCAGCCTCTCGCGCAGATCGGCGTCGCGGTCCTCCTCTTTGGCGGCCAAGCCGTAGCCCCGGCGCGAGATGCCCATCGTCTTGCACGCCTTGCGCCCGGAGAGTCCCTCGCTCACTAGGTACGCGGCCCCCGCGCGTCGCTCGGGGGCCGAAACCCATTTTTTCTCAGGAGCCTCCCCGTCGCGTCGATCGTCAAGGCCTGCTCGGCCACGATCCGCTTGAGGGCGGCGTTCTCCGCCTCGAGCTCCCGAAGGCGCTTGACGTCGTCGGTCTCTATGCCCGCGTACTTGCGTCGCCAGGCGTAGTAGGTCGCCTCGCTCACCCGTGCGCCTTGCACACCTCGCGCACGGCCTTGCCCGCGCCCACCTCGTCGAGAATCCGGACCACCTGGTCCTCGCTGAATCTGCTCTTCTTCACTCGATGACTCCTTCTATCTTGAAGCGGAGTCTCTAGTTTTCAGTGGCCTACTTTCTGGGGGGCAGACCAGCTGTGTGTGCAAAAGAGTTCGTGGCTGTACTTGGTATCCGAAGAAAGGGGGCGAAGCGGGGAAATCCGCTTCGGCCTTCTGTATTTCAGTTATTCAGCGCGGCCGTGTCGAGGGAGAATCGGACCTTTACGTCGGAGCGGATGCGCGCGGTGGTCGCAGGATCTGATCCGATCGAGCGGTGAGTTCCGCCTCGATGAATGTCCCGACCCCTTAAAGCGGTTCATCCGAATGCCGAAGGCTTGCCCGAGCGGGCGGCTGGGGCATCGAGATGACGATCGAAACGGTTCTTTCTAAGCTGGAAGGCGTGAAGAGGGCGGGGGAGGGCTGGATCGCGCGTTGTCCGGCTCACGACGACCGCACGCCTTCCCTATCGATCCGCGAAGCGGACGGCGGCGTGCTGCTGCACTGCTTCGCGGGCTGTACCTACGAACAGATCGGAGGGGCCCTTGGGCCGGAGCCCGCGCCCCAGCCCCGGCCCGTGGAGGCCTACGCCTACGTCGACGAACGGGGGCAGGAGCTTTTCCAGTGCCGCCGGTTCGAGCCGAAAACGTTTCGGCAGGGCCACGTCCAGAACGGCCGGTGGGTGGGCAACCTGCAGGGCGTCCGGCGCGTGCTGTACCGCCTCGACCGGCTTCAAGCCACGGGCGGCGGCCCCGTCTACGTGGCCGAAGGCGAGAAGGACGTTCACGCCTTGGAGGCGGCGGGGCTGCGGGCGACCTGCAACCCGATGGGCGCGGGCAAGTGGCGGCCCGAGTACACCGAGTGCCTGCGCGGCTTCGACGTCGTGCTGGTTCGGGACCGGGACAAGGCCGGGTTCGAGCACGTCGCCCGGGTCGCCCGCGAGATGATGGGGGTCGCCGCGTCCGTGCGGTGCGTCGAGGCGGCCCAGGGCAAAGACGCGGCCGACCACTTCGGGGCCGGGTTCGGCGTCGACGACTTCGTCCGGGTCGACCCGCAGCAACCCTGGGAGACCGAAGCCCCCGCAATCCCGCCGCTGGTCAAGAGCGACCTGGCCAACGCGCGGCGGTTCGCCCGGGCGTTCGGCGACGACCTGCGGTACTGCGCCGACTGGGACCGCTGGCTCGTCTGGCGGGGCCATCGCTGGCACGAGGACGACGCCAAGCACTCCCACGCGCGGAACCTCGCGCAGACCATGACCGAGGCGATGCTGCAGGACCCCGACCCGGAGGTCCGCCGGCAGGGCGAGCGGAGCCAGTCGAGCGGCCGCCTCGCCGCCATCCTGCGGGAGGCCCAGGCGTTTCCCGGCATCGTCGTCCGGGCCGCGGAGCTCGACGCCCACGACGAACTGCTGGGGGTGGGCAACGGCGTCCTCGACCTGGCGACGGGCACCCTGGTCGACGATCCCCGCGCCTACCTGATGACCAAGGGGGTCGCCGTCGACTGGGATCCCGAGGCGGAGTGCCCGGTGTTCGAGGAGTTTCTCCTCGCCATCGCGAAGCGGCGGCCCAAGCTGGTCGACCTGCTGCTGCGGGCGCTCGGCTGCTCGCTGGGCGGCAGCGTAAAGGAGCAGAAGTTTTTCCTGCTGTTCGGTCCCCGGGGCCGCAACGGGAAGACGACGCTGTTCGAAACGATGCAGATGCTGATGGGCGACGGGCTTTGCGGCGGGATCAACAAGCGGCTGCTGCGCAACGCGGCGAGCGACTCGGCGCGGTTCGCCACCAGCGCGCTCGAGGGGCGGCGATTCGTGTTCGCCAACGAGACGAGCGCGGCCGGGAGCATCGACGCCGAGTTTATCAAGGACTTCGTGGGGAGCCGCACGATGAAGGCGGAGCGCAAGGGCAAGGACGAGCGGCAGTTCGCCAACCGCTCCAAGCTGTGGTACGGCGTCAACGCGTTTCCGGCGGTGGCGTGGGACAACTCCTACGCCAACCGGGTGGTCGCGATCCCGCTCGAGCAGTCGTTTTACGACCGGACCGATCCCGAGTGGGAGGAGGGCGACCTGCCCCAGGACAAAAACCTGCAGGAGAAGATCGGCGGGGAGCTGCCCGGCGTGCTTCGGCTGCTCGTGGAAGGCTACGGCCTTTGGAAGCGCAACGGCCTCGCGCTGCCGCCGGAGGTGCTCTCGCTCGTCGCCGCCTACCGGGCGGAGAACGACTCGCTGGCGCTCTGGATGGACGAGCGGTGCGAGGTGGGCGGATCGTTCCGCGTCCGCACCGACCAGGCCTACCGGGACTACGCCGACTTCGTGAAGGAGTCGCGGGTGCGCGGGGCGCACCGGACGAAGAAGGCGTTCAAGGCGGATCTTCTGCGTCGCCGCGGTTTCCGCGAGATCGAGCCGAAGGGCTTTCATTGGCTGACCGGACTGGCGATGAAATCCGGCGCCTTCGAGAGCGATTTCGATCAGGAGGCCGAGTGAATCGCCACCGGCCGCCGGAAACTGCCCCCTATTCGGGAGATCTTCGCCACCGCGCCGGGCCGAAAGGTCACCGTCGACCGCTCGATTCGAACCCAATGGGTGACGGGGGTGACGGTTTTGATCCATCTGTTAAGGAAAATATAAAGAGAGAGCCGACGCGGGGCGCGCGGACGGAACCGCGAAAAAACGTCGCCGAATCGCTCGGGAATCGTCACCTCGTCACCCCAAGTTCGAACGACGTCGTTATTAGGCCTGCCGTAGGTTCAAAGGCTCGGCAAAAGGGGGTTCGATTCGGTCACCTAACCCTCCCCTTGGGTGGCAAAACCCTGAGGGTGCCGCGTTGATCCGGGATCTTCTGGCCTGGAT
>CAXUKB010000451.1:0-3445 GCA_964251345.1 uncultured Fimbriimonas sp. | reverse complement strand
GAAGAGGGAAGAGGGAAGAGGGAAGAGGGGTTGCTTCTTCAGGGCCAGAGGCTCTCGAGACCGCGGCTGGCCGACGCGGAGCGAAATCCCTCGGTTAGCGATGGGAGGGTGGAAGCTTCGCCGTCACATACACCGGTTCGGAAGGGCGTTGCGCTTCAAACTCAAATGCGGAGATTTGATTCAATCTCACCTGTCCTTGGGTGATGCCGCCCTGGCGAAGTCCGTCGTAAAGGCCATCGGCATCGTTCGTCAGGCTGAAGGCGGCATACAGGCACGATGTACCCCGACCACGAATTCCCGGCGAGCTTCGGACGAGAGGGATCCTTTCGCCGGATCGCATCCGCGCGATGACCCGAACGTCGCCGTCTTCGGGCCACACCAGAGACTTTTGCGTCGATTCATGTTCCTCGCCGCGCCGCCAGTCGAGCACCGCGTGCCCGTCGTTGCGAAGACCGAGACTCAAGATTGTGTTGCCGACCGCTCCTACGCCGTAGCCGGAACGGCCTTTCGGGTCGACGTGGGGAATTTCGAGCTTAGGAAGGATTATCTCCCCGATCTTCGTCCACTCTTCCGAACCGTAGCGCACCGCGAATTGAACGTAGGGCCGCGTCGGACGGTTGAGAAGCACCTGAGCCACGGGCCGCGTCGCGATGATCGTCGACCACGGACGAAGCCGTTCGCGAAGGTCTTGGCCCGGGACTGCCGAGGCGGCGGCGAACGCCTCGATCCGAGCGGGCGTCGATGCGGAGACTCGCGTCTCGTCCAAACGCAACGCCGCCACAAGGGGATCGCGGAGAAGCTCGCCGCCGGAGAACGAGGGACGGATCGATCGGACGTCCGGGTGGTTGCGCCAAAGCCGCCCGTCGGGCGCGTAGACGTCGGCCGGATCCCAGCCCTGATACTCGTTCGGCGCGGGGAGGATGATCGCTTCGAGACTCGTACCGCCCGCGCGAGAGACGCTTCTCTCACCTTCCTCGCCCCAATAGCCCTTGGGCCATTTCGCGGGATCGGGGTCGTAATGGACGCCCGAGATCTCGACCCAATGCCACGGCCGCGACTCGACGATCATCGTCGCCGGGGTCGCACCTTGGGGCCAGCCATTAGGGTGAACCTCCTTCCCCGCCGCGTCGAGGAACCGCACCCGAAGCTCGTTCGACGGCGCGAGAGTCGATTCCGAGGCGACGTAGGTCCCGTGCTCATCTTTCATCGTCCACCGGCTCGTTGAACGAGGCCGGGGGATCACCACACGCCGGACGGTCCCCCAAGGACCGCGAAGCAGGGTCGCGTTTTGGCGCTTGTAAGGAGGGTAAGGCGCCGAAGCGACGGGAACCCACTCCCCGTCGGCCACCGCGAAGCGGTAGTGCGACGCGGAGCGGTCGTCCACCACGACGCAGGTCCCGTAGATCCGCTTTGGACCGGCGTACGTCCAATGCGCGCGATCCCATCCGTGGAACTCGGGCCGGGGCGTCTCCTCCCGTGCCCGGTCGGGTACATAGCCCATGACGTCGACCTGACCCGGTTTCGGTCCGGTGAACTCGAACGTAAGGTAGCGTGCCCCTCGGTCTTCGAGAACGCCTCCTGGGTTGTCTACCATTCCGGTCGCGGAATGGCCCAGATTGGGCGAGCCATCGGGTTTCCAAATCGGCCGCGCGTCGGGCAGGATCTCGTCCATCGAGTTCAGGCCCCGACGGCCCAAAGCGACGAGCTTGATGGAGTAGCCGTTGTCCGTCGAGCCTTCGGAGTTTGCCGAGCGAACCAGCCCCTTCGGATCTTTCACGCTGGGAGCGCCCGCCAGAGCCCCTGGGTAAGGGTTCGGCCCATCTGGGAAGTCCCAGGGGGCGACGCCCACACGTTTGTCGGCGATCGCGCGGACTCCCGTCGCGCCGAGAACCATGGCCGCCAATCCTCCGCACCACGCGCCGTTCCACTTCATCGTGCCCCCACATCGGTTCGACGGGCGGAAGCCGACGATCGTTGCGCTTATGAGGGCCAATCGGCGGGCATCCAGGACGGCAAACTGGCAATCGACGCCCGCGCGGCTTCGCTCGTGGGGACGCCCCACGCGACGAAGAACGGACCGAGGTTCCGGCCCGTGGCACGGGAGAGGCGGACCATCCAGGCGTCGTGCTTCTCGGTCTCGCTACGAGGATGCGGCGGGTCGGTTCGGTAGCTCGCGAACGTCCGAGTGAACGGCGCCCAGCCGAACGCCTCTCGAACCTGGACGTACATCGTAAGGGCGAGGAACGGGTCGGACTTCCAATCTTCGAAGCGCGCACCCTTGGCGAGGTAGGCGGCGAGCCGCTTTCGTTGCCCGTCCGGCGTCATCGCGGAGTGGGCGATTCCGTACTCGGCGGGCACGATTCCATCCATTTTTTCCGAGCCGTAAAGCGAGAACAGGTTGTTCGTCACCTCGCCGGTGCCGTCGAAGGTCCAGTCGCCTTCCTGAAAGTTGTGGCCAAGCTCATGGAAGAAGCCCCACGTCGTGCCCTTACCGCGCAGCTTGGCGACATCGACGAACGTCTTGGCGACGTCCTCGAAGGTCATGATGGGGTAGCCGCTGTGCATGTAGCCCGCAGAGATCTGCCGGTCGACGCAGTACCGCTCGGGACGCGTCCGGGGCGGGGCGGCATAGAGTTCGCGGGCGCGCTCGAACGTCTCGTCCCAGAAGGCCATGAGCGGCGCGGGGTCCTTGAGCTCGGCGCAGGCGCTTCGGGGAATCGAGAGGATAATCCGTTGCCCCTCCAACTCCACCCACGGCCCGCCGGGCTCCGACATCTCGCGCGTCCATTCCGCAGTCGTGGTGACGCCGCGGACGAAGCGCGGCGCGGGCACCGCGCCGGAGATCGTCACCGCGATCGTGCCCAGCGCACAGCCCTCGGGCACGTCGACGAACACCGCTCCGCCAAAGGGACTCGCCACCCGGGTTTCCCCTTTGTCGAGCGCCCATCGGCGGCTGATGTCCGGAAAGCGGTCCCACGGGGCGGTTTCCCAAAGCGTGTCGGTCTGGCTCCCGATGCGAAGACCCATTCCTTTGCCCGCCGCGCCGGAGGGAAGATCGACCCGCACGACCTCCCCCGGCGCGGCGTACAAACCGGTGCCGTGCCACTGCGGAATCCGTGTGTCGATCGCGACGGTTCGCGTGAGCCGCTTGGCGCCGGCGGGCACCGCGCCCGGAAAGTCGGCGGCGCTCGGCGCGGCCTTGACCCCTTCCGGAGGCGCCTCCCGCCACGCCCGATCTTCGACGACCGCCCTCAGCCGCGAGAAGGGCATGCGGTCCGTCACGGGATGCGCTTGGGTCGGTCCTTCCACGGCGCCTTCGGCCGCCAGGCGCGCGATCTCCGCCGCGAGAGGCCCGTCCGTAGGCGTCAGCGCGAGCGCCCGGGAGACGGTGTCCGCCGCCCGGGCCATGGCTTTGGCGTCGTGGCCTCCCTTCCGGAGCGCGTCG
>CAXUKB010000450.1:686-3447 GCA_964251345.1 uncultured Fimbriimonas sp. | reverse complement strand
GGCCCGCATCGAGGCGCAGACGGTCGAGACCGAGGCGCGCAAGCAGGCGGAACTCAACGTGCTTCTCGCGTCTCAGAGCGGCGAAGGGGCGATCGCGGTGAAGAAGCTCGAGATTCTCCGCAAGGCGATCGAGAAGTGGAAGGCCTCCGGCGGCAAGCCTCCGATGATCGGCGATGGCAACGTGCCGTTCACCGACGTGAAGCTCCAGTAGGGGCGGGAGCGTCCTCGCGCCCGTTTAGGCAAGCGAGATCCGGTACCCCAAAGGGGAGTGTCGGAAGCGGTAGGTTCCGAGGGGGTTCCAGACTTATCGCCTGCCCCTCGAGCCGGTAAGGAGCGGATCGACCGAAGCGCTCTCGGCGGCACGGCGGGCGGCGAGCACGGAGCCGAGCAACCCCGGGAAACGCGCGTCGAGGTCGTCGGTTCGCAGACGGTTGTGGATGGCGGTGCCGACCTTCCTGCGCTCGATGACGCCCGCGGTCACCAGCACGCGGAAGTGGTAGGAGAGACTCGACTTCGGAACGTCGATCGCAAAGCCGCCGCAAGGCACGGACTCCGCGTTCGCCAGCAGCTCGACGATCCGAAGGCGGGTCTCGTCGCTCAGCGCATAGAGAACGTCGGTCAACGACAAGTCGTCCGTCCTGGGCTCCGCAAGGTGCTTGCTCATCTTGGTCTGCCGTCCTCTTCATCAGTATGGCTTCCTTCAATCATATTTCGAAATGTTTCGAAATATGGTATGAATCTCTTCATGAACTTCGACGGCAGGAAAATCGGCGTCGGCTTCGTCGGCGCGTCCCCCGATCGAGGCTGGGCGCTCAACGCCCACGTTCCGGCGCTGAAGACGCTGCCCGGATTCGAGATCCGGGCGGTGAGCACGACGAAGATGGCGAGCGCCCAAGCGGCGGCGGCGGCGTTTGGGGCCAAGGCTGCGTACGACGACGCCCGCGCCCTCGCCGCCGATCCCGACGTCGATCTGTTGGTGGTCACGGTCAAGGTGCCGTCCCACCTCGACGTCGTGAGCGCGGCGATCGAGGCGGGCAAGGCGGTGTTCTGCGAGTGGCCCCTCGGCAACGGCCTCGGCGAGGCGGTCGAACTCGACCGCCTCGCCAAGGCGAAGGGGGTCCCCAACTTCGTCGGACTTCAGGCCCGGTGCGCGCCCGCGATCGCCTACCTGCGCGACCTTCTGGCCGAAGGGTACGTGGGCACCGTGCTCTCCACGACCCTCGTCGGCTCCGGTGGAGGATGGGGCACGACGACGTCTGCCGCCGACGCCTACGTGCAAGACGTCCAGAACGGCGCGACGATGGTCACGATCCCCTTCGGCCACACCGTCGACACCCTGTGCGACGCCTTGGGGGAGTTCAAGGACCTCGCGGCGGTGACGACGGTTCACTACAAGGAGTTCACGGTGGCGGAGACGGGCGAGAGACGTCCGAAGACCGCCGCCGACCAGTTGGCCGTCGTCGGGACGCTTGAAAGCGGCGCGGTCGCCGCGCTGCATTACCGGGGAGGCGTGTCGCGCGGCACGAACCTCATGTGGGAGATCAACGGCACGGACGGCGACCTTCAGGTCACCGGCCCGGTCGGCCACCTCCAGCTCACCGAGCTCACGCTGAGGGGCGGTCGGGGCGAAGCCCGCACGCTGGACGCATTGCCGGTGCCGGACCGCTACTTCAGCGCGAAGGAACTTCCCACGCTCGCAATCGCGGTCGCCGAGCTCTATGGTCGGATCGAGCGGGACCTACGCGAGGGCACGGCGACCGCGCCCGACTTTGAAGTCGCCGTGCGCCGCCACCGGATGCTCTCCGACATCGAGAACGCCGCCGAAAGCGGTCAATGGGTCGGGCCGAGTGAGGTCCCCTTCCTCTAAACGCGCTGCTCGTAACCGGTCCTTCTCCAATCCTCTCGCCGCGATCTCCGTGGCCGCGCGGAGGCTTTCGTCCTTTCGAGTCCTCAACGTCGGCACGAGAGCGTCCGGCGCCTAAGGGGCGTTCCCTCCGTTTTTCAGCACCTCTTGGTTGAGTAACCAAGGGCTGAGGCGCCTCCCTTGACCGCACCTTCTGAAGTCGAGCGACGGGTTCTAGCCGTCGCTCCGCCTGATCGCCGTCTCGAAAGCCGTTCTCAACTCTGCGGGAAGCTCCGCCCAAGGCACGGACTTTGCGCTTCGCTCGACGTTCACGTCGGCGAAGCCCGTTTCGACCGACTGGGCTACTCCCGGCGTGGCGACCGTCAGGACGAGCGTTCGCCGATGGCCCGGACGGTAGAGCGGCTCCGACCCAAGCGCGTTCTTGGCCCGGTGGTAGCCATAGCCTGCATCCTGGACCCGCATCACGGTGGTGACGCCGCTCCGAAGGCCCAACACGACGTCCTCCTCCACCACTTTTGCGGTGAGCGTCAGAGGCACGTTGGGGAAGCCGATCCAGCGCACGGGGTCGGGCTCTTTCGAATCCATCCTCTCCCTCGATTGGACCAAGAGCGCCATCAACGCCCCGCGCGCGTTTACCGAAAGGCTCTCCATCGACAGCGGGCGGCCTGTTTGTAGCCGAGTCCAGTCTTCGGGGATCAGGGCCGCCCCGAGACGCAGATTGAAAGGGTAGTCGCCCACGTGGGTTTCATCCAGCACGACTCCCGACGTGACGAGCATCATGACGTCGGTCCAGCTTTCGCTCGCCTGAGGGCGCTGCCGAAGCGGGTCTTTCGCTAATACACATCTGCCGCGGCCCCCGACATGTAGTGTGTGGCGCTCGGAGTTCGCCGTATCGTT
>CAXUKB010000450.1:0-676 GCA_964251345.1 uncultured Fimbriimonas sp. | reverse complement strand
GCCGCGTCTGCGCCCGGTTCAGCCGCTCGGAGACGGGTAACCGCCCGACGAATGCGCCGCGGCTCACCGTCCAGTCGTCGAAAAGGGAAAACGCGCTCAGGACGCCTTCGACTGTCGTCTTGCCGTTGCCCAACAGCCCCATGATAGCGAAGTCGGGCAGGGCCACCACGAGGTCTTCCTTAAGCGTCCTGGCGGCGGGGCTCAGCACCGGATCGACGAACCTCGCCAGCGGGTCTGCCCGGGCGATCGTCTTCGGATCGGTCTTCTGCGAGCCGACGTTCGCCGTCTGCTTCTGGAGCGCAATAAGGTCGTCGGCGCTCAGGGCCGGGGTCTTCGCTTCGTCTCCCAAGGCGGCCGCGACCTCCGGCGGCAGGCTGCGAAACTCAATTTGAGAGTCGCCCGAAAAGACCCCTTTCTTCTCGTCCGGAGTGTTCACCTTCGTCTCGAAGCATCCGTTCGAGAACCGACGGAGGTAGACCTCGCCCGCCTTGGCCTCGCTCGCCTCAGTTTTCTTCCGAAGCGCGTCGGGCAAAGGCCTCACATACGGACCGGCAGGCAGACCGAAGCGGAGGATCTCGCCCGCCCTCATGGCGTAGACCTCGCTCGGCGGCAACGCCGCAAACGGTGGGTGCGTCGACGTGGCCGCCTTCCAGCCGCGCGTGAACTCGTCCAGTCC
>CAXUKB010000449.1:0-3475 GCA_964251345.1 uncultured Fimbriimonas sp. | reverse complement strand
TGCCGGCGCTCGACCCGGTCAAGATAATCGAGCCACCCTTGCCCATCAGCGGCAGCGCCTTCTGGACCGTGAAGATCGTGCCCTTCACGTTGACGTCGAAGGTTTCGTCGATGTGCTCGGCGGTGATCTCGCCAAGACGAAGCTGGCTTCCCGCCCCGGCGTTGGCGAAGACGACGTCGAGGGTTCCGCGCTCGGCCTTCACCGCCGCGTAAAGCCGGTCGAGGTCGGCCTCATCGGAGACCGAGCCCTGCACCGCGCGGGCATTGGGCCCGAGCTCGGCCACGGCGGCGTCGAGCGCTTCCTGCCGGCGGCCGAAGACGAAGACGAAGGCGCCCTCCTCAGTGAAGCGCTTTGCGGCGGCGAGGCCGATTCCCGTTGCGCCGCCGGTGATAACGGCGGTCTTTCCACTCAGTCTGTTCATGTTCGTGTCTCTTGGGTATTCTTGTGGATCACTGATCCGGATACAATCTCAGTATAGATGGATCGATGATCCGTTTGTCAAGGTAATGCGAGCCGACGCCAGAAAGAATTACAACCACCTCCTTGCGGTCGCCCGTGAGGTCGTCACCGAGCATGGCGCCGACGCGTCCATGCGAGAGATCGCCCGCCGGGCCGAAGTCGGCTTGGCGACCTTGTTTCGTCATTTCCCGACGCAGGAAGCCTTGTTCGAGGCGCTGCTACGTCCGAAGCTGGAGGAATTGACACAGAGCGCAACTGAACTCGGAACGTCGAATGCGCCCGACGACGCGCTCGTGTCCTGGTTTCGCGAAGGGGTGGCGTTCACCCATAGCTATCGCGGCGTCGTCGCCTTAATGGCGAGCGCGCACGCGGACCCTGAATCCGCACTCTACGCGCCATGCCTAGCGGTGCATGCCTCGGGCGCGCGACTGCTGCTCCGCGCTCAGGCCGAGGGAACGGCGCGCGCCGACATGGACGGGGAGGACCTGTTCGCCCTGATGTCGGGGCTCGCCTGGCTCGTCGGCCAACCCGCGTTCGCGCCGCGGAAGGACCACCTCTTTGGGCTGATTACGAGCGCCATCCTGACCCACCGGCCGAGCACCGATGTCGAGAAGCCGCGTGCCGCATCCGATCGGTGATCGGATAGTCGATCGTCGCCCTCATGCAAGGAGGCTTGATGACATCAGCAAACTAGGCGGTGCGTTGCGCGGAGTACCTGAGGATCTGGCTGTTAACTACGCGATTTTCCGGATAAGGGTGCGTTTGGCGACCAAATCTCAACTGAATGCCTGGCTCCAAACTGCACCGCATAAAAGGGGTTATGTGTCGCTAAAGCATCCCAAACTTTTTGGATGAGAAAGCGGATACCTCTTAAGCGTAGGGGGTGCCTGCCACTGCTACTTTTACGCCCGCAGCCCCCTTATCGACGATCGCCAAAAAGACAGCTTTGGCGTGCTCTGCGTCTTCATGCTGCCGAAAGCTCCTAAGGGCTTGGAGGAAGGCCACGGTCCAGGTCGCCACGAGCAGAGCGGACGCCAGATGCGCGTCGGGATCTTTCGGTTCCCTTCCGACGCTCTCGGCCAGCGCTACCGCGACGGCTACCGTGAACTCGTCCCGAATCGCGCGGGCCCGGGCCTTGAGGGTCTCGCTTCCCGTGATCGTCCCGATGAAGCCCTGACTCCTCGCAGAGAATTCGATGTAGGGACTTCCCTCCTCCACCAATCGGTGAACGAGCCGGCGAAGCGCCTCGATCGGCGAGACGTCGGGGGCACGCTGTCGCAGGGCCTCGCGTGGGATTTCGCGACTCTCCTCGTCGCGATCGAAGAACATGTCCTCCTTGCGGGGGAAGTGGTTGAACACCGTCATCCGTCCGACGTCGGCCGCCTGGGCGATCTCGTCGATCGTGACCCGATCGAAGCCGCGCTCGATGAAGAGTCGAGTGGCCGCGTCCGAAATCCCCTGACGGGTGGCATTGCGCTTGCGGGATCGTCGATCGTTCGGAACAGACATCAAAAATATACTCAGTATATAATTAGATCAGGTATACCGTGCAGGGTTACGCAAGGAACCGCGGACACGATGGAAAAAGGCGAGAGGATTCTTATTTCGGGCGCGAGCTTCGCGGGCCTCGCGACAGCCTACTGGATGAAAAGGCTGGGCTACCGGGTGACCGTCGTAGAAGTGGCCAAGAGCCTTAAGAGAGGCGGCACGCCGGTGAACATTGAGGGAAGGACCATCGAGATCGTGAAGCGCATGGGCCTGTTCGACGCCATCCGGTCGAATAGGATCACCATGGAAGGGATCGAGTTTAAAGGCTCCGACGACGTCACCGAGCGGTTCGGTATGCCGAGAAACGACGCCGGGCAAGCCGCGGAAGAGGGATACGAGATCGAGCGCGATGTACTCCTCGATTTGATGTTCGAGGCCGTTAAGGACGACGTCGGGTTCGTTTTTGGCGATCGCATCGCGTCGATGAAGGATGAGGAGAACGGCGTGGATGTCGTTTTCAACGGCGGTCAGAAGCGCATGTTCGATCTGGTGTTCGGCTGCGACGGGATCCACTCGGCCGTTCGAAAGCTCTGCTTCGGCGAGGAAGCGAAGTTCTCGCACTTCCTCCAGGCTTACTTCTCGATCACCATCGTGCCCAAGCCCTTGATTCGGAAGAACACGACCCAAATGTACAACGAGCCGGGCAAGGCGGTCATGCTTAACGCCTATAATGGGAAGACCGACATTTGCCTCTGCTTCGTCTCGGAAGGGGAGATCCCTTACGACTACCGAGACGAAGCGCAGCAGAGAAGGATCATGCGGGACCGGTTTGCGGGCACCGGCTGGCGAACGTCCGAATTGTTGGAAGAAGTCGAGAATTCGGAAACGTTTTACTTCGACAAGCTTTGCCAGATGAAGATGCCGTCGTGGACGAAAGGCCGGGTGGCGCTGGTCGGCGACGCGGGGTACTGCGTCTCTCCGGCCGCGGGCAAGGGT
This sequence comes from uncultured Fimbriimonas sp., assembly GCA_964251345.1. Classification (GTDB taxonomy): domain Bacteria; phylum Armatimonadota; class Fimbriimonadia; order Fimbriimonadales; family Fimbriimonadaceae; genus Fimbriimonas. The sequence continues at coordinate 532 of CAXUKB010000449.1, read as the reverse complement.
GGCTCGATGGCGATCGACGGAGCCGCCGCCTTGGGCGATGCCTTCCAGAAATGCAACGGCGACTTCGAGCTTGCGTTCCGAGAGTACGACGAGAGCTTCCGCCCCTACGTCGAGGAGGTGCAGGCGGACGTGCTGAACTTTGGCCTTGAGATGCTCCTTCCACGAACGGAGGAAGCCATTCGCCGCCGGAACGGCCAATCCGCGCCGCTTGATTCTCTCCGACAAGGTACCGCACCGCCCGAAAACGTCGACCTTCCGAAGCAGGGTTCATAGAAGCCGTCGGCGTCGAAACGACGCAAGACACAAGAGCAGAATCACGACGATGAACAAGGAGATCCGGCAGCGGACCTACGAGGCATTTAACCGGCGCGACGTCGACGCCGTGCTCGAACGGATGAGCGACGACGTCGACTGGCCGAACGGGTCTACTGGAAGCACCAATGGGAAGTGGCGCCCACCCCCCCCTGCGTCGAACCTGCCGAGATCCCCGAACCACCGGGCGGCACAACGACCGTTCACGTGACTCAGGTGG
>CAXUKB010000448.1:647-3477 GCA_964251345.1 uncultured Fimbriimonas sp. | reverse complement strand
GTATCGACCATGGAGTAGCCGCCGCCTTCCGCTCCTTGCGCGCTTTCCATTCCGCGCGTTTCGACAAACACGGACCGAACGTGGTTTCCGATGAAGCGATCGACGAAGCCCGCGATGAGAAGCATAAGGATCCTTTCTCCACCCGGCGCGGAGAAAATGGGCTCCTGAAAGTAGTGGCTGATGATGAGATCGTTGCCCGCGTCGCCGTTGCCCCGGCCGACCTCCGCTTCGTTGGCCACGAACCGACTCTCGTCGCTCGCGAGGATGTGGCTGAAAGGCACGCCTCCGCAGCGAACCCGATCTCCCATTCGAGGCTTTAGCAAGGGCGCGTTCATGAACCCGACGAGGCGCTTCTTGCCGCCCGTCGATGCCGTGACGAGAACGGAAAATCCGAAACGTTCCCGCACGACGCGTTCACATCCGAAGGCGACGACGCGAGGATCGGCTCCCGTACCGGCGGCGAGGGAGGCCATGGCGGGGACGTCTTCCAAAGTTCCGATCCGAAGATCGTACGACGACGCGGATTGATCACGAACATTGTGGTCCATCGCTTCTTAGGAAATTAGAAGGTACTCCTCCCTAGGCGCTAGGTGAAGATTACATGAAAATAGGGTCAGCGATCCATCGTCGCTAAAGCCGAGTCACCGGCGCGTTGTTCCCAGTCAGGGGAACTTGTCGAAAGTCACGCGCCGACCGGCGAGTCGAGTTCTCGGTACGCCGTCGCCCTTGCGGCGACCTCGCCGCAAGGTGCGTGCCGACCGGCCTCCTACTTCGAAGCCAACACGTCCGCTTGCAGGATCATCGGCGGATTCGCGAAGAGTTCGTCCGACCGGGCCATGAGCGCCGCCGCCACCTTGCCGGAGAGATGGGCCTGACGGCCGTCTTCATCGCCAAATGTGTCGAAGATCGCGAAAGTGGACGTGTCGAACCGGAGGGCATACCAAGAGACGGTTCCCTGCTCCTCGTTCACGGTCGAGAGGGCATCCATGAGGAACTGCGCCACGTCGGCCTCCCGATCGGGCTTTGCGGTGAGGCGAACGAAGAGGGCTTTCTGAACGACGGCCATAGGCGTATGAGGGGATGCGCCTCTTCAGGGTTCGACTCGCCATGAAATCTTCTCTGGGATCTTGCGATAACCGCCATTCTTTCTCGAAAGGGCAGTCTTGTCTGAGCTCGACGCTCGGCGGAGAATAGAAGGTTATTCTCTCTAGAGAAATCACCGGCCGGATCCATCATAGCTTTAGCGACGAAAGTCGACCGGCCAAGTCAAGGCGCGCCGTCCCCTCTCACGAGTGACCCTGTCGAAAGACGCGCGCCGACCGGCCCCTCACGACGCATCATGCCGACGACCGGCGGTCAATGTCGCGCGGGCACGAGCCATGCCGCGCCTACAAGGCACACAACTCGGTCCAGAACGAGAGGGCATCGCTCTGGCGGCCCGCCGGGTGGCCGCCGGGATGGAGAACCTGCGTGATCGCGACCGCGGCTCCCTGGAGCGCTTCATCCCGGCCTTCAAGGTCGAGATGGATTCGGTAGGGCCGCCCTCCTAAGCCGAGATCGCCGTCGAACGTGCCGCGCAGGCGGCCCTCCGCGAGCCGCAGATCGTCGACGGAGCTCTCCCTTCCGTCGAGCCGCACGAGCGCCTTGCCGTTGCCGTTGCCGACCTCAAGCGAGAATGGCAGATTGTCTTCCGGCGTCTCGATCGTTCCCGACCAAACGCCTTGCAATGCTCGGGGCCATATTGAAGGCGCCGCCTCATCCGGTGCTCGTATCCGCTCCGCCTCCAATCCGTTCCGAAACCCTTCGTCGACCGACGCCAGCGCATCGTCGGAGAGACGCCAAGGCGCCCCGCCTTCGCCGTTGGCGAGGATCGCGACGACGAGATCGAGCGACGGAACCAGCCGAAGGACGGTGTTCACACCGCCCATGCTCCCAGTGTGCTGCACGAGCCGGAGACCATGCCGCTCCGTGATGGCCCAGCCCAATCCGTAGCCAAGCGTCGGCACCTGCATCGCTCGCCGTGCCTCGGGACGGAGAAGCGGCGGCCCGCCGCCCAGATGGAATCGTCCGAGGGCTATCAGATCCTCGACCGACGCGAACGCCGCAGAGCCGCCCGGATGGTCGGTGCCGTAAGCCGGGTACGCCACGCCGTCCGGTCCGTAGCCGATCGCCGCTCCCGCCGGCGCGCCGATCGATGTCCCTGACATACCGAGCGGCCCAAAGATCCTTTCCGCCATGAAGTGGGAGTACGGCACGCCCGCGACGTTCGAGATCAGCGCGTCGAGCAAACCGTAGCCGAGGTTAGAGTATTGATACCGCTCGCCCGGCGCGGTGAACAGCTTGCCGTACTGCGCGACGACCTCCTCGAAGGGCCTCCGAGCGCCACCTTCGTCGGCATAGTAGAAGCGGTAGTGCAGGGGCAGCCCCGCGATGTGGCCCGCCACGCGGCGCACCGTGGCCCCTTTCGGGTCGCCCGCCTTCCCCTCTAGCCGGAGCCCTCCGAGATACTCCTCGATGGGGGCGTCGAGATCGACGAGACCCCCTTCCGCCAATATCGCGACCGCGGTCGCGGTCATCGGTTTCGTGACCGAGGCGAGCGCGTAGGACGTCTCCGGTGTGGCGGGGATGCCCGTTTTGTCCGCGAGCCCCGCCGCCCCGAGGAGCAGCGTCTCCCCTCCCCGCGCGATCCCATACGCGACGCTCGGCAATGCGATGGGGTCGATGGCCGACCGCACCGTCTTCTCAAACTCGCGGATCGTCGACGGGAGCATGGCGGCTAGCATACGCCGGGAGGCGTGTCGACGCACGCGAAGCTTGCGCAAGGGGACGC
>CAXUKB010000448.1:0-637 GCA_964251345.1 uncultured Fimbriimonas sp. | reverse complement strand
GACCGCGTCCCGATCTGATGGAAGCTCACGCGAGTGTAAAACGCGAGCGCCGCGTGCTTGCCGCCGTACATGCCCAGGGTCAGCCGCCTTGCCCCCCGTGCCCGCGCCTCCTCGGCGACCGCCTCCACGAACGCGCGCCCCGTGCCGCCCCCCTTAAAGGGCGCGAGCACGTAGATTCGCCGCAGTTCGAGGTCGCCCGGAAGCGTCTCCGGAAGGTCGGGCGGCGTCATCACCGCATAACCCACCACAACGTCGTTGCCGACGGTCGCCACCCATACCGCGCAAGCGGGGTCCGCCATCCAGGCCTCGTAAACCGAAGGCGCGTGGGCCTTGGCGCAGTGGGTGACGATGTCCTTTCCGCGAAGGACGAGCGCGTAACTCTCCAGGAACGTGGCCGCTCCCAACATCGCAAGGGCTCCGGAGTCTTCCGGAACCGCCCGCCGAATTCTCATCTGGAAAAGCGTACTCAATCGCTTATAGTGAAGCCGATTCATGCTCTTCCTTGCACTTCCTCCGTTCCATCAAATCGATGCCGTAGTGATCGGACAGAATGCGACGTCCCCCGTCACCTTCGGCGATGTTCTGTTGACGGGTGATCGAAAAAATCTCCTCGCGTTCGACGCCCACAGCCTAAAGC
>CAXUKB010000447.1:2735-3501 GCA_964251345.1 uncultured Fimbriimonas sp. | reverse complement strand
GCCCTGGCCCGTGCGTTACGTCGAGACGGTGGTTCACGCCGCCCAGGGCGACTTCGGGCATTCGTTCACCGGCACCAAGGAGCCGGTGAGCGCGATCATCGCTCGGACGCTGCCCCTCACCGCGCTGCTCGCCTCGCTCTCCATCGTGGTCGCCTCGGCGGTGGGCATCGTGCTCGGCACGGTCTCGGGCGTGTACCGCAACAAGGCTCCCGATCGGTTGATCCTCACCCTTTCGACCTTGGGGGTCACCATCCCCACTTTCGTCCTCGCGCCGGTGCTGGTGTACGTCTTCGCGGTGCAGATGCATCAGCTTCCGGTGAGCTGGAACGTCGATCGTCCGGCGGGCGACTTCTACTACCTGCTCCTGCCGGTGACGATCCTCGCGGCGCGGCCGGCGGCGCTGATCGCGCGGCTCACGCGGGCGAGCATGATCGAGACGCTCCAGCAGGAGTTCATCCGCACCGCGATCGCCAAGGGGGTGCCGCGGTTCCGCCTCTACGTGCGGCACGCGTTGCGCAACGCGATCCTGCCGGTGGTGACCGCCATCGGAACGACCTTCGGAATCCTGCTCACCGGCTCGTTCATCATCGAGACGGCGTTCACGATTCCCGGGCTGGGGATGCGGACGATCGAGGCGATCAAGTCGCTCGACATGCCGGTGGTGCAGGCGGCGGTCTTCGTCACCGGCGCGCTGTTCATCTTTATCAACACGCTCGTGGACATGCTGCTGCCCCTGCTCGACCCGCGCATCCGGGAGAGCCAGGTA
>CAXUKB010000447.1:0-2725 GCA_964251345.1 uncultured Fimbriimonas sp. | reverse complement strand
GACCCGCTGCTCGCCCTCGGCGTGCTGTTTCTCGTGGCCCTCGTCGCCTTCGCCGCGTTCGGCCCAATGGTGCGGACGGCGCAGCTTCGGGATCCGGCGGACAAGACGTTCGACGCGGTGTTCACGCCCATCGGCAAGCCGTTCCTGCCCTCCGGAGCGAAGGGCGACGCGCCGGGAACGGCGATCTTGGGCACCGACGACATCGGTCGCGACGAGCTCGCGCGTCTTATGCAGGGCGCGCGGGTCTCCCTCGTGGTCGGCGTGACGGTCCAGGTGCTCGCGCTGGTGTTCGGGATGCTCATGGGCGTCCTGGGCGTGTTCGCGCCCAAGTGGCTGCGGGTGCTTGCGCTTCGGCTGACCGACGTGATGTTCGCCTTCCCGGACATTTTGTTGGCGATTCTGCTCGTCGCCGCGCTTTCGCCGCAGACGCTCGCAAAGATTCCGTTCCTGAAGGGGTGGCCTGACGAGTGGATCGGCATCCTGCCGGTGGTGGCGGCGCTGGGCATCACCGCGTGGCCCTCGATCGCGCGGCTCGTGCGCGTGCAGGTCGCGAGCGTCAAGGACCGCGAGTTCGTGATCGCCGCGCGGGCGGCGGGCGCGTCGACGCCGTACCTGGTGGTCAAGCACATCCTGCCGCAGGTTTTGCCGCTTATCCTCGCGGTGAGCATGGTCGAGATGGCGGGCACGGTGCTCGCCGAGTCGGCGCTGAGCTTTATCGGCATCGGCGTTCAGGCGCCGAACCCGAGCTGGGGCAACATGATCAACAACGCCCGCTCGGGCGACATCACCGCGCACATCCCGCTCCTGCTGTATCCGTGCGTCCTGCTCTCCCTGACCATTTTCGCCCTGAACTTCGTGGGCGACGGCCTGCAAGCGCTGTTCGATCCGAAGGCGAGGGGATGAAGGGAAGAGGTTACGGGGAAAGGGAATCGATTCCGTCGCCCTTTTTCCCCTTGCCTTTTCCCTTTCCCCTGGTATCCTCCGGGAGCATTGACGTCCATCGTTAATCCGTCCGAGGCCGCGCGCCGCTTCCGGGAGGAGCTTCGCCATGCCTCGTCGGTCCTGATCGGGACGCACCTGAATCCGGACGGCGACGCGCTTGGCTCGTCTCTCGCCTTGGCGGCGTATCTCGACCGCCTGGGACTCGACGTCGAAGTGCTGTGCCACCATCCCGCGCCACGCAATCTGCGTTGGCTGCCCGGGGTGAGCCGCCTGCGCCAGTGGCCGAAAACGGAGAAGGCCGATCTCGCGATCATGGTCGACCTCGAGGCGAAGGACCGCCTCGGCGATGTTCGCGACCCCATCCTGCAGACGCCCCGGTTGGTCGTGATCGATCACCACGTCCCCCACGAGTCGCCCGGCGACCTGCGGATCGTGGACGTCGGAGCCAGCGCGACCGCGCTTATTATCGCCCGTCTGTTTCTTGAACTGGGTGCGGAGATCACGCCGGACATGGCGACCAACCTGCTCACCGGCATCATCACCGACACCGGTTCGTTCCGTTTCCGGAACACGACGCCCGAGGCGTTCTCCGTGTCCGCGATCCTCTTGGAGCGCGGCGCCGACCTGGGACGGGTCAACGAAGAGGTGTTCGGACGCAAGCCGCTCGCCTCGACCTTGCTTCTCGGGCACATGCTCGATACGATGCGGCTGGAGTGCGGCAACCGAATCGCGGTGGGCGTGCTCACGCGTTCGGACTTCGAGCGGGCGATGGCCACCGACGAGGAGACGGAGGGATTCGTGAACGAGATGCTCTCGATCGATTCCGTCGAGATCGCGGCGATCCTCCGGGAGCCGAAGCCGGGCCGGATCCGCTGCTCCTTGCGTTCGCGCGCGGAACACGACGTGGCCGAGGTCGCGCGCGAATTCGGCGGCGGCGGACACCGTAACGCGGCGGGTTGCACGCTCGACATGGACGTGCGGGAGGCCGAAGAGACTGTCGTGCGGAGGCTGCGCGCGTGCTTGGCGTCCTGCTGATCGATAAGCCGATCGGCATGACCTCGCACGACGTGGTGAACCGGGTCCGCCGTGCGCTGGGCACGCGTCGGGTGGGTCATGCGGGCACGCTCGACCCTCTCGCCACGGGCGTGCTCGTGGTGGCGGTCGGACCGGCCACACGTTTTCTGCAGTACCTGCCGCTGGAGCCCAAGGAGTACGTCGCGGAGGTCGCCTTCGGGCGTTCGACGACCACGTACGACGCGGAGGGCGAGACTCTTTCCGAGGCGGAGGTGCCCGTCGACCTCGACGCACGAATCGCCGCCGCCCTGCCTTCGTTTCTCGGACTCATCTCCCAGATGCCGCCGATGTTCAGCGCGGTGAAGGTCGGCGGGCAACCGCTCTACAAGGCGGCCCGCCGGGGCGAGGAGGTCGAGCGAAACGCTCGCCAAGTCCACATCGCCACCTTCGAGACCCTCGCCACCCGAGGCGACGAGCGGACGATGCGGATCGTCTGCTCCGGGGGAACCTACGTGCGCACCCTTGCGCATGACCTGGGAGGGGCGATCGGGGTGCCCGCGCACCTCTCGGGTCTGCGGAGAACGGGAGTTGGGCGCTTTCGCGAGGCGGACACGGTGCCGTTGGAAGGGGTGTCCGCCGCCGATTTGCGACCCCTAGGCGAGTCGCTCGATCCCATGCCGCGTCTCCTCCTCGATCCGGGCGAGGTGCGGTCGGTCCGCGACGGGCGTGCGCTTCGCCGAGACGACGCGCCGGACGGGCTCTTTGCCGC
>CAXUKB010000446.1:678-3550 GCA_964251345.1 uncultured Fimbriimonas sp. | reverse complement strand
TCCTCGCGCTGATTCTCGTGGGCGCGAGCGTCAAGTTCGCCCTTCCCGCGATCATGAAGCGGTTTGGCGGACGACTCGCCGCGGACTCGGGCGGTTCGATCCGCATCGAAGAGTCGGCGGCGTTTCCCGGCGGCCGACTGTACGTGATCGAAGCCCGCGGAAGAACGCTGCTTCTCGGCGCCACCGCCCAGAACGTGTCCTGTCTCGCCGACCTTACGGTGAACGACTTTGCCGAGGCACTCGCCGCCGCCGAAACGCCCGATCCGGCGGCGCAGCTCGCTCGTCTTGAGAGGCTCGGCTTATGAAACGCGCCGTCCTCGTTCTCCTGCTCATGGCCCTTGCGGCGGCGGCCTGTTCGCAGATGCCGGCGATCCCTAAGATCGGCATCTCGCTTGGGGGTGGCGCAAAGGGATCCGAGGTCGCGACCTCGCTTCAGATCCTTGCCCTTCTCACCGTCCTGAGCCTCGTCCCGGCGATCCTCATGCTCACGACGTGCTTCACGCGTATCGTGATCATCCTCGGCTTCGTGCGCACGGCACTGGGTACCCCTTCCCTGCCGCCAAACCAAGTCCTCATCGGCCTTTCCCTCTTCCTGACCCTCTTCGTAATGAAGCCGACCTGGGAAAAGGTCGACCAACGGGCGATTCAGCCGCTGACGGCGGGCAAGATCGATATCGGCCAAGCCGTCAAAGCGGCGACGCCGCCGGTACGCGACTTTATGCTGAAGAGCACCTACACGAGCGATCTACGCCTCTTCATCGATCTCCGCGGCGGCCCGAAGCCGAAAAGCCGCGAGGAACTCGACATGACGGCGCTCATTCCCGCCTTTATGGTGTCCGAGCTTAAGACGTCGTTCCTCATCGGCTTTTACGTCTTCGTTCCTTTTCTGATCATCGACCTGATCGTCTCCAGCGCTCTCATGGGCATGGGCATGATGATGATGCCGCCGACGGTCATCTCTCTCCCGGCCAAGATCCTGGTGTTCGTGCTCGCCGACGGATGGGGCACCCTTATCCAAGCAATCCTCGCGGGGTACCGCTAACTTGGAAAGCTACGCCCTCGACGCCGTCCGGCACGGCATGGAGACGGGTCTTATGGTCCTGCTGCCGATCCTAGCCGTGTCCCTGTTTATCGGCCTCCTCGTGTCGATTCTGCAAGCCCTGACCCAAATTCAGGAGCAGACGCTGACGTTCGTGCCCAAGCTCCTCGGCGTGGCGCTCGTCGTCGCGATGATGGGCCACTGGATGCTTTCCGAGATGGTCGGCTACACCCGGTTCTGCTTTGGGCGGATCGCCGTCGTAGGCCAGGGAATCGGATGACGGAAGCCGCGTTCCTCGCGTTCCTCCTCGTCTTCGTGCGCGCCTCAGCGATGCTTCTCGTCGCCCCGATGTTCGGCGCGGTCAACACTCCCCTGCCGGTGCGGATCCTCACGACCCTCTCGATCTCGGGTGCCCTTACCGTGGCGATCCGCCCTCGAATGGGTCCGATGCCCGAGACTATGCACGCGCTCGTTATGGCGGTGCTCGTCGAAGTCGGTGCGGGGCTGCTCCTAGGAGGCATGGTCAACCTTGCGATGCAGGCACTCACGATCGCGGGGGCGCTCGCGGACCTTCAGACCGGTCTTTCGGCCAGCCAGGTCATGAATCCGATCGCCGGCATCTCGTCGACGGTGATCAGCCAGCTCAAGACGATGCTCGGCCTCGTCGTCTTCCTTGCGGCGGACGCGCACCACCTTTTGATCGCGGCCTTCGTCCGCAGCTACGACTCGGTCCCGACCCTTGCGGCGACTCACGACGCGCTCGTGCCGCTCGTCGGCAAGACCTTCCTTCTCGGCGTGCAGATCGCCGCGCCGGTGATGGCCGTAGGGTTCCTCGTCGACGCATCGCTGGGCATCGTCGGCCGCGCCGTGCCGACGCTCCAACCGACGCAGCTGGGCGCGCCCGCCAAGCTACTCGCGGGCATCATTGCGGTCTCCATCGGGTTGCCGACGGCCGTGATGGCGGTCTCGACGGCGGTGCGCATGGGCCTTCAAGCTGCATGGGGGGCTTTCGGTCATGCCTGAGAGTTCCGGGGAGAAAACAGAAAAAGCCACTCCCAAGCGCCGCCAAGAGGCGCGGGACAAAGGAACGGTCGTCAAGTCGCAGGACCTCGTCGGATCGGTCGGCACGGTAGCCCTGTTGGCGATCCTTCCGGCGGCAGGGGCGATGATCGGCGGAGGCGCGCTTTCCGCTTTCAGGGGGGCGATGGACACCCTCCCCGCCGTGCCGACCCCAGGCGACTTTCCGAGCCTCGCCGCCCGGTGCGCGTCGCCGATGCTCGGCGGCCTCGCTCTCCTGATGGCCGTCGCGCTTGGCGCGGGCGTCTTGGCCAACGTGGGCCAAGTTGGGTTTAAGATCAGCCCCGAAGCCCTTACCCCAAGCCTCGCGAAGCTCAACCCCATGTCCGGCGTTCAGCGCATGCTGTCGAAGCAGGGGGCGATCGACACGATCAAGGGGCTCGTCAAGACCTTGTTGTTTGGCTATCTTGCCTACGGCGTTCTGCGGAACGCCTGGCCGCAGCTCATGACGCTCGGCGGCGTCTCGCCGGGCGAGGCGTTCGGCGTCGTGAGCGATACTCTTCGATCGGTGGGAATGCGGGTGGTCCCGACTTGGCTTGTGGTCGCCGCGATCGACTACGGCGTCCAGTGGAAACGGGTGGACGAGCAGCTCAAGATGACCAAAGAAGAGGTCAAACGCGAGCATAAAGAGGCTCAGGTTTCCGCGGAAGTGCTTCGCGAGCGCGGCAAGCGCGCGCGACAGATGGCGAAAGGCGGCATGATGAAGGCGGTCAAGACCGCCGATGTCGTGATCACCAACCCGACCCACTACGCGGT
>CAXUKB010000446.1:0-668 GCA_964251345.1 uncultured Fimbriimonas sp. | reverse complement strand
GTACGAGCACGACAAACATGCCGCGCCGGTCGTCGTCGCCAAAGGAGTCGATTTCCTCGCCGCGAAGATCCGAGAAGAAGCGAAAGCCAACCGGGTGCCCTTGATTCCAAATCCGCCCCTCGCCCGCGCGCTCTACAAGCAGTGCGAGATCGGCGACCCCGTACCGCACGAACTGTTCCGTGCCGTTGCCGAGGTTCTTGCGCACGTGTACCGCACCCTGCGAAAGATCCAGGCCTAAGCGACCCTTACGCTGGCGAAAACCTCTCGTCCTCACGCTAAAATGCGGCCATGAACTACACCGACACGTTTATCGCCGCGTCCGAAGACTGTCGTGCCGCAGGAGCGATTCCGACGAAAGAGGGGTCGATTGCCGCGGTGCACTACCGGTTGTTAGCGATCGAGCCGTATCGCCACACCCAAGAAGATGTGCTCTATGTCTCATCCGCATCGGCGAGGAAGGGAGAACCCGAGGACCGCGCCGCGTTCTTCACCAAGTCGCTTGCGTGTCTTCGTTGCTCCCCGCTGGTCAAGAACTATGGGTGGGGTATTCACTTCGACGCAGAGGGCCGAGCGGCGGCTTACGCGGGCGGTACCGACGAGTACCACAAGTTCTCAAACGACGCAAGTCTGAAGCAGACACGCGGCATGAGAAGCCGAAAGGCTTAGGG
>CAXUKB010000445.1:0-3565 GCA_964251345.1 uncultured Fimbriimonas sp. | reverse complement strand
GCGGCGGTCGCCGAAGCCGGGAGCCTTCACCGCGGCGATCTGAAGGACGCCGCGGATCTTGTTGAGCACGATCGTGGCGAGGGCGTCGCCTTCGATGTCCTCGGCGATTACCAGGATGGGGCGTCGGGTCGCGAGCGCCTTCTCTAAGAACTTCGTGAACTCGGCCACGTTGCTGATCTTCTTCTCGTGGATGAGGATCACCGGATTCTCGAGCACCGCTTCCATGCGCTCGGGATCGGTCACGAAGTAAGGGCTGAGATAGCCGCGGTCGAACTGCATGCCCTCGACGACCTCAAGGGTCGTCTCGCGGCCCTTGCTCTCCTCGACGGTGATGACGCCGTCCTTGCCGACCTTGTCCATCGCTTCGGCGACCTGGGCGCCGATGCTGGGGTCATTGCCGGAGATGGTGGCAACGAACTCGACCTGCTCCTTGTCCTTGATGGGCTCGGACATGGACTTGATCGAGGCGATCACGGCCTCAACGGCCTTGTCGATGCCGCGCTTGACGGCGATGGGGTTGCCGCCGGCGGCGACGTAGCGAAGGCCCTCGTTTACGATGGCTTGGGCAAGGACGGTGGCGGTGGTGGTTCCGTCGCCGGCCACGTCGTTGGTCTTGGAGGCGACCTCCTTGCAGAGCTGGGCACCCATGTTCTCGTAGGGATCCTCAAGCTCGATCTCCTTGGCGACGGTGACGCCGTCCTTGGTGATCGTGGGCGAGCCCCACTTCTTGTCGAGGACGACGTTGCGTCCCTTAGGTCCGAGGGTGACTTTCACCGCATCGGCAACTTTATTCACACCGCGTTCGAGCGCCCTTCGGGCGTTCTCATCGTACAAAAGATTCTTAGCAGGCATTGTGGTTTTTGAATTCGGTTAGGCGATTCTTAAGGACGACATCGGCTCGGCCTGGCGTTATCGCTTGTTAGCTGAGAATGGCGTAGACCTGATCTTCGTCGAGAATCGTGAGATCCTCGCCGTCGATGGTCACTTCGTTGCCGCCGTACTTCGAGAAAAGAACCCGATCGCCGACCTTGACGCTCAGTTCGTTCTTCTGTCCGTTGTCGAGGGTTCGACCGTTACCGGTGGCGACGACCTTTCCTTCGGTGGGTTTCTTCTTAGCGCTGTCGGGGAGGTAGATGCCGCTGGCGGTCTTGTCCTCGGCCTCGACCAGCTGCACGACGACCTTGTCGCCGAGGGGCTTAATGCTTGCCATAGTCTTTGTTTCTCCTGGGTCGTTCGTTAGCACTCTCGACCCCGGTCTGCTAATGATTGTACTGGGCGAGGGGTGGTCGCGGTCAAGGGCCTTTCGCGAGGACGTCTTGTGTCGTATCCTAAAGTGCATGAAGACTGCGTCCCTTTTCGTTCTTCCGCTCGCCCTCGGGCTGTGCCTCACCGCAGTCGTCTACGGAAGGCCGAGACCTTTTGGAGCGCACGGCGCGAAGGTCGAGGTGCGGTCGGTGCAGGCGGCGACTTCGGCGTCGTTCTCCGGAGCGTTGGATGTGGAAGTGCGCCGAGCTCCCGCGCCCCGGCTAACGATCGAGGCCCAACCCGAGGTTCTGCGGCACGTTCGGAGCGAGTCTCGGGGTGGTCGTCTCCGCGTCTGGACGGAGGGCAGCATCCAAACCGACGGAAACATTAGGGTGCGCTACTGGACGCCCAGCCTCGCCAACGTCGAAGTGAGTGGGGCGACGAACTTGGATGTGGACACGCTCTCCGGCGCAAACGTGCGGGTGGTGGCGACCGGGGCGAGCAAGGTGAAGGCCAACGGTCGTACGGAGCGACTCGCCGTCGAGGTCGCGGGGGCATCCGAAGCACGGCTGCGAGGAGTCGACGCAGTGTCGGTCCAGGTCGAAGCGACCGGCGCGTCGAAGGCCTGGGTCACCGCCCGAAAGCAGCTAGGCGCGGTTGCGAGCGGGGCGTCGGAAATCCTCTACTGGGGCAAACCCGAGGTACTGCGCAAGAACTCGAGCGGGGCGTCTTCCGTAAACCCCGGATAACGACCAGACCTAGCCCTCTGGAAGGCGACGCGGTCAGCCGTTCAGACTGACCGCGTCGCGGAGACCGAGGCGGCTTGACTCGACAGGCGAGTTGACCTCGATGAGGACCCCGCCCGGGCACTTGAAGTAGAACGTGAAGCGGCCATGCTCCTCGCGGGGCGTCTCGGGATCGAAGCCACCCTCCCGCAAACTGTCGTTCATCTCCAAGACTTGCTCGTGAGAATCAAGCATAAAGCCGATGTGGAAAATCTTCGGATAGTCCGCGTCCTTCACCCGAAACAGCGAGATGAGCGCTCCTGAGTCGTCCGTCAGGAACGCCATCTTGGGGAGCTGCGAGAAGGGCAGGAGGGTGAAGCCGAAGTACCGCTCGAACATGGCGACGGTCTCCGGCAACTCCGTCAGGCCGAGGTTGATGTGGTTGACCTTCATGGGCGTGTTCTCGATAGAGTTCGGGACTAACGTCGTCCCGACTGAATGACGTCGCCGACCGCGAAGGATCGGCGAATGTCCTGCAGGCTGACCTTCGCCCGGCCGCCGACGAAATCGGTGCCGTCGATCAATTCGACGTAGTAGCCGCCATCGGTCCAGCCGATCGTCTTCGGCGAACTCTCGTCGGCGGATCGGCGCACGCTCACCTCGAGCACCTGGGCCCGACGGTAGCCCATCTGGTCTCGGTCGAACTCCTCGATCGTGCCCGAGTGGATCTCGTACTCCTCGTGTTGCATGTCGAAATCCGCGCGGATGTAGATGCCGCGGCGCATCTCGTGTTCGAGAAGCTCGACGTTCTCGCCGTCCGAGCCGATGAGAGCCTCGACGGCGGCGGGGTTGCAGGCGATGAGGAAGGCGTCGCCCGGCTCCTGAATCTTGCGCCACATGTCGCGCTCGATCCAAAGGGAAACGGTTTCCTTCGAGGGGATGCGGCCCACGCCGGCGCACGTCGGGCAGATCTCGGTGATCTCCTGGGTAACCGATTCGCCCGTGCGCTTGCGGGTGACCTCGACGAGGCCGAGCGAGGAGACCTTACCGACGCGAGTCCGGGCGCGGTCCTTCTCGAGGCCCGCGGAGAAGCGGTCGAGCACCTGCTTGCGGGCACTCTCCGCTTCCATATCGATGAAGTCGCAGACGATAATGCCGCCCATGTCGCGCAGGCGAAGCTGGCGCAGAATTTCGTCGCACGCCTCGATGTTCGCCTTGAGCACGGTGTCCTCCAGGTTGATGGAGCCGACCTGCTTGCCCGTGTTGACGTCGATCGCGGTAAGCGCCTCCATCTCGTCGATGACGAGCGAACCACCAGACTTGAGGGGCACCTTGTGCTTCATCAAACGGTCGAGTTCGCGCTCGATGCCGTAGTGGTCGAAGATCGGCTCGTCCTGATCGTATAGGTGGATCTTCTCGCGCAGGTGGGGCGAGACGATGCTCGCGACGAGCTGGACCTTTTCGTACTCGTCCGGGTCGTCGATGACCATGCGGCTGAAGGTCTCGCCGAACTGATCGCGCAGAGTGCGGAACAGAAGCGACTGATCCTTGTGGACGATGACCGGCGCGCGAAGCTTTTTCGCGTTCTTGAGGAC
>CAXUKB010000444.1:0-3570 GCA_964251345.1 uncultured Fimbriimonas sp. | reverse complement strand
GCCGCGAACGGAGAGGACGAGTGGACCGTCGAGCGGACGCCCGTCCCTGACCAACTGCCCCGGTAAACCCTGCGGCAGCAACGCTAAGAAGTGGTGAGCGGTGGGGCTTCCACCCAAGGAACGCGGAGCGATGGCCGCTCCTGAGCTCGGCGACCGGCTGGCCTCAGAGGTCTCGCAGCCTACTCGCCTGCCTTCTTGAGCTTCGTCCAGCCGCCGCCGGAACCCGCGTTGGGGTCGCCGCCCATCGACAGGTTGCCGTGGCCGTCCTCCCACACGGGGCCGGCGTTGGAGTTTGACTGGATCTCGGTACCATCAAGGGCCCTGCTCCGCGCGACGTCGCCGATCATGTCACAGAACGCGCTCTGCGCCTTGTCGTTGCCCTTCTGCTCCGAGTGGTAGCGCCCCATGATCGCGTCCTCCATCTGCCGGCTCATCCGCGACGTGGCCTTGCTGACCTCGCCTGCGTTCGCGATCTGTATATCGATCTGGTGGTTCAGCACCATCTGGTACGCGCCACGCGCCTTGAGGAACGATCGCGTCGGCGTGAAGGTCGGCGCCCCGATAGAAAAGAACCGCATCGCCTTCTTCTCCTCGCCCTTAGGCGCGCCGATCAGAAACAGGTTCTGGACGCACCACTCGCCCTGGTAACTCATCCCGGGATTCACCGTGTCGCCGGCTTGAAAACCGTGCATCATCGCGGCGATCGCCCCGGTGCACGCCCGTCCCTTGTTGTCGGTAAAGTCGAACTCCACGGCACCCACCGCACCCAAGTTTCGGGCGGGGGGAAGCTGCGTCCCGGTCAGGCGATGGTCCTCTCGCTTGGTTACCGTCAGGTCTACCTTCAGGATTCGCTTTGCGTAGTCCAGCAGGAAGTCCGAGAAGCGCTCGGGCGGCGTTACGCCCTGTTGGAATCGCTGCGTCATGACGTTGACCCACATCCCACCATTCTTCACGAAGTAGGGAAAGTCCTGGCCTTGGGCGATCAGGTAGGCGAACCGCTCGTCCGGGCTCACCGCCACCGCCGTGAGGGCGGTAACCGACGCGATCTGGCCTTGCCAGACGACCCCGCCAAGGGTCTTCCAGCCCTTGGGCGCAAGATAGTGGTAGGCGACGCCATGGATCGCGAAGCCGTCCACGACGGTGTGCATCGTCACCGGATAGGAGGGCGTGGGCGCGCGGCCCGCGAGGACGAGCAGTGGAATGAGGAGGGCGGTCATCATGGGCTCAGCTTAGCCCTCTCCGCCGCCGCGGCCAGCTTCTTGTCACGGCCCTGTCACGATCGTCGCGAAAGAATATCCGAGGGCTATATGGAGAACTCGGCGATAGTCTGAGGCGGGGGGGGGGGGGGGGGGGAGGGCGAGGGGGGGGGGGGGGGGGTGAAGCCGTTTGGCTTTTTTGGGGTTTTTCGTGTTCGCCTTTCGTGCGCGATTAATATCCGTTTGATAGATCTGTGCGGCTCCTGCCTTTGCCTTCTCAGGGTTGTAAAGATTTCGAACCTTCTCGTCCTTCGCGTTGATGCCGAGTAGGCCGAACTTCACCGATCCAAAATACGCGAAGGTAAAGCCCATGACTCCGAAGAAGGCGACCAGGTAGAGGCGCAATCCCGCTCTGAAAAAATCCCACTGTTTCTCCGGCGTGAGTCCTTTGTGGGCACTGAGGATTCTATAGCACCAGAGTGCGCCCACGATCACAGTTGCTGCCAGAAACGCTTTGCCTAAAGTGCCGAAGGCAGTCGTGATGCCTGTTATCCGTCCCTTGTCGTCGTCTTGGATAAATATCCAGGCGGTAGATACTACGATAGCGAGAAGGGCCATCTCCGGGATGCGGAACGTGCCCTCTGGGGTGAATATCGCTCGACCGACGAGCGAGTGCCATCCGCCATCCTTCGTGTCGCCGTCTTTGGCTTTCTGCTCATCGAACTTCGATGGCTCGTTTTCGGAGAGCTGTTGCCCGGCTTCGGTGGTGTCCCCTTGGGGAGCGGAAGAAAGGGGTTGAATTCTCCGGCCGCCATGGAGATCGCGATCTCCATGGCGTTTCCGACACGGCGAACTCGATGACGGGCTCAGGCAAGGCCCCAGGCGAGATCGCGATCGTATCTCCCACGGGCGACGGCGTAGCCTCCATCGAGGTTCGGGCGACGCTTCAGGCGACGAAGGTCAAGAATGGCACCCAACTGACGCAGATCCTCACGTTGGGGCTCAACGCGCCCGCTCAGCTTGCGGTGGGCTCGACCTTCGCGGTCGACGGGCGTGAGCTTCCTTCTTCAGGGAGTCTTCGAAACGCCGGGCGGGCCGGCGATCGCCTTCGACGGCACGCTGACGGGGAAGATCGTGGCAGCCTTGGACCAAGGCTAGAGCGGCGACGGCTCGCTTCATCACTCCCCTGCGTCTATCCCTTTCCCGGCCGCCGTCCCATGTACTTCGCCGAGTCTCCCATGAGCGAGCGAATCGTCGAGGCCGTCTCCGCCATGGGCTCTCGCGTCATCTCCTCGATGCCGAGGCGAAAGGCCTCGATCGCGTACGGGATGGCGGGCACGCCGTGGAAGTCGCCGAGGTCGATGTCGTGCTCGTCCCGCATAAGCCGGAAGTAGTAGGCCTGGAAGAGCGCGGCGCGAACCTCCTCTGGCGTGACGGCCACCGGCGCGGGTGCCCGTCCGTCTTCCACGAGAGCCCTCGCGCCGCCATCAAACGCGTCCGCCAGGCCGAAGCGACGGAGGTACTCCTCGACCATCTCCTGCAGTCCGGAGAGGGTCTGGGCGACGACGGGAATGGAGGCGCTCGGCAGCACGACGCCGCCCTCCTCGAGCACCAGGAGCCGCACGTACTCCGCGAAGGCTTGGTCCCTGGTCAAAGCGCCGCCACCGCCTTGCGTCGCGATCGCCGGGGCGTGGGCTTCGCCGCGCGATCGGGCTCAGGCACGGCCGGCACACCTCTATCCGCTTCGCGCCTGGCGACGGCGATCTCGACCGCCTTGGCGTCGATCGCACGCAGGATCTCGACGTACACGTCCGTGCGCGTCGGGTCGTCGTACAGCGCCTCGGCGTTCATGGGGATCGGGTTGCCCTCGCGGTCGCAGGCGTTCCACGACACGAGCCATGCGACGATCATCTCGACGGCCTTGCGGCGCACGTCCTGCGCCTCGCGCTCCTCGAAGAACTCCAGGTAGGTCTGCCGCGCCGCTTCCTCTTCCGACGGCGGCTCCTCGGGAACGGGGTTCATGAGCCGCTTCAGCGCAGCGTGCGCCTTTTCCATCTGCCTCATCTCGGCCACGTGCGGGCCGGGAAGCGGATCGGGGCGAAGCCGAACGGAGAAGACGACGCCGCAGGCGTGGACCTCGACGTCCTGGGCGCCGTAGTCGGTTAGGAGCGAGAGGTCGATGAGCTTCGGGGCAGGGGTGGTTTCGGTCAGGGTTTCCATGGGATTCGGGCAGAGAAGGGATCAGGGAATCTAGGGAAAGGGAGAGGGGCGACGAAGGACGGGCATCACTCGGGGACGGCTGGCTTCGAAGGCGGCTTCGGCGCGGAGTCCGCCTCCACCCACCCGCGGCGCTCGCGCTCGGCCCGGGCGACGG
>CAXUKB010000443.1:0-3577 GCA_964251345.1 uncultured Fimbriimonas sp. | reverse complement strand
ACTTTTCGTCGACGGCATACTCGACCTTATCGCCCGCCTGCGGGACCTCCGAGAGGCCCAGACCCTCGACCGGCGTACTCGGACCGGCCTCGACGATCTTCTGACCGAGGTAGTCCGTCATCGCCTTGATGCGGCCAAAGGTGTTGCCGACGACGATCGAATCGCCGAGCTTCAGCGTGCCGTTCTGAACGAGGACGGTAGCGACGGGACCGCGCCCCTTCTCCAGCTTCGCCTCGACGACGGAGCCTGCCAGCGTGCCTTTTGGATCGGCCTTGAGTTCCATGACCTCCGCCTGAAGCGAGATCAATTCGAGGAGCTCCGGAACGCCCTGCCCGGTCAACGCGGAGACCGGCGAGGTGATCGTCTGGCCGCCGTAGGCCTCGGGAACGAGGTCGTACTGAGGGAGTTGCTGCATCACGCGGTCGGGGTTCGCGTTGTCCTTGTCGATCTTGTTAACGGCGACGATGATGGGCACCTTCGCGTTCTTGGCGTGCTGAATCGCCTCGATCGTGGTCGGCATGATGCCGTCGTCCGCCGCGACGACCAAGATCGCGATGTCGGTGACCTGGGCGCCTCGGGCGCGCATCGAGGTGAAAGCGGCGTGTCCCGGCGTGTCGAGGAAGGTGATCAGACCCTCGGGACCCTCCACCTGGTAGGCGCCGATGTGCTGTGTGATGCCGCCATGCTCCTTGGCTGCGACGTTCGCCTTCCGAATGTAGTCCAGCAAGCTGGTCTTGCCGTGGTCGACGTGACCCATAATGGTCACCACCGGGGGACGAATCTGGTCGCCCTTGATTGGACCGTTCGTCGCCGGCTTAGGCGCCTTGGGCTTGGGGCCGTCATTCAGGTCGGCCTCAAAGCCATAGCTGGCGAAAAGCTTTCCGACCACATCGTCCTTCAGCGGCGTGGTGGCGGTCGCCATCGTTTTTAGCTTTGTGATGAGCGTCTTCTGGACGTCGTTGGGCGGAAGGGCAAGCGCGGACGCGACGTCGCGGGGAGTCGCGTTTCGTTTGATGGGCACGGCCTTGCTGCCCTTGAAAGCGCCAAGTTCCTCCTGGATCAGCGCAAGCGTATCGGAATCCGCATCGAACGCCGCTCCATCGTGCTCCACGCCGAGCTCGTCGAGCACGTAAGTTACATGTCCGGGCTTGACGTCTAGGCTTTGAGCCAGGTCGGCGATGGTGTGCGGCATTGTTTTATTCTTTACCTGAGTTGGCATACGAGTTCGTGTTTGAGGGCCTCGCGCTCGGGCGCGGCGACGGATCCGCGGAGGGCCCGCTCCAGACGGCCTTTCTGAAGAGCGGCCTCGACACAGACCGCGGTGGGATGCAAATAGGCGCTACGTCCGGTACCTCTCCAAAGGCCTAGACGTCCATCCGTGCCGCGAGCGACGCGCAGCAGGCTTCCTCTCTCTTCTTTACGCCGACAGGCGATGCAGGTGCGATGCGGGATGGCTTTTTGCATAGAACACCATCCCTAAGCCCCTCGCTCCGCGGCGGCTTGGCTCTCGCTACGGATATCGATCCGCCAATCGGTGAGCCTCGCGGCGAGGCGTACGTTCTGACCACCCTTGCCGATGGCAAGAGAGAGTTGGTTGTCGGGCACGACGACGAAGGCGCTCTGCTCGGCCTCGTTAACCTTGATGGAGTTAACCTTCGCCGGGGAAAGAGCGTCGGTCACGTACTTGCGAATGTCCTCGCTGTACGGCACGACGTCGATCTTCTCCTCGTTAAGCTCGTCGACGATCGCCTGAACTCGGGCGCCGCGCGGTCCGATGCAAGCGCCGATGGGATCGATCCGCTCGTCCGTCGAGTAGACGGCGATCTTGCTTCGCTGTCCCGGCTCCCGGGCAACGCTCTTGATCACCACGACTCCGCTCGCGATCTCGGGCACTTCAAGCTCGAACAGCTTACGCAGAAGGTTGGGGTGAGTCCGTGAGACGATCACCCGAAGCTGGCGGCGTGAATCGTCGACCTTGTAGACGTACACCTTCAGCATGTCGTTGGGCCGGTAGGGCTCGGTCGGCACCTGCTCGCGGCGTGGAAGCTCGGCTTCCACGCGATTCACCTGGATGTAGACCGACGAACCTTCCTTGCGACTGACCTGTCCGGTCACGAGCTCGCCCATCTTCTCGTTGAAGACGTCGTGCACCCGGCGGGTCTCCGCCTCGCGCAGCTTCTGTGAAAGAACTTGCTTAAAGGTCGAGGCGGCGATGCGGCCAAAGAGGTTCGGATCGATCTTGACGGGGATCTTGTCGCCTACGACGGCGTCAGGATTTCGTTTGCGGGCCTCGAGAAGTCCGATCTGGTAGCTCGGCTCGGTCACGATGCCGACGACCTCCTTCTCGACGTTTGCGTCGAAACCCTTGGTGGGATCGATCTTTACGGACACCTCGCCGACGGCGCCAACATAGCGCTTGTAAGCGGCCGCGAGGGCGTCTTCGAGCTCCAGTTGGAGTTGAGCGAGGGGGATGTCTCGCTCGATCGCGATCTGATTGAGCTGCTGCAAGATGTCCATCGCCGGGTCCTTTTACAAGGCATCGGGACAAAAAAAGGCGGCCCTGGGGCCACCTCCGAGTCACGGTGCCTGGTTGTAAAGAGGAGTATACCGCGACGGCAAGAGTAAGTCCATTGGCCTCCACGCTTTAAGGGCGAGGTGAGGCGAAGACCGTGCTAGGACCAACGCCCGAGGTAAAGAACCTCGGGCTCCAGAGCGACCCCAAACCGCTCGCGCACTTGGTTCTGCGCGAATTCGGCAAGGTTACGCAGGTCGGCGGCCTTCGCGTTCGCTACGTTGAGCAAGAAGTTGGCATGACGAACTCCCAGCATCGCTCCTCCAAGCCGGTGTCCCTTCAGTCCGCAAGCCTCGATAAGAAAGCCTGCGGGAACGACGCCCGCCGCGCGCATCCCGTCACTCAGGCCCGGGATCGTTTGGGCAAGATCCGGATCGACCACGTTCTTGAAGAAGCTTCCCGCGCTGGGACTCGGCGGTTGCTTCGAAATCCGCTGCCGCTGATAATCGCGTGCCTCGTCGTAGATCCGCTTCGAATCACCTTTGGGCAGACGCATTCGCACGCGAAGAACAAGAGCCTGGGGCGCCCCGGGCCGGCGAAGAACCGAGTCGCGGTAGGCAAACCCCATCCACTCGGGACCGACCCACGCGCGACCGGCGGGAGTCGCGACCTCCAAACCCGTGAGAAACTCCGCGATACTCGATCGGTACGCACCCGCGTTGCTCACGAGGGCGCCCCCGACCGAACCCGGGATGCCGACGGCAAACTCCAGCCCCGCCAATCCTTTTTGAGCCGTTTTGACGAAGAGATCGCCAAACCCGACGCCGCTGTCGACCTCGACCTCGCCATCTTCCGAGACCTCGAGACGGGCGGTTCGGTTAAGGACCACGAGTCCGGGCACCCCGGCGTCCGCGGGCAACACGTTGCTGCCCCAGCCTAAGGGTGTGACCCTAAGACCGCGTTTCCACGCCCAGCGCGCTCCATTGGCCAGCGAGTCCACGTCGTCGGCACGGAGAAAGAAATCGGCAGGGCCTCCCGCTCGTAGCGTGGTGTACGGCCTGAGGT
>CAXUKB010000442.1:0-3595 GCA_964251345.1 uncultured Fimbriimonas sp. | reverse complement strand
AGCTGGAGGAGGAGCGACGCCTCGCCTACGTGGGCATGACCCGTGCCCGCGAGGAACTCCATCTCATGCACGCGCACCGACGGTCCATGTTCGGCACTCCGAACTTTAACCGAAGGTCGCGATTCCTCGACGACATCCCCGATACGCTCATGGACGTCCAGGGCGAAGGGAGCTACACGCCCGTCGGCATGCGCCAGGTCTACCAGGAGCGAACCGGGGTCTACCGCGTGGACGAGGCGAAGGCCGCGCCCGTGGCCGTCGCGCCCAAGCCGGAGTTTAAGGCGCCGTTCAACGTGGGAGAGCGCGTGACCCACCCGAAGTTCGGCGTGGGCGTGGTCGTCGCCTGCAACCCGATCGTCGGCGATGTGGAGGTCACCGTCGCGTTCCCCGGCGTGGTCGGCATCAAGAAGCTCGTGCAGAAGCTGGCGAAGCTGGAAAAGGTGAGCTGACGGTGGCGGACAATCGCCGACGGTTGCCGACGGTTGCAAGCGGTCGTTTTCCGGGCTATTGTCGGCTACCGTCCGCAATCGTTGGCGCCAGTCTGCTTTTCGGCTGCTCCGACCCTTCCCGCCTACTTCCGCTCGGCGTCGGCCAGCACTGGGACTATCGCTTTCGCCGGGGAATCGAGCGGGACGTCGCCCCGATCCAAGTGATGCGAGGAGTTCCTCTCACCTCGGGTCCCGGGTGGGAGTTGCGGGGCCCAATGGGCGTTTCCCGGTTGGGCTACGCGGGAGACCGCCTCGTCGCGGACGAACTCGGGGGCGCGTTTCTTACGCCGCCCCTTCCGATCGGCGTGGCGGTCAAAACCCAGGCACTCTGGCGCGGTTGGGTGGTCTCGCCCGCGGGCCGTCAGCCCGCCAAGGCGACGATCGTCGCCGCCGAGGCGAAGCTGCCCGTCGAAGGCCGTCCACGTTCCCTGAACCGCACCGTGGTCACGATGCACGTCGGCGGCCACACGGTCGAGCTTGCGACGTGGTACGCGCTGGGCGACGGCATCGTCCAGCAGGAGCAGCGCACCGACGACAAGCTCGACCTCGCCCTCGAGCGCGTCTCGGGAGGATAAGACTCTTTGGAGTGCGGGGCTTCAGCACCGCACTCATCAGGAGCTTTAGCTCCGTAGTTTCTCGTTAGCGCCGAGAGGGCACGCCACTAAAGTGGCTCATCACAGCGGGGCTGGAGCCCCGCACTCCACAGGGTCTTCTACTGCCTCGGCCAACTTCCCAGGACCTGACTCATTCCCATCGGCTGAAGCTTGAAGCCGAGCGCTTCGTAGCACGGCTCCAAGCGACTCGCAAAGAAATTACCGGTTGCGTCGCGGGCGTAAACTGGCGTCACCATGATCCTCGCGTACGTACCGTCGCCCGCGCTAAAGACGGTCGACGTCGACTCGATCCTCGCTGAGATGGCGGACCTGCGCCGCCTCGCGCATCGCTCGGATCCGTTCTACACCTACCGCCAGTGGACCTCCTACGATCGATCGCCCCTGCCTTACGCGAACGGCGACGCGGGACAGTTCCTGCGGCAGGACGGCGACGAGCGGGTGATGGCCGATGCGAAAGGGCCGGGCGCACTGGTGCGACTCTGGTCCGCGAATCCCGTGGGCACCCTTCGGTTCTACTTCGACGGCGAGGCCAAGCCCCGCCTGGCCGTCGATATGGCCAAACTGCTCACCGGCAAGGACCCGATGTTCCCCGCGCCCTACGCCTACGTCGCGTCGCAAGGGTGCAACCTGTTCTTCCCCATGCCCTACGCCAAGGGGCTCAAGGTGACCTGGACGGGCCCCGCCGATAAGGCGATCTACTACGCGGTCGGCACCCGGACGTACGCGCCGGGCACCCGCGTCACGACCTACGTCCCGGGCACGGGGACCCGGCCGCTCGAGGAGCGGACCGCGGCGGCCCTCTTCCCTTCCGTTCCGAAGACGCCCTGGAGCGGCGGCGTCCTGCCGGCGGGCGGGACGCTCGAAGCGAAGTTCGACTCCAAGATCGGCGGCGAGCTCTTCGACTTCGCGGCGAAGCTTGACGCGTCGGACGACAAGTCAAAGGCCTGGAACGATCCAGCTCAGGCGCATAACCTTTTGCGCAAGCTTCGCCTGCGAATGAGCTTCGACGGCGAGACCACGGTCGACGCGCCGCTCGGCGACTTCTTCGGCTCGTCCTTCGGGGCCGACGTGTACGACAGCCTTCCGCTCACCGTGACGAAGGACGGCACGATGCTCGCCCGCTGGACGATGCCCTTCCGGCGGAACGCCCGGATCTGGATCGAGAACGACAACGCGACGCCCGTCACGCTTACCATGAGCGCGCAAAAGCGCACGAGCATCTTCCTCCCCGGTACCTACCTCTTCCACACACGCTGGCACACGCAGATTCGCCGGACCCGGCCGATGTACGACTTCACATACCTCGACGCTAAAGGAGAGGGGCGCGTCGTCGGCGTCGGCCTGCTCATCACTAACCCCGCGCCGGCTTGGTGGGGCGAGGGCGACGAGAAGGTCTTCGTGGACGGCGAGGCGTTCCCGAGCCTGATGGGCACGGGCACCGAGGACTACTTCGGCTACGCCTGGGGCGATCCGCATCCCTTTTCCCGGCCCTACCACGCTCAGCCACCGACGCCGAACACGGGCAACCTGGGCCAGACCCAAAACCTCCGCTTCCACATCGTGGATGACATCCCCTACGCGAAGGGAATTCGCTTCGACATGGAGGCGTGGCACTGGGCTGACGTCGAGGCGAGCTACGCGACCACCGCCTACTGGTATGCCCTGCCCCACACGACCCTCCCCGAAGCGCCCGATCCGGTCACCCTACTCATCCCCGACGCGCCCCCGCCCAAGCCGGTGGCGGGAGCGATCGAGGGGGAGGACTTGAAGTGGGTGGTCAGCGATGGCTTCGCCGAAATCCAGGACGGCTTTATGCAGCTCTCGGGCCAGAAGCAGTTCTGGTGGCGAAAGCCGAAGGTCGGCGCCACCGCCACCACCACGATCCCCGTGCCCGCCGCAGGACGCTACGAGTTGTTCGCGAACCTCGGCCACGCGCAGGACTACGGCCACTTCCGGGTGACGGTGAACGGCGCGCCCGCGGGCGAGATCGACCTTTACGAACCGAGCCTGGAGTGGAAGCGCAGTTCTCTCGGTACCTTCGATCTGCCCGCCGGAACGGCGACGGTGCGCTTCGAAGTCCTCGATGCGAACCCGAAGAGCCTTACGGGCGAGAGGATGCTCGGCCTGGATTACTTCCTCCTACAGAAGCGATAGGGACTGGGTTGCGGCCTCTTCGAAAACCCGGCTCCAGACCCTTCGGGTTAACGGAAAGGAGGTTTGGGCTTCCGTTTTACGGCCGACCGAAAACCGGCGTATAATGGCGATTAAGGGCTTGATCAATGGGGATCGTCACCATGAGCGACATCGCGGCGCGGGCCGGCACGACCGTCGGGGTCGTGTCGGTGACACTGAACGGTGCCAAGAGTAAGACCCTGCGCGTGAGCGACGCCACCCGGGAGCGGGTGCTTCAAGCCGCCGAAGAGATGGGTTACCGTCGCGACCGGCGTGCGAGCGCCCTCGCCACGGGGCGCAACGAGACGATCGGTCTCATGC
>CAXUKB010000441.1:0-3650 GCA_964251345.1 uncultured Fimbriimonas sp. | reverse complement strand
GGTCTCGCCCGGCGGAGCGGCTCCGAATCCCGGCGAAGCGCCGGCCCAGCCCGGTGCTTCGCCCAGAGGCTCCGAGTCTTCGGCCGCGCCGCCGAGCCAGCCCACACCCGCCGCCACCGCTCCTTCTCCGGGCCAGCCGGGGGCAACCGCGCCCACTCCACCCGGGGGTCAGCCGAGTGCCCCGGGAGTCAAGAAGTGACCCTGCTTGCCGCCCTGTTCGTCATGCAGGCTCCGACGGCGGCCGACTTCTATCCCCTGATCCCCGGGACTCGCCGCACCTATGAGGAACGGAACGATGAGGGAACGACGACGTATATCGACGAGGTCGGCAGGAAACCGCAACTTTTCGACAAATCTCCGGCGATTCCCATCGTCCAGAGAAGCCAGTTCAATCAGGTTATCAGCACCCTCTTCTACCAGGTCGATGGTTCGACCGTCTATCAGGTTGGGCAGAGCGAAGATCGAAGCGAGACGCCCACGACGCTCGATGGCGCCGTCGATTTCTCGAAGCCCCGCCGCAAGAAAACGGTGGTGCTCGCCCTTACGCCACGGATGCCCGTGTTCAAATACGAAGGCAAGGAGACGACGTGGTCGTTCGGTGACATTCCTTACCTAAAGGCGGACGGCGAAGACCCCATCAAGACCGACGAGACCGCCATCCAGGGCACAGCTAAGCCCGGTCCTGTCCGCACTGTGCTGGGACGTCGCGTCGAAACCATCGAAGTGCGAACGGACGTGCAACTTGGTGCGGGCAAGATCGGACAGAAGATCGTCGAGACGTCGGTCTACGGCCGCGGTATCGGCCTCATCGAGGCGTTGCGAAAAATCAGCGGGACGGGCCAGAAGACGAAGGAGACCCACACCAAGCTTGTCGGAATTGAAGAGGCGAAGGACGGCGCATAACCGCGAGCGGAGGCCCCTCCTCTTCCACGGCTCGTCGCGGGAGAGGGATGCGTTCGCCCGCGACGAATCTCCTTCAACGCCATCGCTCGTGAGGCGCAAGACCCCGATGGATCTCCGGCGATTCTTTTTTGCGTCCTTCTCTCCGGAAGCTCCGTCCCGAAAGAGCCACGTCGGGGGAGGGCTTTTCGCCGGCATTCTCGTTCTTGCCGGTTGCGCTCATTCCCCCGCTTCGAAGCCGGGGAACACGGTCTTCGCCGCGACGCGAGACTCGCTGATGCCGGAGCGGAGCCCCGGCCCAAAGGCAACGCTTCGCCTGGGCGGCCCGCCGACAGACAAACGGGCGGCGCTTTCCGCGATGGAGTTCGAAATCGCGCTCGATCGGCGGACTCAAGGTTCCGACGTCTCTTTCGATATCCGCTCGGACGGCGAGACGTTGGAGCGGGAGATTTACGAATCGAAGCCGAAGGCCTTCCGTGTCGTGTCGGCCGGGGACGACACGTTCGCGCCACCTCTCGACCTCGTTCGCTACCCCGTCCGTGAGGGCGCCGCGTGGGATTGGCAGGGCAAGGTCGTTTACGCGGGCATTTCCCGCGAGGCTCATGCCGACGTTGCGATCTCGCGCGACGGCGACGATGTGCGAAGTGGCGTGACCCTCCTCGTGAGCGCCGATCCAAACCGTCCGGAGATCAAGCGGAGCCTCGCGTTCTGGTTCCGCAAGGGCAAGGGCGTCGTGGCACGCTCGTTCGGCGATGCGTCCTCGCGTCGTCCCGTGGGAGAGCCGTGGCGACCTTAGGCGCCCCGATCCCTCTTACCGATGAGACGCGCCGTGAGGTGCGCCGCCTTGATTGGCCCTTGATCGCCGCCACAATCGCTCTCCTCGCTTTCGGGCTGATGTCCATGTACAGCGTAAGCTACGCGGGAGCCGGTTCGACGAAGCCGTACTTTCTTAAGCAGGCGATCAACATTGCGATTGGGCTCGTGCCGATGGCCATTCTGGCTCTCGTCCACCCTAAGGTCTGGCGACGTGGCTCTGGCTGGCTCTATGTCGTGAACCTTCTTCTGCTTCTCGCGGTTCTGGTCGCGGGCAAACACACCAAAGGTGCGGAGCGTTGGATTCTCCTCCCAGGGGGAGTGCAGTTCCAGCCGAGCGAGCTCGCAAAACTGCTCGTCATCCTCACGCTCTCCGCGTTCTATGCCCATCGGGAGGCGTCGATCGACCGTCCCTCGACGTTCTTCCTTGGGCTACTGCACGTCGCAGTGCCAATGTCGCTGATCTTCATGCAACCGCACCTTGGGGCGACGATCGTCGTCGGCATCGCGTGGTTCGCCATTTCCCTCGTCGCGGGGGTGCCCCTCAAGTACTTGGGCGGTCTGTTCGCGTGCGTCGCCGCCTTGGGGGGCGCGATGGCGGTTCCCGCCGTACGGCACAAGGTTCTGAAGCCTTACCAGGAAGACCGCCTCTTGGGAATGCTCGGCGTCCAGTCGGGAAAGAAGGATGTGAAGGGTGCGAACTACCAGACAGACCAGGCAGAAATCGCCTTTGGCGTCGGCGGCGTTACCGGCACGGGTTTCGGGCAAGGATCCCGAAAGCGGGCGGGCTACATCCCCGAACAGCAGAACGACTTCGTGGTGACGGTTTTGGGTGAGGAAGGCGGTCTCGTTGGCTGCCTGCTCCTGCTCATGGCCTATGTCTTCTTTTTCTATCGGGTCTTCCTCGTGATGCTCCACATCAGCGATCCTTTCGGCAAGATGGCGGCGGGTGGCGTGTTCGCCGTTCTTGCGTTCCACACCTTCGTCAACATGGCGATGGTGATGCAGCTCATGCCCGTCGTCGGCCTCTGGCTACCCTTCATGAGCGCCGGCGGAACCGCGATGTGGCTTTGCCTCGCTTCGGTGGGGCTTCTACTCGGCATTCGCCGCCGAGAGCGGCCGATTCTCTTTTAGCGGCCATCGATGAAGCATCGGTCTGACACTTAATGAACCGATAACTCGAGGCTTCGGAACCCCCACCCTAAAAGCCCCCGTCAAAGTCCCTACGCCGAGGCCCTTTGGGCCGGGGCAACCCAAAGGAAAAAGACATGGCTGAAGACGTCAAGCACCGTACTATTCGCTATCTGCAGGATGCCCGCTCCGCGCAGGCCACCATCGAGTCGGCGAACAACGCCTACATCAACGACACCGACGATCAGAGCCTCAAGACTCTCTTTCAGAGCATCGCGACACAGACGAAGAGCCAGGCTCAGCGCCTCGAAGCCCGAATCAACGCGCTCGGCGGAGATACCAGCGGCACCAAGGACTTTATCGGCTCCGTGATCGCGAAGGCGGCCGAGGTGCTTCACGGCGCGCACGACGAGTATGACAAGAACACGCAGAACCTGATCAAGGCCTACACCGCTGCCCACGGCAACCGTGGCTTGTACGAGTCGCTCATCGCGTGGTCGAATGCCATCGGCGACAGCGAGACGGCGACCCTCGGAAAGCAGCTTCAGGACGAGAACGTTGCGATCGCCGAGCAGGTCTTCCCGCACGTCGCGCAGTACGCCCAGACCGCCCTCGCGAACACAAACACCGCGCCGACCACCAGCACCGGTACCTACGTCAGCTAAGGGCGTCGCCCGGCAAGAGCGAAAAGACGCGGACGTCCCATACGCGGTCGTCTGCGTCTTTCGTCGCATTCCAGAAGACTCCTTTTTCACGCATTTCGAGTCATCGTGCCACTGCGGCCAACCGTTCGTTCCCCATGGCGC
>CAXUKB010000440.1:0-3659 GCA_964251345.1 uncultured Fimbriimonas sp. | reverse complement strand
GAGGTCGAGTTGCCCATCGTCGGTGGAGACACGAAGTCCCTGTACGAGACCGTGATTCTCA
Organism: uncultured Fimbriimonas sp.; assembly: GCA_964251345.1. GTDB lineage: Bacteria > Armatimonadota > Fimbriimonadia > Fimbriimonadales > Fimbriimonadaceae > Fimbriimonas. The sequence continues at coordinate 3,598 of CAXUKB010000440.1, read as the reverse complement.
TGGCTTCGGCGGATACCTCGGGCGATCCTTCGTTCTTTTCGGAGGCGCAGTACGCGAACGAGCTCACCGACTGGCGTTCGAAGCTCTCTTCCCTCAACGCCAGCGCCTTCGTCGGCGGCATCCTTTTCGATCTGTTCAACTCGGCGCTCGGCGGCCTCGCCGCCGCCGTCTCGGTCACCCAGGTGAACGCGGCCATCGCGACGATCGACGCGATCGAAGCGAGCGCCGCAAACTCGGTGCTCGCCGCCGCTCGTGCGGGGCAGTACGGACGGGCCGCCGGCTATCTGATCAACTATCTCACCGCGAACGACAGCGCCGTGTCCCTCGGCGTCTATCGCAAGGCCATCCTGCAGTTGCTGGGCGAGAGTGAAGCCGCGGCGGCGGAAGCGGCGGCCGGAGCGCAGGGCATCGCGATCAGCGGCCTCGCCGCCGCGGTTCTCGGCGCGCTCGCCACGGCCGGCGCGGTCGTCTTCGCCACCGATGTCGCCGCCTCCTATTACGACGTCGTCACGTCGCCCCGCGGAGAACGGTGGCAGGAGACGGTCCTCAAGCCGAGCGTCGCCATCTCGCCCGCAACGGCCAACGTGCAGATGGGCACGACCGTCGCCCTCACGGCGGCCACCCCCGGCGTGAGCGAAACGAACTACAAGTTTCACTGGACCCTGAGTTCCGGCGGAAACGGAAACATCGGCGATCCAACCGGAACGGGTGGCTCGGGCCACGACATTACGACGGTGGGCAACGTCGTCAACCTTCTCACCGCGTCGTCCGACACCGCGGGCACTCTGTACACGGTTACCGTGGAGGCCCTCGATCTCAAGAGCGGCGCTTCGCTCGGCAAGGCGACGTCGAAGCTGACGGTAACGGCGGCTCCCAACTCTCAGCGGCAGACGGCGACGTACGAAACGCTCGCGGGCGCTTACGCGAACCCCGACCCGCAGTACCCTTACTACTGCTTCGCCGCCGCCAAGTTCAACCCTGTTCAAGGTGCCACGATCTACGGACTCCTCCGGCAAGGACCCGGCGAGACGACGCCCTCGCCTATTGGTGGAGGCCTTAGCCCGTCCGACCTGCCCGTCGTTCGAGAAGGGACGACCTTCGGCAACGTATTCCTCTACGCCGGAGGCGAGATCCCGACCCAAGCCCTACTCGATACGACGAAGGCCCAGTTCGACCAGGAGTTCGCGGGCTACACGTTCTACGTGGACGCCTTCTTCAGCTAACCCAGAGGTCTCCCTACGACGCCGGCCCGCAACGACGGTCGGCGTCTCGACGATGGAACATGGCCGCCGCTTCGGCAGTAGACTGGTGACGATGCGAACGGCCGAGTGGGCGACGCGCCTGACCGAGCTCGAAGGCCTTAAGGAGGCCTTCGACGTCCAGGGACCGACGGTGTGGGGTTCGGTGGCGGTGGAGGCAAGGCCCGTTCTTTTCGCCGCCGCTTGGCGAGAGCGGCCCCATAAAGCGCTCATCGTTGCCGGAAATTACGAGCGAGCGCTCGCCTGGCAGGCGAAGCTGGAGCTTCTCGGCGTGCCGCATGGGGCGATCCGCCAACTTCCGAGCGGCACCTCGACCCTCTTCGAAGACTCGAGCCCCGAACACATCGCCCTGTCGGACCGGTTGGGGGCGCTCCGCGCCCTCGTCGAGCCGGGTCAGACGGTCGTCATCACCTCGCCCGGCGCCGCTCTCGAGCGGACCCTGCCGAAGGATGTGCTTCTTGACGCGCTCGTCGAGGTAAAGGTCGGCGACGAGATCGATGTCGACAAGATGGTGCGCCGGTTCATCGCGCTCGGCTACGAACCGACCGATCCCGTGCGTGTGCCGGGTCAGTTCAGTCGTCGCGGAGGCATCCTCGACGTGTTCCCCACCGGCTCCGACCTTCCGATTCGCCTCGAGCTTTTCGGCGACGAGATCGAGTCGGTGCGGCAGTTCGATCCGAATACCCAACGTTCCGTCGGCGACGCGCCCGCGCTAAGGCTGGTACCTTCCCGCGAGACCATGTACGTGGGCGAGAGCGACCTGCGCGACATGCTTCGGATCGCACTCGAGCAAGAGGCGGCGGGCCTCGAACCCGACGCCGCCGCGCGACTCGAAGAGACGATCCCGATGGATGCCGAGGCCCTTGCGGAGAAGGTCTACTTCGATCGGCTCGATCTCTACCGGCCTTACCTTCACCCCGATGCCGGGTGCGCGATCGACCTGCTCGACGAAGGCGATTGGCTCGTTCTCGACGAGCCTCTCGAGCTTGAGTCGATCGCCGCCCGTGCGGAGGAGGAGCTTGCGCAAGCGTTGCAGAACCGAGCGAAGCGTGGAGAAATCCTGCAGACCACCGCGTCGGACTTCCTTCTACCCGCCGAACATCTCGCTTCCCACGGATGTGTGCTTGCCCTCACGGGAATGAACGCCCTGCCCGACTGGATCGAGCGGCCTCGACAGATCGACGTCAACGCCATTTCGCTCGAGCCCTATCGAGGACGTGCCGACGCGCTCACCACCACGCTTCGGAACTACCTCAAGGAGGGCTTCCGTGTGGTCTTCACCACCGACCAGCCGAACCGCGCGCGCTCGGTGCTTTCCGGCGGAGAGATCTTCGTCTCGGAGCCTTCTTCGTCGTCAAACGTCGATGGAGAAGCGCTGTCCACGGGGCCGTCGAATGGAGACGAGAAAGGGGCCTTTTTGGCTCAGGGAAATCTCGGGGGCGGTTTCGTCCTTCCGGACGAACGGCTCGCATTCGTTTCCGATGCCGAGCTCTTCGGCGTCGCCCGTCTCAAGCTTCCGCAGCGCCGCCTAAGTGAGGGACAGCCCATCGCCACCGTGCTCGACCTGAAGCCAGGCGATTATGTGGTTCACATCAACTTCGGGATCGGCGTCTTTCGCGGCCTTACTCACCGAACGGTAGACGGGATCGATAAGGAATTCCTCCACGTCGATTACCAGGCTCCCGACAAGCTTTTCGTGCCTGCCGACCAGCTCGATCGTATCCAGAAGTACCTCAACCCGAGCGACAGCGACCCGAAGCTGAACCGGTTAACGGGAAGCGAGTGGCAGAAGACCCTCAGCAAAGCGAAGGAGGAGGCGAAAAATTTCGCGCGGGACCTCGTGCGACTCTACGCGAAGCGCAAGCAGGTCGACCGACGGCCCTACGGTCCGGACACCCCCTTTCAGGACGAGATGGAGGGCACCTTCCCCTACGTCGAAACGAAAAGCCAGATGCAGGCGATCCGCGACGCGAAGCGCGACCTAGAAGCGCCCTATCCCATGGACCGCCTCGTGTGCGGCGACGTGGGCTTCGGCAAGACGGAGGTCGCGATCCGCGTGGCCTTCAAGGCGGTTCAGGGCGGTCGGCAAGTCGCGGTGCTCTGTCCCACCACCATTCTTTCGGAACAGCACTTCCGCAATTTTGAAGAGCGGCTCGGCTCCTTCGGGACGCGGCTCGCCCTTGTCAACCGCTACACCCCGCCCGCCGAGAAGAAGGCGATCACCGCCGGGCTGAAGAAGGGCGAAGTCGAGATCGTCGTCGGCACCACGTCCCTCCTTGGCCAGGGCATCGAATTCAAAGACCTTGGCCTCGTCGTCATTGACGAGGAGCAGAAGTTCG
>CAXUKB010000439.1:3421-3677 GCA_964251345.1 uncultured Fimbriimonas sp. | reverse complement strand
TTCTTATGGTTAAGCCCGGCTTGCCCTATCTCGACGTGGTGCGGCTCGCCCGGGAGGTCTCGGATCTTCCGATCGCCGTTTACAACGTCAGCGGCGAGTACAGCATGGTCAAGGCCGCCGCGGAGCGCGGCTGGCTCGACGAGCGCCGCATCGTCCTCGAGACCCTCACCGCCTTTCGGCGCGCCGGCGCCGACCTCATCATTACCTACCACGCTCCCGACGCCGCCCGCTGGCTTTCCGACAATGGCTGCTCGAC
>CAXUKB010000439.1:0-3411 GCA_964251345.1 uncultured Fimbriimonas sp. | reverse complement strand
CCTACCACGCACTGGACGCTGCCCAATGGCTGATCGACAACTGAACCTTTACGCAAACTACGCCTACACCGACGCCTACTTCGCCCTCGACGAAGCGGGCCGGAGGGCCATCCGCCACAAAATCGCCGACGAGGCGGAAAGGATCGCGGAGCGGACGAACCTTTACTCCGTGTTCCCGGCCCGTTCGGACACCGACCTCCTGATCTGGTCCGCGTGGGGCGTCGACGAAGCGGGCTCTGAGACGGAAGCCGCCTTCACGGGCTACCACGCGACGAGCGAGGGCTGGCGCCAGTGGGTCCGTCCGGTGCAAAGTCTTTGGGGTTACACCCGCGTGTCGATGTACGCCCGCGGCAAGAGCGAGCAGGACATGGATCCGTTCGACGACGCCCGCGCCAGCTACTTCGTCGCCTATCCGTTCAGTAAAACGAAGGATTGGTACTTGATGAGCATGGACGCCCGGCAGGGCCAGATGAACGAGCACATCAAGCTGGGCAAAGGCTATCCGGAAATCAAGCAGCTCTTACTTTATTCATTCGGTCTTCAGGATCAAGAGTTCGTGGTGGCCTATGAGATGGAAAACCTTCCGCAGTTCTCAAAATTGGTCAACGAGCTTCGTGCCACGGAAGCGAGACGGCACACCCTCCTCGACACCCCTTTGATCACCGGAATCCACCGAACCAAGGAGGAGTTCGTCCGATGAGCTTTGGGAGTGCGGGAGCCCGGAGACCGTTGCGTGGAGTGATTCGATCACCTTTTGACCTTCGTTTCCTCTCCGTAGCCGAGGGCTTTAGCCCTCCCTTAGGCTCGGAGCGAAGGCTGAAGCCTTCGACTACGGGGACCACGAGGGAGAAGAGCAAGCCCACGCAACAGCCACCTTGCGACCGCCTTTTCCTTTGCGCGCTTGCGCGCAACTCCGGCGCAAGCGCCGGGACTCAAAGCGGGGGCAAGCTCCCGCACTCCCAAAGATGACTCAATCCGAAAGCCTTTACGCCCAAGCGGTCGAACTGATGCCCGGCGGGGTCAACTCGCCGGTGCGAGCGTTCCGCGCCGTCGGGGGAACGCCGCTCTACTTTATGAAAGGGAAGGGCGCGATCCTCACCGACGCCGACGGCCGCGACTACGTCGATTACGTCTCCTCTTGGGGCGCGATCATTCTCGGCCACGCCGATGAAGCGGTCACCGAGGCCGTGGCGCGGGCCGCCGCGAACGGCACGAGCTACGGCGCGCCGCATGAAGGCGAGATCACCCTCGCCCGCGAGGTCTTAGCGAGGAAGCGCGGGGTCGAGCGGGTGAGATTCGTCAATTCGGGTACCGAGGCGGCGCTCGCCGCGATCCGCCTCGCCCGGGCGGCGACGGGCCGCACGAAGCTCCTCAAGTTCGCGGGCAACTACCACGGCGCGGTCGACTCCTTGCTCGCCAAGGCGGGCTCGGGCGTCGCGACCTTCGGTCTGCCCGACTCGGCCGGGGTGCCCGCCGAGTTCGCGCGGAGCACTCTCACCGCGCGCTACAACGATCCGGACGACGTTCAGCGTCTGCTGGAAGCGAATCCCGGCGAGGTCGCGGCGGTGCTCCTCGAACCCATCGCGGGCAACATGGGTCTCGTGCCGCCCACGCCCGGTTTCCTCGACGCGCTCCGCTCCCTCTGCGACGCGCACGGGTGCCTCCTCGTGGTGGATGAGGTCATGACGGGCTTCCGGGTCGCCCGGGGCGGCGCGACCGCGCGCTACAGTCTGACGCCGGACCTCACGATCATGGGCAAGGTGATCGGCGGCGGCCTTCCGGTCGGCGCCTACGGCGGGCGCAAAGACCTCATGGATCTCATCGCTCCGCTCGGGCCGGTTTACCAGGCGGGCACCCTCTCGGGCAACCCGCTCGCCATGGCGGCAGGCCACGCGGTCGTCTCCCGGCTGACCGACGAACTCTACGACGGCCTGGAAAGCTCCGGCGAGCGGCTCCAGAAGGGGCTTGAACTCGCGTTGGAAGCGACCGGGGTGCCGGGGCAGGTTCAGCGGGTCGGCTCGATGATCTCCGTGTTCTTCACGCCGATGCCGGTGCGCGACTTCGACGATGCTCAGACGACGGACAAGGCGCTCTTCGGGCGGCTGTTCCATGCGCTTCTCAAGCGGGGCGTTTACCTACCACCGAGCGCGCTCGAGGCGTGGTTCCTCAACGCCGCTCACGACTCGGCGCTCATCGACCGGACGATCGACGCTTTCGAAGACGCCCTGCGCGAGGTGCGCGCTTGAGCCTCTTCCTTCAGGCCTGCCGGGGCGAAAGGACGCCGCGTCCTCCGATCTGGCTCATGCGCCAAGCGGGCCGCTACCTGCCCGAGTACCGTGAGCTTCGCAAAGGAAAGACGATGCTGGAGGCGGTCTCGACGCCCGATGTGGCGATCGAGGCGACGCTCCAACCCATTCGGCGCTTCGGCTTCGACGCGGCGATCCTGTTCTCCGACCTCACCGTTCCGTTCACCCCGATGGGCGCGCCGTTCGAGATCAAGGAGGGCGTCGGTCCGGTGGTCCACGACCCCGTGCGCACCGCCGCCGACCTCGAGCGCGTCCACCCCTTCGATCCCGAAGAGGGGCTCGGCTTCGTTATGGAGACGATCCGCGGCCTCAAACGCGAGCTTTCCGTGCCGCTCATCGGGTTTACCGGCGCTCCGTTCACCCTCGCGTCCTACCTGATCGAAGGCGGGCCGTCGCGCGACCTTCGGCGCACGAAAGCGATGATGGTCGGCGATCCGAAGCTGTGGCATCGGCTCATGGAGCTCCTGTCGGGCGTGGTCGCGGATTACCTCTGCGCCCAGATCGCGGCGGGGGCCGACGCGGTCCAGCTTTTCGACTCGTGGGTCGGATCGCTTTCGCCCGAGGCCTACCGAGAGTCGCTTCTCCCACACATGAAAGGGATCTTCGCCGCCGTCAAGGCGACGGGGGCGCCGGTGATCCATTTCGGGACGGGCAACCCGCTGCTGCTCCCGATTCAGCGGGAGGCGGGCGGCGACGTGATCGGCGTCGACTTCCGCGTCTCCCTGACGCAGGCGGCGACGCTCGTCCCCGGCGTGCCGCTGCAGGGCAACCTCGATCCGACGGTGCTGCACACGGACCCTGAGACCGTCGAGCGCGAGGCGCGGCGGATCGTCGCCGAGGGGCGCAAGTTGCCCGGCCACATCTTCAATCTGGGCCACGGCATTCTCACCGAGACGCCGCTTGAGAACGTCGAGCGGCTCGTTGAGACGGTCAAGGGCGGATAGAGACGTGGTAAGGCAGAGAGCGGGGGTGCCACGGGTGCAAGCCGAGGTTTCGTACGGCTGTAACCCGTGCCTCTCGAAATGGCACGGGTGTCGGGCACGATCATCCCTGCACCCGTGGCCCCCCGTCGCTCGAAAGGAGGGGAGCATTTGAAGCGTGTCGC
>CAXUKB010000438.1:0-3683 GCA_964251345.1 uncultured Fimbriimonas sp. | reverse complement strand
GCTCGAGGGTCTTATGCTCTCCGACGCAGACCCCGCTCGCTTTGATAATATGCTGCGGGATTTTCTCGGAGGCGAGCGAGGGGCACTGGTCAACCAAGGATCGCTTCACGTCGAGGTACGCAAGAAACTTCAGGAGGGCGCGTCTCGCGCCGACTTTGCACGTCGACTTTACTCTTTCGGTAAGGCGTGGTACGCCGTTGCTATCGACGCATCGAACCAGGTGTCAGAGGTCCGGACCGCGCTCGAGAGGGTACGGGCGGTGAGTGCAAGTGTCGCTTACCCCTTCCTCGCACGGTTGCTCGACCGAATATGGGAGGAGGGCGGCAATCTCACTGAATTGGTGGCGGCCACTCGCTGGACTGAGGCTTATGTGATGCGCCGTCTCCTCGTGCAAATCGCGACGAACACGATGAACAAGACATTTATCGTATTCGCGCGGGACTGTCCGAAGGCGGGCGTCGAGGAGTGGCTCGCCGCTAAGACGGCTCGCCTCGGTTGGACCCAGCGGTTCCCGACCGACGAGGAGATCCTCGCCGCACTAGAGACGCGAGACGTGTACTCGATGAAGACACGGAGCATTCTGCTGGAGCGATTGGAGAATCAGGATCGAAACGAGACGATTAAGGCGGCAAACTACACGCTTGAACACGTCATGCCGCAGACGCTCACGGACGCTTGGCGAGTTGAGCTCGGCCCCGATGCGGAGGATATCCACGCGCGCAGGCTTCACACCCTCGGCAATCTCACCTTCACCGGTTACAACTCAGAGCTATCGAACCGTCCCTTCGCGGACAAGAAGACCATTCATGGCGGCTTTAATGAGAGTCCAGTACGCCTAAGCCGCTCGTTGCGAGAAGCGACTCGGTGGGACGAGACTGCGATTCTTGCGCGGGGAAGGGATTTGGGCAAAACGGCGTTGAAAGTCTGGCCACGTCCGCCCCTCGCGGTGCCGGTGACTCCGACCGAAAACCTAGAGACAACGCGCAAGCGTGAGTTTTGGACAGAGTTGCTCGAGACATCTGCGGACCTCACACCGCTTTTCGCGACACGTAATCCGACGGACCAAGTCCACATCTCGGTGCCGACGGGCTACCCTGGCATGTGGTTCCAATACTGGGTGCAAGCGCATGGGTCGCGAGTGAACGTCCGCATCGATACGGGGGACGCCGACGAGAACCTGCGCCTGTTCCGCCACCTATTAGACGATCGCACCCGCATCCAAGAAGATTTCGGAACGTCCCTAAATTGGCGCGAGCTGTCCGACAGCCGCTCATGCGGAATCGACTGGCGCATGGACGTAGGCTCAGAGAGCGACGCGGATGAGATCGCAACGGCAATCCCTGTGCTTGCGGCAAAAATGGCAGCCCTCCAACAAGCATTCTCATATCCGCTCACCGTACTCCGCAGTTCCTTGGAAGGTGTGCAGCTCTAACCACCGTGCGAGCGCTGATCCAGGTCCCAGACCTGTCCGGTGATCATCGCCGCTTCGTCGGAGAGGAGGTAGCAGACGGTCGCCGCCACGTCCTCGGGAAGCAGCAGCCTTCCGAGGGGCATCCGCTCGGCCATCGTCTCCGGCCAGTCCTCTTCCCACCTGTTTTCCCGGACGAGCAGAGCCCGCTCGTTGGGAGTGAGGGTCCAGCCGAGGTTCAAGGCATTGATGCGAATCCGGTCCTTGGCGAGAGGATCGGCGAGCGTCCGCGTGAGGTTCGCCAGCGCGGCCTTGCTCATCGCATAGGGGACCATGTTCGGACCGCCGCGCCGGGCGTGAACGCTGCCGATGTTCACCACGCCGCCGCCGCCGAGATGGGACCGCGCCGCCTGGATCGCCAGAAATGGCGCGCGGGCGTTGATGGCCATGACGCGGTCGAAGAACTCCGCCGACGCTTCCAGTCCGCCCCGCCACGAGACGCCCGCGTTGTTGACGAGTCCGTCGAGCCGCCCGTGCCGCTGGACAGCCGCCTCGACGATCGTCGCGGGAATCGCCGGATCTTGGAGGTCGCCCGCCACGAAGATGCCCCCTAAATCGCGAGCGAGCGCCCCACCCCTCTCGGCCTCGTCGGGCAGGCCGTGGACGACGACCGAGGCGCCTTCCGCCGCCGCCCGCCGCACGATTCCCTCGCCCACACCCGTCGCGGAGCCCGTCACGAGGACGACCTTGCCTCGAAGTCTCATGGAGGCGAAAGGTACCTCCGAGGGAGCGCGGACGCACCGTCCGCGCTCCCGGCACGCGGACCCCCTGGTCCGCAAAATCCCTGAGTCGCTTAGCTCAGGCTTCCGTATTGCGCCTCGTGCAGGCGTCGGTAGATGCCCCCGGCGGCGACGAGCTCGTGGTGACGGCCCTCTTCCGCCACGCCCGTCTCGTCCACGACCACGATCCGGTCGGCGTTTTGGATCGTCGCGAGGCGGTGAGCGATGACGAGCGTCGTGCGGCCTTCCGCGAGTTCCGCGAGCGACGCCTGGATCGCGCGCTCCGTCTCCGTATCGAGCGCGGAGGTCGCCTCGTCGAGGATGAGAATGGGCGGGTTCTTGAGGAACATCCGCGCGATCGCCATCCGCTGCTTCTGCCCGCCGGAAAGCTTTACGCCCCGCTCGCCGACCACCGTGTTCAGGCCCTCGGGAAGGTTCTCGATCATCTCGACGAGCCGCGCCCGCCGTGCCGCCTCCCAGATCTCGTCGTCCGACGCGCCGAGCCGGCCGTAGGCGATGTTTTCCCGCACGGAGCCGGAGAACAGGAACACGTCTTGCTGCACGATGCCGATGTTGCGCCGGAGCGAGGCGAGGGTGAGATCGCGGATGTCCGTCCCGTCGACGGTGATCCGCCCTTCGACGATCTCGTAGAAGCGCGGCAGAAGGGAACCGATCGTCGTCTTCCCCGCTCCGCTCGGCCCGACGAACGCGATCGTCTCGCCCGACCGAATCGTGAGATCGATTTTATCTAGGATACGGCGGTGCGGCTCGTAACTAAAGCTCACGCCCTCGTAGCGGATGTCGCCGCTCAGATGGCCCGCGTCGCGCGCACCGGGGCGGTCCGCCACGTCGGGCGCGGTGTCGAGCAGCTCGGTGTAGCGCCGGAAGCCCGCGATCCCTTTGGGATACAGCTCGAGCACCGCGTTCATCTTCTGCACGGGCTGGAAGAACACGACCATGAGCTGCTGGAACGCAACGAAGCCGCCCATCGAAAGCTGATGGTGGAGATAGAAGTACGCGCCGGTGAGCAGGACGAAGAGCCGGATGATCTGCATCGTCATGTAGCTCAGGGACATGCTCTTGCTCATGAGCCGGTAGGCGTCGAGCTTGTTGTCCTGGTACTTGCCATTCTCGACCGCGAAGAGAGCTTTCTCATGCTCCTCGTTGGCAAACGCCTGCACGACGCGTATCCCGCCCACGTTCTCCTCGATCCGCGCGTTGAACTCGCCCACCCGGCCGAAGAGGGAGCGCCAGGTCCGGGTCATCGCCGCGCCGTAGCGCGCGGAGATCCAAGTCGAGGGCGGCACCACGAGCGCGGTGAGAATCGCGAGCTTCGCGTTAAGCGAGAACATCACCGCGAACGCGCCGAAGAAGGTGATGATCGCGACGAGCACGTCCTCGGGTCCGTGGTGCGCGACCTCACCGACGTCCTCCAGGTCCTTGGTGATCCGCCCCACGAGGTGGCCCGTCTTCGTGTTGTCGTAGAACCGAAACGA
>CAXUKB010000437.1:0-3687 GCA_964251345.1 uncultured Fimbriimonas sp. | reverse complement strand
TTCCGAGTCAACGGCGGGACCATGCTGGGACTGGGATACGAGATCCGGCAAGGCATGTCGGAGGGCAACGGCGGGACGCTCCTCTTCTCCGGCACGACGACCGAGTTCGCGCAGGCGGGCAGTCGCTACTCGGGATCGGTGAGCGGCGTGACGCTCGGCCCGGGCACCTACCACCTCGGCCTCTTTGGGCTGATGGACGGCAACGGCGACGCCTTCCTGTACTCCACGACGGGAACGAACGGGGTCGGCTCCCCGACTGGAAACGGCAACGCGTTCATCAATAGCGCCCAGTTTGGCTACAACTATCTCTCGACCGGCAGATTCGGCAGTGTGTACAGTGACTTCTCCTTTGGAGTGATTGCCCAATCTAACCCGACGCCCGAGCCCTCGGCATTCGCCGCCCTCGGCCTCGGCGCGGCCGCCATGCTCCGCCGCCGCAAGAAGGCCTAAGCCTCACCCGTAAGACTCACCCGAGCCGCTGCTTCCCTTGGATGGGGAGGGCGGCTTTTTCGTGCCGCCATGAAGCCCTCCTCCATCAACCACGCCGCCGCGGCGGTCCTGGGGATCCTTGGCTTCACGGCCATCGAGACGGTCTCGACGCTCTGCTTTCTCGCCGTACGCCAGAGCGATCCCAAGGACATCAAGGAGATCGCGGTGTTCGCCCTGGGCGCGATCGCCGGCGTGCTGGCCAAGACCGGCGTCGACGCGGTGAAGACCGCGATTGGACCGGTCTCGGGCGATGTGAATCTGCCCCCAAACGCTCAGGATGCCGCGACCACCACGGTGAGCGGCGCATGAGCCACTTCCGCCTTCGCGTCTACCTCGCCCTCCTTCGGGCCTACCTCGTCGACCGCCTCCGCACCGTTCTCCGCCTCACCGAGCACAACATGAGCAAATCCACTCTCGCCCTGACCGCCATCGTCGCGGCCCTCGTCACCATCAGCGCCAAGCAGGTCACTCAGGCCGCTGAGGAGCAGGCCTGGGCCGACAAGCTCAAGGCCATCGTCGCGGACGAGGCGTCCGAGGGCAACATGGACGCCGCCGACCTCGCGCAGATCACCGACCTGTCGGACCAGGCGACCGCGGCCGCGAAGGCCTCTACCGCATCCGCGAAGGCCTTGCAGGACCTCCTCGGCGACCTGCCGACCGGCGTGACGCTGCCGACTCCGCCCACGGAAGCCACGCCGACCACGACCGACACGACGGCTCCCTCGACTGTCACGACGGTCTCGGATCCCGTGGTGCCCACGGCCGACTCGACGATCCCGGACACCGCGGCCCCCGCGGCGACCGACCCGACGTTCGTCTCGTGGAGCGGCGATCCACTGCCCACCCGGCCCGGCCGCTTTAAAGCGGCCGGGCCGTTTTGCTTCCCAGAAACCCGCCATGAAGATCCGCCTATCCCTCGTCGCCCTTTCGGTGCTTGCCTTCGCCGCGATCGCGCCGGCACAGACCGCCACCGCCGGTCCAACGCCCTCCACGCTCGCCGCTGCCCTCGACAAGCTGGGGGGCACGTTCGTCTACGACCCGGGGGCGAAACGGCCCATCCTCGCGCTCTCGTGGGAGACGAGCCGCCTGACCGGCGTGCTCGGCAGCAAGGTCGACCTCAGCCTTTCGGCATTGGTGGGCGCGGGTGAAGGCGGCTTGGCTCTCGGGTACGCCGCGCTGTACACCCGCGACATCAAGCTGACGCTCTCGAACGAGCTTCGCGGCGTCGTGTCGCTCACCGCGGGACCGGCGCTTCTGTACGGATCCGACGGCGGCAAGGTCCACCTCGGCGGCGTGGCGGGCATCGCCTTCAAGTTCTAATGCAGATCAACGCGACAGACGCCGAGGCCAAAGGGCTAGAGAAGCTGTTCGGGATCGACATCCCCGTCGCGGACAGGATGCTCGACGGCGCGACGTTCCGCATGAGCTTCAGCAAGCCGGTGAGCGCGACTGAGACGCTCGAGATCGACCTGACGATCAAGCCCTCGTGACCGCCGTTCTCGAGACGCCCGACGTCGCGGCGCTCTCCAGGCTTAGTGGCGTCGAACTCACTCTCGGCAGCGGCACGATCGACGCGCGGCTCGACGTTCATGGCGTCCCCGTCTTTCTCGCCCTCGGGCTTTCGGTGGTGGACGGCACGATGGAGATCGACGTTGCCAAGGCGAGCGCCGAGGGTCTCGGCATCTTCGGCGAGGTGCGTCACCTGGCCAATCTCCAGATGATCGCGAGCGCCGCGGCGCTCGCTCCCCGCATCGTGCTCGCCTACAACGAGCGGGGCAACCTCACGCTCTCGGTTGCCGGAATCGTTTTCGAGTCGGTGAGCGTGGACGAGGCGGCACTTACTGTGATCGCGGACGTGACTCGCGCGAGGGGTTAGTCCTCGTCCCTCACCGGGCGTGGCCATCCGTTCGCCTCGGCCGCTTCGTCGTAGGCTTCTGGTGCGTAGTCGCGGAGACTGTGCACGGCTTCGTCGGTGAGCTTGCCGTCCGCGAGCAGCTTATTGATGATCGCCCGGTCCTTCGGCAGGAGATCCGGATCGAGGAGGATGGGCTCAGCAAAGGCTCGGATTGCCTGGAACATCATGCGAGCGTAGCCCATGCTTCCCATTCCGCCCGTTCCCGCTCGACTTCTCGAAGAGCCGGGTCTGACGCTCCCGTCCCCTGAGTTCGAGGCGTGGGCGCGAGCGGCGTTCATCGATGTCGAAACGAGCCCCCTCCACAATCCTGAGCACGCTTACCTTGGGCTCGCATCCCTCGGCTTCCTCCTGACGAGCGCGGACAACACCTCCCGCCAAGGCGTGCGCACGCTTGGAACGTGCCAGATGGGCGAACCGACCGGCGCGAAATGGCCCGCTGCCCAGAGGCGGCAACAGATCGAGGATTGGTTCGGCCGCGTCCCCACGTTCCTCGTCACGCTCGACGCCGTCTTCGTCTCGGTGGCGAGCGCGGTCCAGACGTGCGCGCTCGTCGAGCACGAGCTTTACCACGCGACGGTCGAGACCGATCGCTGGGTTTCGCCGCGTCGAGAGCGGGGCACGGACCGCCCCGTCTTCGGCCTTCGCGCCCACGACGTCGAGGAGTTCGTCGGGGTTGCGCGGCGCTACGGCGCGTGGTCGGATGGCCTTCGCGGAATGAAGGACGCGCTCGCCGCGGAGCCGACACACACCATGGAACGACTCGACGGCGTCTGCGGATGCGGCGCGAGGATCGGCTGATGCCCGGTTTGGAACGCCTCAATCGAGGCGGTAACGAGGGCAATCGCTACGGCGCGGGGCGAAAGCGGAACGTCGTGAGGGCGGGCTACCTTAAGGCGGACGAGAAGGGCTTAAGGCTCCTCGCTCAGATCATCGAGTGGAAGCCGGTCATCCCGTTTTACGGGCTCGACGGGAAGCTGAAGGGTAAGCGCCCGCCGACCTTCGAGGAGTGGAAGTGGGCGAAGGGCGAAACGGCGAAGTACGGCCTCGGCACCAAGGACGAGGTCGTCGTGCTGGGCAGCTCCGACGCCTTCGATGCCTTCGCGGACGTCCTGAGCGATCACGAGGATCGAACGCTGGACGCCTCCACGATCGCGAGCATCCTTGATGCTGTGGGGTCTCGCCTGAATGGTGAAGGTGAATGACGAGGTCACGAGGGCCAAGCTTCGGGCCGAAGAGAGGTCCAGGGAGAAGGGAGCCAAAACGAGGCACGTCCCACCGCCCGA
>CAXUKB010000436.1:0-3688 GCA_964251345.1 uncultured Fimbriimonas sp. | reverse complement strand
CTGAACGGCAAGCCGCTTCGGTTGGTGGGCACGAATCGCCATCAGGACTATCCTTGGGTCGGTCCCGCCCTCTCCGACGCCGTGAACCGTCGCGACGCCCTCCTTATTAAGCGATCCGGGCACAATATCGTTCGTCTCTCCCACTACGATCAATCTTCCGCGTTCCTCGACGCGTGCGACGAGTTGGGAATTTTGACGATCCCCTGCATTCCCGGTTGGCAGTTCATCAACCGCGATCCTCGCTTCGCCGCCCGCGTGTTGCGAGACATCCCTGAGACGGTCCGCCGTGACCGCAACCACCCCTCGGTCGCGTTCTGGGAGGCCAGCCTGAACGAAACCTACCCGCCGGCGGTGCTTGCTCGAACGTGGCACGAGGCGGCGAAGGCCGAGGGCGCTAACCTCACGGCGGGCGACGAAGGGAAGGATGCGCCTTGGGATGTCACGTACAACGGCTGGCACGAAGATTTCTCCCGCCCCTCCGATTCGGAGCGGCCCGGCTACATCCGGGAGTACGGCGATTACGAGTTCGGCGGCGCGACATCGACCTCGCGCGTTCGGATCGGCGCGGGTCTCGATCGGCTTCTTGGCGAGACGTGGAACCACGTCTGGTCACTGGATAAATTTCGCTCGCAGTACCCCTCGACGATGGGCGCCGGAACCTGGGAGATGTTCGATCACAACGTGCCGTGGGACTTCGCCTTCTCATCGAGTGGACTCGCCGACCTCATGCGCCGCGAGAAGCCAAGCTTCTGGTTTTTCGCAAGCCAAGAGGCCCGATCGCCGTACCTGAAGGTCGCCGCCGACTGGCAACCCGGCGCGGCGCGAAGACGGGTCGTCGTCTTTACCAACGCCTCAACGGCCACCCTTTTCATCAATGGCCGTCGGGTCCGCACCGCCGTCGCGGAGCGCGGAACCGAGACTCCGTACGACATGAAACGTGCTTTCGATGGGACGAATACCCTTCACCTCGTCCACCCGCCGATTGTTTTTCGGGACGTCGATTTCGCTTCGGGAGAATTGAAGGGAGTCGGCTCGAACGGGGCGACGGACGCCGTTCGCACCGCGGGTCGTCCCGTTTGCCTCAAGGTGTGGCTCGACGATTTGGGCGTTCCACCGACGGCGAACGATCTCTTGTTCGTCCGGGCGGCGGCGGTCGACGCGAACGGCGTCGTCCTTCCCGGCGAATCTCGGAACGTGCGGTTTTCGGGTGCCACGTTTGCCGGCGAAGACCACGCGCCTTGCGAGAGGGGCATCGCCTCCGTCTTGGTCCGTACCCCGCCTAAATTTGGAAACGTTGCCGTCCAGGCTCGGATGGGCGAACTCACCGGCTCCTGCCAGTTTCGGTACGGCGATTCGGCAGTCCAGCGTTAGGCCGGACATTCCCATTCGAGCCGGCTTACGACAAGGCAATCCACCCTACGTTGGCGGCGAGCGTGATGAGCATCGTTCCCCCTTATCGTCGCCGGGCAAAAGGACCGCTTACGCAACATCCAACTCGGGACAGTCAGGGTGGGCCGGTTACACTAGACGACCGCCGCCGCGTTCGACTCGAGAGGCTCGCCGTCACGAACGGCCAAGTCGGCGACGGACTCGAAGGGAGCTTCCAAACCGGTCGACCATAACGAGTCGAACTTTTCTCGTCCGAGCGCACGATCGGCGTCCGCGCGAATCTCTTCGATTCGGGTGGCTTCACTCGGTTCGGGACGACTGCCGTGAGAATCATGGAGCGCGTGGGCGGCGGCCAGCATGAAGGTGGCGCGATCGTAGCGCCCCTGGCACGCCGCTAAAACGCCAAAAGAGTCGAAGGTGCCGGCCAAGCCCGTCGTGCTACCAAGACCCCTTCGAATTTGAAGTCCTTCCACGAGGTAGGTGTGAGCGTTCGCGAAGTCGTCCTCGCGACACGCGACGTTGGCCAAATTCTTCAGAACGCTGGCAATCGAGCGATCGTCTTTGGATCCCCGGAAGAGGCTGAGGGCCTCAAGGAAATAGGTCTTGGCTTCGGCATAGTGACTTTCCGCGTACGCTGCCTCTCCAACCGCGTTCAGGAGATGCGGAATACCCTGACGATCGCCGATCTCGCGCCCGAGTCGAAGGGCGTCCTCGAAGTATTCGCGTGCCGCCCGGACGTCGCCGTCCGAAAGGCACGCGAAGCCCAGCCGAAAGAGCGATCGCGTTTCGCCTTCGCGATCGCCCAACTCGCGACAAATCTTGAGACTGTTCTCGCCAAACCGTTGCCCGGCGGCCGAGTCGCCCTGCCAGTAGGCAAGTTGTCCTGCCGTTCGCCAAGCGTTGGCTTGGGCGATCGAAGGCGTCGTCGAAGCCGCTGAGAGAATCACTTCAATCCATTCGCGTCCTTCGCTGAGATAGCCTCGCACCGTCCAGAAACGCCCAATCGATCCAATAAGATCGAGCGCCTGCTCGATGAGATCCGGACGGGTCTTGGAGAAGTCGAGCGTGGCTCGAATGTTATCGTGCTCACCCTCGAGCCGTTCGAGCCAGCGCGCCTGTTCCGATCCCTGAAGTCCCGTCTCGGCCTCGAACACGAGCGCGGAGAAGAACCCGGCGTGTCGCTCGCGCATTCGGACGCCCTCCTCGGATCCGAGCTTTTCCGCACCGTACTGCCGAACCGATTCGAGAAGCCGGAAGCGCGGTTCGCCACCCTCCTCTTCGCGAACGACCAACGACTTGTCAACGAGTCGAATGAGCCCGTCGAGAACGTCCCAAGACTCCAATTCCGCGTCCGGAAAGATCGCCTCCGCCGCCTCGATGGTCCATCCTCCCGCAAAAACGGAGGCTCGGCGCAGAAGGATTTGGTCCGCCGGGTCGAGCAAATCGTGGCTCCAGTCGATTGTGGCGCGAAGCGTCTGCTGCCGAGGAAGCGCCGTGCGCGCGCCGGCGGTAAGAAGTCGGAAGCGGTCGTCGAGCCGGGACGCGATCTGATCCAAGGTGAGAACCTTCGTGCGGGAGGCGGCCAGTTCGATCGCGAGAGGAATGCCGTCGAGACGTCGGCAGACCTGGACGGCAGCCGTCGCGAGACGATCGGTCAGAACGAACCGGGGATCGCTCAGACGGGCTCGTTCGACGAGCAGCTTAACGGCGTCGTGACCCATCGCTTCCGCGGCGGTTCGGACCTTGGCGTCTCCCGTCGAGAGCGTCGGAACGCGGTACATCGCCTCGCCGCGAACGTTGAGAGGTTCGCGGCTGGTCGCCAGGATCTTTAGCCTTGGCGCCGCCTGCAGCAACGCTTCCGCGAGCGTCGCACAGGCCACCAAGAGGTGCTCACAATTGTCGAGCACAAGCAGCGTCGCGCGATCTTGGAGCGATTCGACAAGCGCCTTTGCCGGGGGCAGATTTGCCCCCTCGCGCACTCCGACCGCCATCGCGACAGCTTGGGCAACGAGCGCGGGATCGCTCAAGGCCGCAAGTTCGACGAGCCAGATACCGTCGGGAAATCCGTCGAGCGCCTCGGCGGCGGCTTGAATGGCAAGCCGCGTCTTGCCCGTGCCCCCCGATCCGGTGAGGGTGACCAACGCCTCGTGCGTCAGGAGCTCCCGAACGGCTCGACGCTCTACCTCTCGCCCCACAAAGCTCGTTAGTTGCCGAGGAAGGTTGTTCGGGAGAGCGTCGAGCGATCGTAGCGAAGGAAAGTCGTCTTCGAGATCCGCGTGGAGGAGCATCGATACGGACT
>CAXUKB010000435.1:0-3705 GCA_964251345.1 uncultured Fimbriimonas sp. | reverse complement strand
CGCTCGTGCAGGCGCAAACCGAGGCGGAATGGCAGACGATCCACTTCCAGGACACCGAGGCTGGGCTGATGTCGATCGACACCCTTTCGGAGCTCCGCACGGGTTCCGCGCCCGCCGATCCTGACAAGGCAAAGGCGTTCTTCGCCGCGCCGCTTGCCACCGCTCCGCAGGTCGTGGAGGCGCCGACGGCCAAGACGTTCAGTTACCCAAAGGGAGACAAAGTCCGTGCGCCTGCCTAGCTTCCTGTCGGCGCGAACCAAGCCCAAGCCGCAAGCCCTTCCGCCGGTCCCCTATCCCCCCACTGATCTGGACGAAAAGGACGAGGAAGACGACGCGCCGCTGAGCGACGAGCGCAGGCGGCACATCCTCGCCGTCTGGCTCAACCTCAAGGAGGACTCCGACGCGCGGATCGTCCACCTGACCGACCTGCTTGCCGAAGGGCCGGACGAGGGCGGGATCGACGCGGCAGAGTGGGCGGCGCAGTTCCGCACGCTGATGACTCGGACCTACGCGCACGCGCACATGGTCGGCCGCAACCTCGCGGGAGATCTCGGGCCGCTTGGCACCCACGACACCGACGCCGGCGCCGCCGAGTGGGAGAGACAAGAGCAGTACTTCACGGGGTTCGAGAAGGCGATCGCGGACGGTAAGTACACGAAGGCCGATGGATCGCTCGACACGAGACCGTTTCTGGCTCGGGAGCGGGCGTACCTCGCGGCGAAGAAGGGGGCTGCAACCGAAGCGTTCCGCGTCGCGATGGGCGACGACCCGCTGAACTGGGTTCTTGGGGACTCCGACCACTGCAAGCAGTCGCCGAACTATCCGTACAACTGCCCGGACCTGAGCGAGTCTGGACCGAAGCCCGCGTCCGAGTGGGAGACCGCCCCGGGAAGGATGGACACGCCCTGCGGCAACAACTGTACGTGTTCGCTGTCATCGTCGCCAAACCCAATCTGGAGCACGCAGGGGCTGTGACGTTCACCGCTCAGGATAGCGACTTCGGCCCGGCGTCACGAAACAGCGCGAGCTTGATCCCGATTTGGTTCTGGATCGCCCCTGCTTGGACGTCGATCCCCGCGCCGGCGTAGTCTTCGGCGATCGCCTTCGCCGCGGCCGCCGCGATCGGCTTGAGGTTCGGCTCGGCCTCGACGAGCTTGCCGGGGATCGCGTAGCCGTGGACGGCATGACCGGCAAGCGTGTGGATGAGGATCGCGTCCTCGCGATCGTCGTACGTCACCCCCGTCAGGCTGATCTTCGTTTCCATCGCCTCACTATGGCCCGCTCTCCTCAGGAGGCGCGGGCCGTTCTCGTGATTGACCATGGCCTTCGGCTCCGATCCCTTCAAAGGCTGCGGTTGCGTGATCGCGTTCTACACGCTCACGGCGATGCTGCTTGGCGCTCTCTTGTGGTGGCTTTTGAGCTACCTCGGCCTCCACGTCCACCTGTCCGCCCACTGGAGTTGAACTCGTGTCAATCCCTGCCGAGTGGGTCTTGCCCGTCGGCCTCCTGCTTTGGTGCCTCCTCTACGGCCTCTTCTGGCTCTTCCTTCCGGATCGGAAACGACCATGAACCTAACGAACAACGTCGGTCAGATCGACGAATCCCCCGCGACCGTCGTGGTGCCCGCCGCGCCGCTCGGAAGCGACGGCGAGGAGTCTTTCATCGAGATCGTGCTTCCCTTCCCGGTCGCGGGCCTGCCCGCCGGGACGCCCATCGGGACGAACCCGGGTCCGGTGACGCTTTGACGACGCTCCTCGCCGCACTAGGACTCGTTCGGACGAAGGCGGAGACGCAAGCGCGAGCTAGCAACGTCGTCGTCGTTCCCGGTGGAGGTCTTTGGGCGATCCACGAGCCGTCGGCGCAGTCGCTGCTCCAGCAGTGGCAAGCGATGCAGCCGATGGCGATCATGCCGGTGTCGGACGGGTCGCAGGCGGTGCCGATGAAGCGCGGCAACGTCGCTCTCGTCGAGATCAGCGGGCCGATGTCGCGCGGTGGAACCCCGTGCTTCGGCGCGGGCTCGACGGTGGACGCCCGGGCCGCTCTTCGCGCCGCAGAGAGGGACGCGGACGTGACGGCGATCGTGTTCGTCATCGACACCCCGGGCGGCACCGTGGCGGGCACCGGGGACCTTGGCGACGAGGTCGCGCGGATTGCGAAGACGAAGCCGATCTACTTCTTCGTCCCCGACCAGTGCTGCTCCGCAGGTTACTGGGTGGCCTCTCAGGGCACGGCGATTTGGTCGAGCCCGAACGCGCAGCAGATCGGCAACATCAACGCCCGGCTGACCCTCATCAACGTCTCGGAATCGCTGAAGAAAGCGGGCGTCGAGGTGACGATCCTCAAGGGCAAGCGCGGGACCTTCAAGGACGCGGGCGACGGCTCGAAGCCCTTCTCGCCAGAGGAGATCGAGTACCTGCAGGGCGAGATCGACCGCATGGAGGCCGCCTTCGCCGCCGCCGTGGCGAGGGGTCGAAACGTCCCGCTCGCAAAAGCGCTGGAGTGGTCCGACGGACGTTGGTTCGACGCCGCGACCGCGCTCCAGATGGGGCTCATCGATCAAATCGGTTCGCTCGATGAACTCATGCAAAAGCTGCTCGTGCCGCCGGACGCGCGATCGTACGATCCGCCCGAGCTTACGGGGGACGACGACAGCGACGACGAATCCGAACCCGACCTTGTGGTGAAGGCGGCGGAGACGATCATTCTGACTCCTGCTCAAAAGACCGCGCTCAGCTCGGCTGGCGTGCGACTTCCGATCGTCGAGACGAGACCCGCGTCGATCGCATCCCTCTTGCCCAAGCCTCCTCTTGCCGACGGCCTGAAGGTCGTCGAGTCGGCTGCCGCGGTCCTCATCGGCGCGAAGACGGCCGGCGATCCCATCCCCGCCTCGCAGGCCAAGGCCCTGCCCCTTCTTCCTGCCCAAGCGGCAGACCCGATTTCCGCCCCCGGCGGACAGCCCGGCTCCGCCGGGATCTCAACGGCTCCCCCCAGCGCGGGAGCTGAAAACCAGACAGGAACCCCACGTATGTCCTTCCGACAGAACCTAATCAACGCCCTCGCCGTGCGGGGCTTCGGCAAGATGGTCGTCGCCCTCAACGGCACGACCAGCGAGGACCCGGAAGTCCTTGCCCGCATCGTCACCGATCAGGTCGAGGCGCAGGCCACCGATCTCGTCAACAACCACCCTCTCATCACCGTCTCCAAGGCCCACGGCGTGACGGACGTCAGCAGCTTCAACGCCTTCCACGACCGTGCGCGCAACGGCGATCGCTACCTTGAGGACATGCGCGCCGAGGCCAAGGTCGACGCGATCCGCGCGTTCGGTCCCGAGAGCGGCCCCATCGTGGGCGCCTCGGTCGACGGCCAGAGCCTCGGCCAGGCGATCGCCTCGCGCGACGCCTGGCGCCGGATGGCGGACGAGCGGGTCGGGATCGGCCCCGACGGCTCCGCCCCGACGCGCAAGACCGCGCCCTCGGCGACGACGACCGTGGCGGTCGACGCCGTCGAGGCGAAGTCCACTCGTCTCTGGGACAAGCTCACCGACGCCGAGCGCTCCTACGCCTCCTCGCACGGCATGAACACGCCCGAGAAGCAGGACGCGTACGCCGCGAACTTCCCCGGGCTGGAGGCGCGCTAAATGGCCGCGCTCACCGGGCCGCGCGACGACCGACGCCGGGCCGCTGGTGCTCGACGCGGACACGGCCG
>CAXUKB010000434.1:0-3721 GCA_964251345.1 uncultured Fimbriimonas sp. | reverse complement strand
GTCCAGGCCGGGGGAACGGCGTAACCCGCCGGCGCGTTCGCAGTGACCGCGGGCAAGTAGGCATCTTGGATCGTCGTCGCCGTAGAAACCGGCTGATGGTCCCAAGCCGCGGTCTCCCCTCCGGCGGCAAGGGACGTTTTTGGTGCATATCGCCAGCCGAGGAAGGTGAACGGATGCGTTTCGGAAGAAGGGCCCGAAGCGAGAACCACCGTCTCTCCCTCGTTCGGCGGAACGTCTGCCGCGCGGTTCATCGCCTTCAGCCGCGCGGCGTCGCGGATCAAAACGGTCGCCGTGTTCTCAAGCGTGGTCACTGTGGCTTCCACACGCGTCCGATAGTCTTTCAGCATGTGCGTCTCGATCAGCATCGCGGGGCGGCCCAACGCGCCCATGTAGCCGTGGGTGTACCGGGGAGTAAAGTCCTCCACGGAGAGGCCGCGTTCCGGATGCGCTCGATCGCGCAACTCGAAATACGGCGCGGTCAACACCTTCTGCGCATCGTTCCGCTTGCGGACCTCCTCGAACAGCGACTTGTCGAACGAAGCCGTTCGGGGCGGGAGAGTCGGACCGTAAGGCACGCTCAGCAGAACCGAATAGCGGTAATCCGCGCCGTCCGTCGTGTGGTCGTCAAAGAGAAAATCAGGGTGATAGCGGTGGACGAGGCTGAGCCATGCCTGAGTTTCGGGTGCGTCCGCCTTCATAAAGTCGCGGTTAAGGTTATAGTTCTGCGCCGTCGAGCGCCATCCCATCTCGGTCGGTCCATTTTGGTTGATTCGGTTGTAGGGTGAGCGTCGCTCATGCCCATCCACGTTGTAGACGGGCACCACAAGCCAATCCGCCCCGTCGAAGAGATCGCGGTGCTTGCCCTCGAGAAGCATCTCACGCATGAGGATGAGACTCGCGTCCTTTCCCTCGATCTCGCCGGCATGGATGCCGTTGTTCACGAAGATCAGCGGGCGCGTCGACTTGGCCAATGATTGCGACGTGAAATCATGGGCTCGACTCACTAGGAGGGCGATCATCGGCCTTCCTTCCGGGGTCGTTCCGTAGTCAATCACGCGCGCGGATGGCGAAGCCTTGGCGAGGGTGCGGCAAAAGGAAACGGCTTCGGCGTAGTCTCCCGATTCGAGAAAGTGGCTTCGCTCGTACAGGAGAGTGGGCAAGGCGAGGAAGGCGAGCACGGCCTATTGTAGCGGTCGGGCTCGTAGGTCTCGCGGCGAGCGTCCCGTTTCAAGGCGAACCGTCTTGTTGAATCGCTGCAGGTCGTCGAGACCGACCTGAGCGGCGACTTCTTTGATCGGCATCGTCGTGTGGACGAGGAGGTGTCGCGCGCGTTCCACTCTCCTTCCGCGGATCACGGCCATGGGCGTCGCGTCGAGGTGGGCTCGAAAGAGGCGGCAGAGATGGTTGTGCGACACGCAGGCGGCGCGCGCCGCGTCGTCGGCGGAGATCGGCTCGCCCAGGTGCGACTCAATGAACGCAACGGCGCGGGCCACGGCTTCGGGCAGTTCTTCCATCGGACGTCGAGCGATTTCCGCCAGTTCGAGCAACACGTCCCAAGCGCGTACGTCCGCCCTTCGCTCCCCACGCCAGGCGATCAGTTCCTCCAGCCGCGCCCACAGCGATTCGAACCGGTTGCCCGTGGGAAAAACGAGCGGCAGATCCGTCGTCGAGCCCTCCGGATGGGGCCAGGCGATGTGGGCGAACGCGTGGGTGCAGACGCCCTCGAAACGGTAGGCCATCCGTGCGCCGGGCGGCGTGAAGCCGGCGTGTCCCGACTCGATACGTAGAGGCTGCCCGTCCATCCGAACGTCGGCCGCGTAGCGGTAGAGATGCACTCCCCAGAAGCCTTCGACGACGAAAGCCTGCTCGGAGGGTCCAACGTGAACCGAGCGCCAAGCCGTGGCGACGTGGGGCTGACTCTCGAGCGGAAGCGATGCGACCCGGGACATGGTGAGTTTTTACCAGTGTGCGTCAATCGACGCCTACCTCCCCTAATCGCATTCCGACTACTCTAATCTCTATGAGCGCGATCGCTTCTCGTCCGTGGTCCAGCATTGAAACGTTCCGGCTGCCCGTCGCCGACTACGTCGCTTTCCGGCGCGACGGCTATCTCATCCTGAGAGGTCTACTGCCACCCGAGCACGTTCAGGAACTGCGCAACCATACGGACGCCCTTCTCGACGGAAGCGAGACCCTGAACGGGTACATCGACGCGACGACCCAGGAAGCGCGCATGAAGCAGCTCTTGCGGGTTCACCAAGGGCACCAGCGGCACGAACTCTGGGAGCGATACCTTCTCCATCCCTTGATCCTGGATGTGGTGCAGGCTCTCCAAGGACCCGATCTCCTCGCGCTCCAGACGATGCTTTTCACGAAGGCGCCGGGGTCGAACGGGCAGGGCTTTCATCAGGATAGCTTCTACATCCCGACGTTTCCCGACTCACTGATCGGGGCTTGGATCGCGATAGAGCGGGCGGACGAAGAGAACGGCTGCCTTTGGATTTCTCCGGGAAGTCAGTCCGAGCCGGTCTATCCGCCCGAGAGCGGCTACGGATTCGGCCAGTTCGACTTGGCCGATATCAAGAAGGTCGCCAACGTGGGCGGCCACAGCAACGACGACGACGACGCGACGAACACCCTCAAGCCGATCGCCGATCGCTATGGCCGCGGGGAGATCCCGGTCGTCCTTGAGCCCGGCGATGTGGTCTTCTTCGGCGGTCACGTGTTCCACCGCTCCCTCAGCAACAAATCGACGGATCGCTTCCGCCGCTCGTTGGTGAACCACTACGCGAACGCAAGAAGCTTCATGACGTGGGGCGGCGGCAACGGGGAGCACATTCTTGCCCGCGGCAACACGCACCTCGACTTCGCGCAACCAAAGTTCGGCACGCCTTGCGCGGCGAACGACCCCAACCGGCGCTCGGTAAGCGACGGCGGCGCTCAGGTGAGCATGATGATGGGGATGCCCGACGGACGCATGGACGTGCAGCCCGCACCGGATGTCGAAGACGAAGACTAAGCACGGAGCGTCCGCTCCCACTCTCGGAGCGCCTCGCCGGCGCTCAGGCGAGTGGGAGGCAGCAGTTCGAGCACGGGCGTCGTGCCCCAGGCCGCCTTGTCGAACCCGCCTTCCCTTGCCTCGAAAAGCGCGCCGGGAGCGCCGTAACGGTCGCCGTTCGTGGGCGGATCCCCCATCAGCGCGCTCTGGGCACAAACGATGAGGAACCGTCCGGCGAGACCGACCTCGTCCGGCGTTAGGTTCTCGATCTCAAGCTCAGGCATCCCGAATTTGGCTAAGCCGTGAGTCGCGATGTGCTCGCGACCCGTGGTTCCCCTTCGCCCGATGGCGACCTGCTCCCGGGCGTCCACCTTCGGATCGAGCCGCACCGGCTGACGTAAGTCGTGAGGCAGGAGATAACGCTGAGCGAGCGGATCGGCAATCGCCCCGTCCGACAGGGTCGCGAGGCGAATCACGATATCCTCAAGGAAGTCGAGCGCGGGATAGACGTCGGGATCGTGCGACTTGAAGGTGAGTTGAGCCACCGTCCAGGTCGCCTTCAAACGGAGTAGAAGCTCAGGATCGAGCCCGACGGCAAGCGGGCTTCGAAGGAACGCGTCGGGATCGAATCCCGCCTCCTCCTTGCTCAGCACCCGCATCTCTAGCACGGTCTTACGCTCCTTCGTCGCGATGGCGTAGATGCCACGCCCCATTGGGCGATCC
>CAXUKB010000433.1:0-3746 GCA_964251345.1 uncultured Fimbriimonas sp. | reverse complement strand
TTTATGTACCGCGTTCATCCGCAGACGATTCGGGTCGCCGAGCTGATTCGGTCGGGCGCGATCGGACAGCCGCTCGTCGTCAACGCCGAATTCGGCTTTGCCGCTGGTCGCGACTGGACCAACTTTCGGGCGGATGGTGCCTTGGGTGGTGGCGGCCTCATGGACGTGGGTACCTACTGCACCACCTTCACCGCGATGGTCGCGGGCGAGGAGGCCTCGGATGCTTGCTACTATGCGCAGATCACGGAGAAGGGATACGACGCCTTTGGATCCGGCGCGCTGCAGTTTCCCGGCGGAATGACCGCGTCGTTCGCGACCGGCATCCACGCGAATCTCACGAACGACGCCCGCGTTTATGGGGAGGAAGGCTCGATTCATCTTCCCAGCCCTTGGAAGTGCGCGGGGGGCGCGGTGGTCGTAAAGCGGAAAGGGAAGGAAGACGAGAGCTTCGACCTGGGGGTCTCGAACGACGCCTTGTATGGCTTAGAGGCGGATGCGGTCGCCGCTTCGCTCGAGAACGGCGAGTGCCCGCACATGACGATCGCCGAAACGCTGGCCAACATGCGGACGCTCGACAAGCTTCGAGCCAGTGCCGGCATTCACTTCGCCGCCGAACCCACCGCCTAACTAAAACCCATGAGTTCAATCCCGACTGCCGCCATTCCTCACCTCGACAAGCCGATGCCGCGCATCCTCTGCGGTACGGACTTCCTTGTGAATCAGCCGCCCAGCGTGAGCTTCGCCGCCCTCGACGCTTATTGGGAAGCGGGCGGCCGAGCCTTCGACACCGCGCACTGCTACGGCATGAACACGAATCTCTTCGGAACCTGGGTGCGTGCCCACGGGGTGGCGAACGAAACGATTTTCTTTGATAAGGGCTGTCACCCCTACGGTGGAAAGCAGCGCGTGACCCGGGAGGACATGCGTCAGGACGTGCAGGACAACCACTTCAGCCTGGGGGTCGAGTACACCGATCTCTTCGTCTTGCACCGCGACGACGAGAATGTGCCGGTGGGCGAGATCGTCGACTGGCTCAACGAACTTAAGGACGAGGGACTGATCGGCGCGTTCGGAGGCTCGAACTGGCGGCACGAGAGGCTCCAGGCGGCAAACGATTACGCAGTGAAAGCGGGCAAGCAGGAGATGAGCCTCGGCAACCCAAACCTTTCGCTCGCCTGCGCAAACGAGCCCATGTGGTCCGGATGCGTGAGCCTCGACGAAGAGGGACGGCAATGGTATGCCGAGACCGGCTTCCCGTTGTTCGCCTGGAGTTCGACCGCCCGCGGTTATTTCGCCGGCGTCAGCGATCCGGACGTCGAGCGCGTTTTCGTGAATGAGACGAACGCGGCGCGGCTTGCCCGGGCGCGTGAGGTCGGCGAGAAGCACGGTATGTCGGCGGTTCAGATCGCGCTCGCTTGGGTCCTGAACCAGCCCGGGAACGTCTTCGCGCTCTGTGGTCTTCGTGCCAAGGAGAACGTGGCGGAGAACGTCGCCGCGGCGAACCTAAAGCTCTCGACGGCAGAACTGGACTATCTCGAGACGGGCCGATAAGCCCGTCTGGGAACCCCTAACGCCGCTCTCCAGTCCCCAGACATTGCCCCGTCGTGGGCATGGAGAGCATGAACCACAACATCGTTTCGAACTGGATGCGCGGGCGCGCGATGGCCGCCGTCGCCTGCGCCGCGCTCGCCGCCCCGATGATGGGCTGCGGCTCCGGCGGAGGAGGCAACGCGAGCGGCGCGAATCAGCCGCCGGTCAATGACTATCAAGGGGGATCGACCCCGCCGTCCCGGCCCGCGATGGGACAGCCGGCACAGTCGCACGGCCTTAGCGGCAAGCAAAAAGTCGTCCTCCTTGTCGGCGCGGCGGCCCTCTACTACCTGTATCGCAAGCACCAGAAGAACGCGGCGAACAGCGCCGGCGCTCAGCAGGGCGATCAGGTGTATTACCTTTCTAAGAACGGTCAGGTCTACTTCCGCGATGCGAACGCCCGCGTTCACTATGTGACTCCGCCGCCTCAAGGTATCCAGGTGCCTGCCGAAGAGGCGCAGCAGTACCAGGGTCTTCAGGGCTACGATGGTTCGCAGAGCGGCACGACCGACCTGAGTCGTTTCGCCGCCCAGAACGGAGGAATGTAAATGCTGAATATGCTTCTCGATCAGGTCAAACAGGCCATCTTCAACAACCCGACGACGCCTCATCAGCCGGGTAACGATCCCGGCAACCTCGTGGGCACGATCGAAGGGCTTTTCAACCAGCACCAACAGCAGTACGGTGGAGGAGGCGGTAATGCGGAAGGAACGATGCAGAATCCCCGTCCCGCCAGCGAAGACCCCTACGGCGATCCCGCCGACCAGCGGGGAGGCGGAGGAGGCGGTCTTTCTCAGCAGTTCCCGGGTCTGCGACCCGCAAGCGAGGATCCTTACGGCGATCCCGCCGATCAGAGGTAGCCATGAAGCAAAACGTCGGCGACGTCGAACGGATGACCAGCGGGGCGATCGGCGTCGCTCTCGCCGTCTTTGGGGCTTCACGCCGGAGCCCTTTCGGATTTATTCTCGCCCTCGGCGGCGCGGCCCTGGTGAGCCGCGCCGCAACGGGCTACTGTCCGCTAAACAAGGCCGCTGGGCTGACAGAAGAGGACAAGGACGCGGCGCCCTGGAATCGCAGCGTAAAGGTGAAGAACGCGGTGACGATCACGAAGCCGCGCGACGAGGTTTACGCCTTTTGGCGGAACCTCGAAAATCTGCCGCGGTTCATGCGCCACTTGGAAGAGGTCGTCGAAACGGACGCTCACCGAAGTGAATGGCGCGCGGTCGCGCCTGCCGGGCGTCAGGTCCACTGGACGGCGGAGATCACCGAGGAGCGCCCCGGCGAACTTCTCGCTTGGAAATCGCTCGACGGCGCGGACGTGCCGAACGAAGGGCGGGTGACCTTCGAGGATGCGCCGGGCAACCGGGGCACGATCGTTCGGGTCGAACTAAGCTACAGTCCGCCTGCGGGTGCGTTAGGCGCGTTCTTCGCGAAGCTTTTTGGCGAAGAACCACAGGGGCAGGTCGCGGACGATCTTCGTCGCTTCCGCAGCATCATGGAGACGGGCGAGGTGCCGACCACCGATGGGCAGCCTTCCGACGTCCTCCGTAAGACCAAGCGACAGCTTGGCTCCGCTCCCGGCGCGGCTCTGCTGGGCAAGGCCTTGGAGAAGAAGGCGACGGTTCAATGAAAGCGGTCTGCTGGAACGGCAAGTACGATGTGCGCACCGAAACGGTGCCGGATCCCAAAATCCTCAACCCGCGGGATGCCATCGTTAAGGTGACCACAACCGCGATCTGCGGTTCGGACCTTCACCTCTACGACGGCATCATTCCCACGATGGTCCCCGGAGACATCCTCGGCCACGAGTTTATGGGGGAGATCGTGGATGTGGGGCCAGAGGTTAAGAACCTCAAGGTCGGAGACCGTGTGGTCGTGCCCTTTACGATTTCTTGTGGCAGTTGCTTTTTCTGCAACAAGGGGCTGAACTCGCTCTGCGACAACTCGAATCCCAACGCCGCGATGACGGCCAAAGTCTACGGCGACGCACCGGCCGGCCTCTTTGGCTATTCGCACATGATGGGCGGATACGACGGCGGGCAGGCCGAATACGCGCGGGTTCCGTACGCGGACTACGGTCCGATGAAGGTGCCGGACGGCCTCCGCGACGAGCAGGTGGTGTTCCTCACCGACATCTTTCCGACGGGATACATGGC
>CAXUKB010000432.1:0-3752 GCA_964251345.1 uncultured Fimbriimonas sp. | reverse complement strand
CTCCTTCCCTTCTCGTCGGATTTATTTACCGATTTGTACTAATCTACGCGGGATCGTTTCCGTTTGTCAAGGCGTTTTATACTATTAGGTATGAAAGTCGCGAAAACACCGGGAAGGCCAAGGGCGTTCGATCCGGAGACGGCTCTGGACACGGCGATGCGCCTGTTTTGGCAAAAGGGTTACGAGGGAACGTCCCTCACCGACCTTACGGAAGCGATGGGCATCAATCGCCCCAGTCTCTACGCCGCCTTCGGCAACAAGGAGGAGCTTTTCCGAAAGGCCTGCGCCCGCTATACCCAAGGGGCGACCTGTCCGACGAGTCTGACCTGCGGTTCCGCCCGTGAGGTGGTGAGCGCCTTCCTCCTCTCCGTCGCGGAGTCGGTCGTGAATGCCGAGCACCCAGGCTGCATGCTCGTGACGAGCGGCCTTGCGGGCGGCGAGGAGTCGGAATCGGTCCGTGGGGAGCTCTGCGCCGCCCGACAAGGCGTCATTGCGGCTTGGACCTCCCGCTTCGAGGCGGCCGAAGCCGAGGGTGAGACGCTCCCCGCCCCGGCCGCCGATCTTGCGCGCTACGTCATGGCGGTCTCGAACGGCATGACCGTTCTCGCCCACAGCGGCGCGACGGCGGAAGAGCTCCGCCGCGTCGCCGAGTTGGCGATGAAGGGTTGGACGACCTAGATCGGGAGGGTTACCGCGTCCTCCACGAACTCGAGCGTGCGCGCGACGAGGGCGGGGTCGGCGGGCTGGTGAGCGCGCTTCCAAGGATCGGGGCGATCGGCCAAAGCGCCGTCGATGAGGCCTCGCCATTTCGGGCCGAGCGCCTCGCGAGCCCAAATGGCGCCCGCGCGCTTCGATTCGACACGTCCCGTCGCGAGCGTATGCCGCATCCGGCAGAAGCTCAACACGAGGTAGGGCTGGCCCCAGCGGGTGTTCAGCCAGCCGGGAGTCTCCTGAAGGAGAGCGCCGCCCCAGTCGCGAATCGTCGTCCGGACCTCCGCCTTCAACGCGTCGGTAGGAATGGGATCGATAAGCGTCCGCGCCGGCGGCCCCCAAAGCGCGATGCCGTGCTCGCGCATCGTCCATCGGACGACGAGGGTGTCGTCGTGATCGGACCACTCGGGGACGAGACTCCCATTGTCGAAGTACCAGAGGTTTTCGCCCGTGTGCGTGGGTTGCCGGAGATGCTCGATGGGAAAGTAGGAGCCCTCCAGGTGCTTCGCCCACTCCGTCGGAAGGCTGAAGAGACGGGCGTGCCCCGCTTGGAGCGCGGCCCTCTGGGTCTCCGTGGGACCGTCGCGCACCACGACGAGAAAGTCGACGTCGCTGTGCTCGTCGGCATCCCCGATCGCAAACGAACCCTGCAGGTAGACGCCGACGAGGTCGTCGCCGAGAACCTCACGACTTAGGGCGACGAGCCCCCACAGGACGTCGTCGAGATCGGGAAAAGGGGTCCATCCCACGGCATTTACTACCCGCAAGAATAATTTCACAACATTTTGAAACTTCAGACATGACGAATCGTATCAAAGGTATAAAGGTGATGGACATGGGCGAAACGGCGATCTGGCGGACGGAAGGCGAGCGCAAGCGCGCGGCCGTACGCGGAATGTTCGGCTCCATCGCACGGGGCTACGACCGGATGAACGGCCTGATGTCCCTAGGCCTTCACCACCGCTGGCGCGGCTTCGCGGTGTCCCGCCTCGCCCTGCAGCCCGGGGGGCGCGCCCTCGACGTGTGCTGCGGCACCGGCGACTTCATGCTTCCGTTGCGTCGAGCCGTTGGCCCCACCGGCCGCGTCGTCGGCGTCGACTTCTGCCTTCCCATGCTGGAAGGCGCGAAGGAGAAGCTCTCCACGAGCGTGGAGCGTGGAGCGTGGAGCGGCGAATCGCAATCCACACTCGCCCTCGGCGACGCCTGCCGTCTTCCCATCGGCTCCGGCCTTTTCGACGCCGTGTCCGTGGGGTGGGGTTTGCGGAACGTGCCCGACCTCGACGCCGCCTTGGCGGAGGCGTCGCGCGTGTTGCGGCCTGGCGGACGGTTCGTCTCCCTCGACATGGCCCGCCCACGCAATCCGCTGGTGCGCGGGGCCGCCGAGTTCGCGTTGCGGCGCGTGCTGCCCTTCCTTGGAAAGCTTTTGCGGCTCGACGGCGAGGCTTACGCCTACCTCCCCGAGTCCACCCTGCGTTTCGCCTCCCGTGAGACGCTTGCCGCCGCGATGAGGCGAGCCGGCTTCGACGACGTCGCCTACCGCGACCTGATGCTCGGAAACCTCTGCGTCCATTGGGGACGAAAACCATGACCGCCCAAGCCTTCGCCACGCTCACGCAGGGCCACGTTCGGCCCGAGACGCTCGAACGGATCGGCCACGAGGTCGCCCTCGTGGAAGAGGAGCTCGCACGTCGCCTCAACAGCGGCGTGGCGACCGTCGACCGCGTCGGCCACCTGACGCTTCAGGCCGGAGGCAAGCGCCTCCGGCCCGCCTTCGTCTCTCTTGCCGCCGCCGCGACGGGACGCCCGTTCGAGGCGTCCCGCGCCCGCCGCCTGGGCGCCGGACTGGAGATGATCCACATGGCGACCCTCGTCCACGACGACGTGATCGATCACGCCGCGACCCGGCGGGGCAAGCCGACCGCCGCCGCCGAGGTGGGCAACACCGCCAGCATCCTCTCCGGCGACGTGCTTCTCGCCCGCGCCATGAGCCTTCTCGCGGAGGACGGCGACCTCGAACTCATTCGGACCGTCTCCGCTGCCGTGATCGACATGGCCGAGGGCGAGGTGCGCGAGGTGGAGGTGCGCGGCGATTTCGATTTGAGCATCCCCGACCACCTGGACGTCCTGCGCCGCAAGACGGCGAGCCTCGTCGAGGCGTGCTGCGAGGGCGGCGCCATCGTCGCCAAGGCGAGCGAGGCGGAGCGTGAATCCCTCCGGTCGTACGGCCACCACGTCGGCCTTGCGTTCCAGATCGTAGACGACCTGCTGGACTACCGCGGCGACCCCGCGAAGACGGGCAAGCCCCTCGCGGGCGACTTCCGCGAGGGCCAGGCGACGTTGCCGCTCATTTTCCTGCGCGACAAGCTCAGTGAGGCGGAGGCGCGGAACGTCCGCACGAAATTTGGCGGCGGCGTGAGCGACGACGAGTTGCGGATGTTCGCGGATTGGATGAACCGGCGCGGCGCGTTCGCGGAGGCGGAGGCGATGGCGCGCGAGCATGTCGACGCCGCCCTCCGCGCCCTCGATCCGCTCCCCGACACGCCCGAGCGTGACCTCCTGCGTACGGTCGCCGAGTACGTCGTCCGCCGCGAGGGTTAGTCAAGCCCCCTCACCTCTTCGGGGGATAGGAGCTATGTGTCTCGGGAGCCGTCTTCGTCAGGATTCTTGGTCTTTCCGAACCGTGCTCCCGAGGCTTTTGCCTCCCCCGGGAGCACGGCTTTCCGTGGCTCTAATGCGGGGCAAATCCGGCTCCCAGGGTATAGATCGCGAGAAGACGTGCATGGAGCGTAAGCGCAGAACCTAGTCGGCGGCAACGTACGCTCGGAGGGAGAAGAGTGCGAATGCGCCCGTTGCACTTCAGATTCTTGCTTCGGCCACAAGAAAGTCACACAACTCCTGAGCGTCGTTCCGAAAGACGTTGCCTCCGCGAGTGAGATAGCAGGCGCGGATGTCACCGTTTTTGGACTGACTATCTACACAGGTCGAAGCTTGCCCACCCGGCGAGCTCCCAAGGCATTTCTGTTTAGCCTTCCCTCCTCGTT
>CAXUKB010000431.1:0-3788 GCA_964251345.1 uncultured Fimbriimonas sp. | reverse complement strand
ATTTACGACCAAGCGGGGACGGCGGCGGTCGACAATCGTTTCTCCTCTCCCCTCCGGGGGAGAGGAGAAGGGGGTCAGGGGTCTGGGAGCCCCACGAAGAACGAAATAATGCGGCTTCGCGCATCGGCACGATAGCATCCAGCGACTACAGGGATTCACCCGACACGGCCTAATACGGCATCTAGGTTCACGGGCCAAACCCTTAGCGCACTAACGACCCACGTGAGTCGGTTTCAGCCTTCAAGATTAATGCGGGGAAAGTGGAGATAGAGCTGCGTTCTGAGTTCAAAACGGTCGTCGAGGCGAACCGCGAATGCTGCCTAAATCCTGCCTTAGAGACGCAACTTGAAAATTGGTTGGGCATCCTTGAGGGACTTCGAACGTTCGTTCACGCCTAACCGACCACGTTGCCGCTATGATCGGGCGGAGACAGGCTTCCGAGAGGGACCAAGATCCGCCCGGCGAACATGTGCCCAACGGTCCCCTGAATCCTTCGCGATGACCTCGAGACGTTGCCCACCGACAGGCGCACCTCTTCCCCGCCGCCTCGGAGGACAGGCCGCGGATGAGGAGGCTCGTCTATGCGACCTAGCGGATGGTGCGTAAAGAAGCGGGGCTCCCCCCTCGCATGCTCCCGAAGGGTTGGCGCGTGTCGTTCAACAACTGGGGCGAAAAGCTGATGCCACTCATCTCCGAATCCACCCGTCTCGAGCACATGGGGCACTCCCTAAACCGAGGCGAGGGGCAGCCGAACGGCCTGTCCGTGAACATCAAGAACTACACGGGCCACATTCCCGAGGCCTACGCCATCCTCCCGAAGGAAATCGACCGGGTGATCGGCGCCAAATGAAGGACTCGTTCCTTCCTTAACGGCCCCGTTCTACGAGGCGCGGGCGGCTGACAAGAAGGACCTGCGGAAGCAGGACGCCGACCGCCGCCAAAAGGCGCGCGCCGCGCGGTGCCGAAACTCTCGGCTTCGGAAGGCGCGTATTGTCCGTCGGACCATGCTGAACACCCTCGCGCTCCTCCTTGCCGTCCAGAACCCATCGGGCAACATCCACTTCGAGCTCAAGAGCCCGGCGGAGGCGTTCGGGCTTGCGAAGGCGGCGGGATACGAGGTCACGGGGATCGACGCGGGCGGGCGGCGCGGGCAGGTGGCGCGCGGGGGGAGCGTGGCGGAGGCCCTGGTTTCCGGGGACGGCACGCATCTCTCCTTCCAGGCCGAGATCGCCGCGCCCAAGGAAGTGGACGAGGCGCAGTTCCAAGCGTGGAGACGGAACGCGATCCGCTCGCGACGGATCTTCGCCAACGCCGCACTCGGGCCGACGGTGGACGTGTCCACGACGGTCCGGTTTACCGGGGCGGTTACGCCCGATGCGGTGAGGCGATCGCTTGACGAGTTTTTCGACGCCGCCGACGCGGTGGCCCAGCACGTGGGCGGGGGCGCGCCAAGGCTTCCGCGCAAGGGCTGGAGGGACGCGGCCTTCCCGGACTCGACCGTGCTGCGCGTGGCGGCGCCGGTCTCCCTGATGCGGGCGTTCGAGTCCTGGGGTTGGACTGGGCCGCGGGTCCGCGGGGTGAGCGCGATCAGCTGGCTAGAGCCCATCGTGGTCGACGGCCGACGGGTTTGGGCCCGTCTCGCGGTCGTGAACGGAATGCCCTCGGTCGACGCCTTCGAGGTGGTCGCGCTCGACCCCAAGGACCCGGGCACGCCCTCGACGTATGCGCTGACCCATCCTGAAGTCCGGCCGGGCGGGTACTCCCAAGCCGAGTTCGACGCGCACCCGGACGACATCCTCATCGGTACCGACTGGCATCGGCCGGCGGCGAGGATGAAGATCGACGTCGCGCCGGGCGTCACGCTGGGGGCGATCCGGTCGCGCGTCGAGGCGTTCGCGCGGGCGAGCGGGACAGCCGAGATCCCGCGTGGCGAGGTCGGCGAGTGAGGAATGGTCCAGAGGGTCCCCAGCCTCCTTCGCGGGAGTTCGGCGGATACGACGACGAGAGCGACGCCGACCCCTGGAGACGAAACCGGCAAAGATTGGTATGAAGAGTCCCCGGTGGTCAGCCGGAACGGGAAAGCGCCCGGTCCGCCTCAGAAGCCGAACAAGCTCGGTGAGGGGCCGTACGGCATCCTTGGCGAAGTAGGGCGAGTCAGTATCTAAGTCTGTTGATGGAGGTGAGAGGACAGGCGGCAAAAAAGACCCAGGGCCGTTTCAAGTACCTGGGCCAACTTCCTCGCATGGAGCCTCTACGGGCTCTTGTTCGCGCCTTTCATGACGCACCCAGTTCTACGCGTCGTGGCCCGAGAACGGCAGTAAAGAAGGTCTAAGTGGCTCTTGATGGAGGAGAGGCAGTACCTAAGTCTGTCGACGGAAAGGGCTAAGGGTGAAGATCGACGAGGCGGCGTCGCTTCGGCTATGATGTCGGCGTGGTTAAGTGCACGTTGCTGAGCCTGGAGGAGCGTCCTGCGATCGTCGCCCCCGAGGTCGAGTTCTCCGTCTGTCCCCGCGTCGGCGAGTTCGTGGGCGTCGTGGAGACGGTGAAGGCCCACGGCACGTCGGTCTGGTGCGTCGACAAGGTGATGCACCGCGCGGGAGGCGGAACGAATCTGGTCGTCGTGCCTTCCTGAAGGACAGGGGCCCCACTGCTCACCACCTCCTCGTATACTGCGGGACGTGAAATGGTTGCGGGTAGGGCTCGGCGTCCTCTGCTTTCTCGGCATCGCCCTAAGCATCGTAATCGCCGTAGCTGAACATTAGGACCTTATACTTCCGCAACGCCATTCAAGCCCCGCTGCTCACCACTCCATCGTATAATGCGGGTGTGAGGGCGCATCGTTCCAACATCGCACTCTATGCTGCGACGATCTTAGGACTCGCCTTCGTTGGTTGGCTGGAGTTCTTCGCTAGCGACGGCAAGAGTCCGAACTATTGGGCCTACCAAATGGTCTCGGCCGTGTACGTTGTCGCCGCTGTTATCGGGATCGTCTGGACGGCCAGACGACGCGGGGCTTGACGCAACCACTTCGCGATTCGATTCAAACTGACCCATTACCGAGCTTCCGTACTTTCCAAGCTCGGCTTGGGTCAAGGTCACCACGGCGTTTCGGTCGTTCCGCTTCGATGCTACTGAGCCACAAGATGAGGCGATGCTTGGCGCCGCGCTGTGGAACGCGGTCGTGGTGACCTCGACGGGCTACGGCCTCTAGCCTGCCGATCGTCCCCGCGCCCGGCAACTTCACCTGCTTTTTCCACAATCCGCGTATATTTCGGCAAACCTCGGGCGAGGACGGCGATACTCCGGTCGGCATTCACGCCCTCACCATGAACGTCCTCCTCAGATCCGCCTCCGTCCTCGCCCTCGCGACCGCCGCCCTCGCGGCCTCGGCCCAGGTCTACACCGTGAGCCACACGTTCGTGTCGACCGACACCACCGAGCCCACGCGCCTCTTCCGCGACGGAAACCCGAGCCTCTACCCCACGAACGTCAAGAGCTACCCCGGGATGTTAGCCGGGACCGAGTACTACGGGACCTTCACGCTTCCCGCGACATCCACCGCGCGCGTGGTCACCGCCGTCGCCAGATCGACTAACTCCGCAGGGGTGACCAACGCGTCGGCGTTTTTCTCGGCGTAACAGGGCTCCTTCAATCCCACGAGCCTCGGAACGAACTATCTCGCCGACGCAGGCTACAGCGATCCCGTTACGTTCAGCTTCCTCGCCCCGGCGAACGTCCCGATCGTGATCGTCTACAACAGCGTTGGGGGGCTCTCGACGACTCTGGGC
>CAXUKB010000430.1:0-3805 GCA_964251345.1 uncultured Fimbriimonas sp. | reverse complement strand
GGTCCACACCCCCAACTGGCCGCCCTTCGAGGCCGGCGAGGTGCTCTCGAAGTATTACGCCTACGCGGCCCTGCACCACGGACGGGACAAGGAGGCGGCGACCCGCGCCATCGCCCAGATGCCCGGCTATCGGGAGGCAGCGGGCAATGGGAAATGGGGGATGGGGGATGCGGAGAGGATTCCATCCGGCGGCCCGCCCGCGGTCGATCCGCCCCCTCCCCCGCCGGCCATCCCCCATGATCCGGGGAATTTTCTCCGCAACGACCTGGGCAACGCTCGCCGCCTCGTGCATCGCCACGGCGCGGACTTTCGGTTCTGCTCCGACTGGGCGCGATTCCTCACCTGGGACGGCGTGCGCTGGCGGCCGGACTCCAAGGACGGGGCCTCCGCGCGCCGCCTCGCCCACGAGACGACCGACGCGATGGTCGCGGCGGAGGACAAGGCGCTCCGCCTTTGGGGCCACCGAAGCCAAAGCACGACCGCCCTCTCCGCCATGCTGCGCGAGACGCAGGCGATGGTGCCCGTGCGGGCGGACGCCTTGGACACCCACGACCACCTGCTCTGCGTGCGCAACGGCGTGCTCGACCTTCGGACGGGGCGGCTCGTGGAGAACGCGCGGGACCTGCTGATTACCAAGCGGTCTCCGGTCCCCTGGGACCCGGACGCGCAATGCCCGCGGTTCGAGACGTTCGTGCGGGAGATTATGCGGGACCGGAAGGATCTCGTCGGGCTCCTGCTGCGCGTCCTGGGTTACTGCCTCACCGGCAGCACGCGGGAGCAGAAGTTTTTCCTGCTCTACGGCGAGCGGGGAAGGAACGGCAAGTCGACTTTGGTTGAGCTTATGCACGAGCTCTTGGGTGGCGAGCTGAGCGGCACCATCAACAAAAAGCTTCTCACCGCCTCGGACCGCGACTCCGCGCGGTTCGCGATGGCCTCGCTGGAGGGACGCCGCATGGTGTTCACCAACGAGAACACGCGGGGGCAAGGCTACGACACGGAGTTTATCAAAGAGTTCGCGGGAGGTACGACCGTGCAAGCGGAAAAGAAAGGACAAGACGAGTATTCGTTCAAGCTACGAGCAAAACTACTTCACTCGGTGAACGCGATGCCCAGCGCCGACTGGTCGAGTTCCTACGGCGATCGCGCGGTGCCCATTCCGTTCGAGCAGTCGTGGTACGCGCGGGACAACGCCCATTGGCGCGACGGCGACCTGGAGCCCGATCGGAAGCTCGACGGCAAGCTGCGGGCCGAACTTCCGGGCATCCTCGCCCTCCTCGTCCACTTCGGCTCCGTGCCGTGGTACGCCGAAGGGCTCACCATCCCGACGGCGGTATCGCGGCTCCTGGAGACGTACCGCGAGGAGAACGACAGCCTCGGCGGCTGGATCGCCGAGCGGTGCGAGCGCGGCGACGAGTTCCGCCTGGGGATGCAGGAGGCGTTCGACGACTATCGGGGCTTTATGAAGGCCTCGGGCATCTCCTATCGAGGGCGCATCGTCGGCTTCCGCCGGGAGATTCTGCAACGCCCGGGCTTGCGGCACGCGCGTCCGGGCAATCGGAGCACCCTTCTGGGCCTGCGACTCCGCCCGGAGTACGCCGTCGGAGGTGCCGCGTGAGGCTGCGGGAGTGGCTCGCCACGCCCGAAATCGAAAGCCCGGCGATCGTGGCCGACGACGAGACGCCCGCGGCCGCGGTCCGGCCCATCCCCGCGATCGGGAGCGCGGAGTATCGCCGCGCGAGCCTGGAACGAAAGTTCTGGATCGCGACGAGCGTGCGCGTGCCGGGGGCGATGGCGCTGCAACGCGAGCTGCAGACGGCGGTCCGCGCGCGCGGCGTCGATCCTTGGGCGGCGGCGACCCTTCTCATGCGCATCGAGGCGGCCGCGCGGGAGGTGCCGGCGTGAACGGCCTTCTTTCCGAGCGGTTCGACCGGCTGCTCGCCGAGAATCGCGACGCGATCTTCGGCCACGCGCTGCGCCTCACGCGCGACCGCGACCTGGCGGAGGACCTCGTGCAGACGGCGATCCTCCGCGCAATGCGGGCGTTCGACCGGTTCGACGGCGACAACTTCCGGGCCTGGATCCTGACGATCGTGACCAACCTGCACATCAACGAGCGCAAACGGCTGGCCCGGACGGAGGCGACCCTCCTCGAAAACGAGGACGAGATCGCCGCGGCCGATCCGTCGCCCTACGGCGCGCTGACCCTCCGCGAGGTGTCGCCGGAGGTTATGG
The DNA here is from genome assembly GCA_964251345.1 of uncultured Fimbriimonas sp. Lineage (GTDB taxonomy): Bacteria > Armatimonadota > Fimbriimonadia > Fimbriimonadales > Fimbriimonadaceae > Fimbriimonas. The sequence continues at coordinate 1,573 of CAXUKB010000430.1, read as the reverse complement.
AGGCGATCGCCGAGTTGCCGTCCCAGATCGCGCGGACGTTCTCCCTCGTCGAGATCGCGGGCTTGAGCCACAACGAGGTCGCCGTCGCGGAGGACATTCCGGTGGGCACCGTCCAGAGCCGCACCTTCCGCGCCCGCACCTTCCTCCGCGAGCGGCTCCTCGACTACGCCCGCGCGGAGCACGGGGTGGAGTAGGGGCCATCGCACGGGGCCGTTCGCCTCGGCCCTGTCCGGTGAGTCGTGCCGACGAGCGAAGCCGACGCGCCCCAATGGGGGGGCAAAACGGTTTTGTCCCACGCGCTTAGGTTCGTGCGTGCACGACGCGAATCGACACGACCCGCTCTCCGCGCACGCCGATCGCCAGTTCCCCGTAAAACATCGCCTCGCGGACGTCCCGCATCGGGCCCGACGAGATTCCGTCGTTGGGCTCGCCCAAGGTTTCGACCACGTCCGCCCGGCTTTCTCCCAGCCGCACCCGGTGGGCCTCGTACTGGGCGACGAAATACGCCCCGTCGAACTCGTGCGCGGCCACCGCGACGAGCGAGAAGGCGCCGACGAGCGCCCATCCACGCCGATTCCGGCCGCTCCAGTCCATGCCTTTACTGTACGACAAGATTCCGCGCGCCGTAGTCCAATGTCGCATGGAACGGGGGACGTCGCCCCCTTCCTTATCGCTTGCGAGAAGAGGGGGCATAACCTCCAGCCGAGTTTAGAACGATTGCGGGACATCCCCCCTCCCTGCGCTCGTGAAGGAAGAGTCCGGAAGTCCCCGCGAAGGCTGTCGCGTCCGACGACACCCTTCGGGTACCGGACTTCGAGTTGTGGTGATTCGAAAGGGTTTGGATGGCGGGGTAGAAATCGGAGCATTGCCGGGTTCCATTCTCGACGTCGCGGTTTCCCAAGGAGAAAAATCGAGGGGAGCTTCGTTCCGCCTCTCCTTGCGCATTCCGCCGCAAATCGCCTGCCCACCCTATCGCCATGGGCTCGACATCCCCGAGAATGTCTCTGAGGCTCGATGCGCCAGACGTTCCTCGGGATCGTTTGGACTTCGGGCCTCAGTGCGTTGTCGCCGCTCGCCCGGGCCACGCCGTCGGGGCCGTATAGGAACTCTATGACTCTTCCAAGCTTTCGCGTCGCCCATCATAAGGGAGAAGCCTTCTGTCGCAGACCGGTGCGACGAACGCGATAAGGCCGCGGCTCTTTTGCTGCGGGAAACTCGCGAAGGCTCAATCCTTTTTGGGTGAGATCACATGAGATGGGCGTGGCCGGGCGTCCCGTTCGCGAACTCGCGCAGCGACACCGACGCGATCACGCCCTCGGGCGACTCGAACCACTCGCCGGCGATGGTGACGCGGACTTTCGTGCCGTCGCGCCGCCGCGCGTAGTACGTCTTGTCGAGGCCCAGAACCGTGCGGCGGACCGCCTGGTTCGCAAAGAAGTCGATCACGCCTTGCCGGCAGTCGCTCCCGTCTTCCGCCTCGGTGAGATCCCAAAAGGGGACGCCCTCCAGGTCGTGGCGCTCGGCAAGGAGCATCGCGCGAGCGTGCGGGTTGGCGTACAGCACCGTGCCGTTC
>CAXUKB010000429.1:0-3842 GCA_964251345.1 uncultured Fimbriimonas sp. | reverse complement strand
CAGTGGGAGTACGCCGCCCGCGGGGGTCGGAAGGCGACGCGGTACACCTGGGGCGACGATCCCTTCTCCCCGAAGCACCCTCAGGCCAACATCTGGCAGGGCGATTTCCCCTCAAAGAACCTCTGCCAGGACGGCTACCGCGAGACCTCGCCCGTCATGAGCTTCCCGCCGAACCCGTTCGGTCTCTACGACATGGCGGGCAACGTTTGGGAATGGTGCGCCGACTGGTACCGGCCCGACGCCTACGCACACGCAACGACGAAAGACCCCACGGGCCCCGCCGCTTCCTTCGATCCCGACGAGCCGGGCGTGCCCAAGCGGGTGCTGCGCGGCGGCTCGTTTATGTGCGCCGACTGCTACTGCAAGGGTTACCGACCCAGCGCGCGCATGAAATCCAGCCCCGACACGGGCCTCTTCCACGCGGGCTTCCGCTGCGTGATCGACCGATGATCCTTCCCCTCCTCCTCCAAGCCCCCGCCGCTCGCCCGAACGTCGTCCTCATCCTCGCGGACGACATGGGCTTCTCCGACCCCGGTTGCTTTGGAGGCGAGATCCACACGCCGAACCTCGACGGCCTCGCGAAGGGCGGCCTGCGTATGTCCCAGTTCTACAACGGCGCGCGCTGCTGCCCCACCCGCGCCTCCCTCCTCACCGGCCTCTATCCTCACCAGACGGGCGTCGGCGAGATGAACCAGGACCGGGGGTTGCCCGCGTATCAAGGCGAGCTCAACGACAAGTGCGCGACGGTCGCCGAGGTCCTGAAGGAGCAGGGCTACCACACGGGCATGGTGGGCAAGTGGCACCTCGTCCACCTGAATATCGCGGGCGCGCCCGACGCGAAGGCCCTGATGAACTTCGAGAAAGAAGGGCCGATTTCGCCCAGCAAGGCGAACTGGCCGGTGAACCGAGGCTTTGAGGAGCACTGGGGCACGATCCCCGGCGTCGAGGATTACTGGTCGCCGTACGGCATGGTCCACAACGAGACGCCCCTGAGGCCCGAGGGCGGGGATTTCTACTACACGGACTGGATTACCGACCACTCGGTCGGCCTCATCGACGGCTACGCGAAAGAACCGAAAAAACCGTTCTTCCTCTACGTCGCCTACACCGCGCCGCACTGGCCCATGCAGGCCAAGCAAGCCGACATCGACCATTACAAGGGCGTGTACGACGTCGGTTGGGACCGAATCCGGGAGACGCGCTACGCGCGGCAGGTGGGGATGGGGCTGGTCAAGCCCGAGTGGCGGCTCTCGCCCCGCGCCTTCAACACCGGCATGAACGATCGGGACAGCAAGGTCTCTTCGTGGGAGGCCGCCGAGCACAAACCTTGGCAAGCCTCGCGCATGGCGACCTACGCGGCTATGGTCGAAACGATGGACCGGGGCATCGGCCGGATCGTCGGTGAGCTGAAGGCGAAGGGCATGGACCGCAACACGGTCGTGATCTTCCTCTCGGACAACGGCGGGTGCCAGGAGAACGTGCAGCCCGACTGGTACGACATCCCCACGAAGACGCCCGATGGTCGGCCGATTCACATCGGAAACTCCGCCGAGTACACGCCCGGCGCGGACAAGACGGTATATCAGAGCTACGGCCCGATGTGGGCGAACGCCTCGAACACGCCGTTCCGCCGCTTCAAGCACCTCACCGAGGAGGGCGGCATCGCCGCGCCGTTCATCGTTCGGTGGCCGAACGGCCACCTCCAGGCGGGGAGCATCGACCGCGACGACGTGGGCCACATCGTCGACCTCATGCCGACGATCCTCCAACTCACGGGCACGACCTACCCAAGCACGATGCACGGCAAGCCGATCCTGCCGCTCGAGGGCAAGAGCCTCGTATCCGTGTTCGAGGGCGGAAAGATCGAGCGGGGCGACCTGTTCTGGGAGCACGAGAACAATCGCGCCATGCGACGCGGCGACTGGAAGATCGTCGCGCCGAACGGCGAGGGCTGGAAGCTGTTCGACCTCGCCCACGACCGAACGGAGCTGACCGACCTCTCGGCCGCGCACTCCGACGTCAAAAAGGCGATGATCGCCGCGTGGACGGCTTGGGCCTATCGGGTCGGGGCCTATCCGCGCCCGGGCATGAGCCAGGCGCGCGTCTCCGACTAGACTCCGCGATGATCCTCCCCAACCTCCTTCCTCCCGATCCGCGACCCAATATCGTGCTGATCCTCGCCGACGACGAGGGCTTCTCCGACCTGGGCTGCTTTGGGTCGGAGATCCGGACACCCAACCTCGACGCGCTCCGCAAGCGCGGAGTGGCCCTGACGCAGTTCTACAATCAGGCGCGCTGCTGCCCCACCCGCGCCTCGCTTATGACGGGGCGCTATCCGCATCAGGTCGGCATCGGCGACATGATCGACGACTACGCGGCGGACGCGCGCCGCGCGGCGAACAGTCCCGCCTACCAAGATCATCTCAGTTCGGATGCCCCGACGATGGCCGAACTCCTGCGCACCGCGGGCTACCGCACGATGATGTCCGGCAAATGGCACTTGGGGAAGCGTCCCGACGAGTGGCCCGTCCACCGCGGCTTCGACCGGTCGTTCGTTCAGATCAACGGGGCCATGAACTACTACGGCGGCGATTCGAAGGCGGGTCCACGCGCGCCGATGGCGCTCGACGACAAACCTTTCGTGCCGCCGCACGACGGCTTCTACTCGACCGACGCGTTCACCGACCGGGCGATCGAGTTCCTCGACGAAGCCAAAACGATCGGAAAGCCGTTCTTCCTCTACCTGCCCTACAACGCTTCCCATTGGCCACTCCAGGCGCCCGAGGCGGAGGTGGCGGCGTACGAGGGCGTGTACGACGCGGGCTTTCAGGCGATGCGCGTGGCCCGTCTCAAACGCATGAAGGCGCTCGGCGTCGTGCCCGAGCGCCAGGCGATGGCCCCCATGGACCTGGGGCAAGCGCGTCCGTGGGCGCAGATGACCGACGACCGCCGCAAGGAATGGGCGCGCCGAATGGAGGTTTACGCGGCCCAGACCACCCACATGGACACCGGCGTCGGGCGGCTCCTCGCGGAGCTCGAAAAGCTGGGCGTGGACCGGAACACCCTCGTGGTGTTCCTCTCCGACAACGGCGGCGCGGCGGAAGACCCGAACTCGGGCGATAAGACGGTGCCGATCGGGGACCGCGACTCCTTCCGCGGCTACGCGCGCCCCTGGGCCACCGTGAGCAACACGCCCTGGCGGCACCACAAAGTGACCGCCTACGAGGGCGGGATCAGTACCCCGCTTCTCGCCGCGTGGCCGGCGGGCATCCCCGAGTCGGCCGCCGGTGGTTTCGTACGCACGCCCGCCCACGTCATCGATCTGCTGCCGACTTTTCTCGGCTTGGCGGGCGTCGACCCGGCGAAAGTCACCCGGCCCGAGGGGCAGAACATCCTTTCCATGCTGCGCGGCGAGGCGGGACCCGCCTCGCGAACGCTCTTTTGGGAGCACGAGGGCGACCGCGCCGTTCGCGAGGGCGCCTGGAAACTGGTCGCCAACTCCGAAGAGACATGGCGCCTCTACGATGTCGAAAAGGATCGCGTCGAGGCGAACGACGTCGCAAAGGATCATCCCGACGTGGTGAAGCGATTGGGAGACGACTACGACGCCTGGGCGAAGCGATGCGGGGTGATCTCCTGGCCCGAGATCCAGCGCCGCATCGCAGAGGAGAAGTAAGCCCGTCGGCGGGCGCGTAGGAAAGGCATGGCCCGCTTCCTGATGTGCCCGCCGGACCATTTCGGCGTCGACTACGTGATCAATCCTTGGATGCGCGGCCACGTGGGCGACGTCGACCGGCTTCTCGCAAAGGGGCAATGGGACGGCTTGGTCGAGACCCTGACCG
>CAXUKB010000428.1:0-3843 GCA_964251345.1 uncultured Fimbriimonas sp. | reverse complement strand
TGACGAGTCCGATGTACACGCAGGTCAGAAGGCAGAAGACGAGCGCTTGGATGACGCAGGTCAAGACCTTGATCGGCAGTAGGAACGCGCCGAAGGGAACGTAGATCCCCTCGCCCAGCTTGTTCATCGCCTCCACCGCCTGGTGGCCGCCGTGGATGTTGGCGTACAACCTCAGGCTAAGTGACACGTTCTTCATGACTTCCGAGAAGACCTCGATTAGGAAGATCATGATGGAGAGCGGAATGAAGGCGAGGCCGAGCTTGGGACCGGCGAAGTGCGAAAGGTGGCCGACTAGGCCGTTCGTCTTGATCCCTTCCCATTGCACATAGCCGATGGCGATGAGCGCCATGCCGACATTGAAGCCGAGATCCGCGGTGGGTGCGCCCGGCAGAAAGAGCGACAGCACGTTCCCGAAGAAGATCACCAGCCAGAAGGTGATGATCATTGGAATGTACTTGCGTCCGTGGGGTCCGATCGTGCCGACGCACATGTTCTCGATGAACAGGTATAGCTGCTCGGCCCAATTCGCCTCCTTCGTCGTGAAGGTCCGCTTCGAAAGGCCTTTGTTCGCCCGAGACACGAGGACCGCGATGATCGCGAGGACGACGGCGATGTAGACGAGAAGGCCAACGAAGCTAAGGCCTTCGGGTTGAGCCGCCTCGGCCTCGGTCTGCGCGATCGGGAGCAGGTTCAGGATGTCGCCCATGGAGTCCTGGCGTACTGACGCCCCGAGAAAATCCGCTTAGGATCGTCCCAGGGCCCAGACCACCAGGAGGGAGTATACCAACACCACCCCCGCCATGCACCACGTTCCCGCGTCGGCGCCGAGGCGGCGGGCAACGAAAACGAGCGCGAAAAGGAGCGGTGCCTTTAAGAGGAACGCAAGGATTACGATTCGGGTTGCGCCCGCGGGGTTCCGTGCCTCCGCGACCGCCGTCCCTAACGTCCCCAAGAGCAGCCACCAAGCCCAGAGGTTGAGCGCCGCGCCGCCGGCGCCGAGAGCGTAACCGGCGAGACCGCGCCAACCCGCCGTCTGGTCGGCGGAAAGAAGAGGGAGGGAGCCGAGAAAGACGAGTCCCCGGAGGCTCAAGTCCGGTTGCCTTCGCGGGCGCTGAGATACACGGTGAAGGCGATGCCGCCGATGAACCCAAGGACCGCGCCGATCGCGACCCACGGACCCCCGACGACGCGGCTTAGGAGAAATCCAAGAAGCGCACCGACTAACGGCAATCCGATAAGGGCGTAAGCAATGGCGAGGCCAACGCCTAAACCACGTGTCGCCTTGCCATCGCTGGCGATCCGCGAGTATTCGGTGCCTTTCGCCTTGTCGTGGACGACCTTCGCCGCCGCCGCGCGGCTCTCGAACTTTCCGAGGCGAGCGTCGAGATCGGTCGGCACGTCGGGCAAACCCGTCGGGGTGCGTTCCTTAATCCTAGCGACCCGTGCCTCGACCTCGTCGTCCGGCATGTTGGGTAGCTCTAGAGCCCGCAACTCCTCCTGTACCCGGCGGAAGCGCTCTTCCGTCGATTCGTCCTCGGGTTCGTCGGCCATGGCTAGAGTGTACGAGAAAGAACCGCCGCGCGTCGAAATGGGGCGCACAAACGTCTAGTCTAGTGGAGTCCATGCCTGAACAGGACCTGTCGACCGAATTGAGCTTTGTAAGGGGAGTGGGTGCTCGCGCCGCGCCTGCTTTCGCCAAGTTGGGTCTCCATACCCTCGGGGACCTCGTCTACCATCTTCCGCGCCGGTACGAAGATCGTCGGAACTTGCCGAAGATCGGCGACCTTCGGCCGGGCGATTGGGTCAGCGTGCGCGCGAGGGTCAAGCGGTTCGAGGCCCGCCCTACGCGGGGCGGCATGGTCGTCCTGACCGCGACCGTGGGGGACGGCACCGGGGCGCTCGCCTTGACGTGGTTCAACCAGCCATGGATCCGACGCCAGCTTGAGAATTACGAAGGCGAGATTCTCGCGTACGGACTCGTCAAAGACGGCGGCTATAACCTGGAAATAGCCTCTCCCGAGTGGGAGAAGATCGAGGCCGAGGACGGCGAGGAGGGCTTCGCCCGCATCGTGCCCGTCTACCCGCTGACCGACGGTATCGCCCAGAAAAGCATGAGAAAGGCCGTTGGGAACGCGATCGCGACCGCGCTCCCTCTCGACGATCCGTTGCCCGCCTCCCTTCGCCGCGCGCAAAGTTTGATGGATCTCGACGAAGCGCTCCGGCAGATTCATGGCCCGGACGACGATGCCGCACGGGCCGAAGCCCGCCGCCGACTCGTATTCGAGGAGTTCTTCTATCTTCAGGTCGCCCTCGCGATGCGTCGCGCGGAGACCCAAGGCGAGCTTGGAATCGCGTTCCCCATCGAGTCGCTCATCGCAGACCAGAAATCTCGAAGCGAGGAGGGCGGCGACCTCTTCGCACTCGAGCGGGCGGCGCTTCGCGACGGAGAGCCGTTCTGGGAGCAGGTGCATCGCATGTTGCCCTTCGAACTGACGGGGGCCCAACGACGGGTCGTCGGCGAAATCCTCGATGACATGGCGAAGCCGGCCCCCATGAATCGTCTCGTTCAGGGCGACGTTGGATCGGGCAAGACCGCGGTCGCCGCATGCGCCCTTTTGGCCGCTATCCGAAGCGGCTATCAAGGTGCTCTCATGGCTCCGACGGAAATCTTAGCCGAGCAACACGCCACCAACCTCCGCCTATTGCTCGAACCGCTCGGGATCAACGTCGAGCTTCTCGTCGGGAAACTCACCCCGACGGAAAAGAAAAAGGCGGCGTCGCGAGTGGCGAGTGGCGAAGCCAACCTCGCCATCGGAACCCACGCGCTCATCCAGGAGGGCATTCAGTTTCACCGGCTCGGGCTGGTGGCGATCGACGAGCAACACCGCTTCGGCGTGCTCCAGCGCAAGGCCTTGCGGGACAAGAGCGTCGGCAACCCCGACGTGTTGGTGATGACGGCGACGCCGATCCCGCGCACCCTTACGATGACGATTTACGGCGATCTCGATGTATCGATCATCGACGAGTTGCCGCCCGGCCGAAAGCCGATTCGAACGCATTGGAAACTTCCCGCGGAGCGGGCCAGCGTCTACCAAGAGGTGCGACGTCTTCTGGAAGAGGGGCGTCAGGCCTACTTTGTTTGCCCGATGGTCGGTGAAAGCGAGAAGATGAACGCCCAGGCGGCGGAGGATCTGCACTACCGTCTTTCCCACGCCGAGTTCGCGGACAAGGAGGTCGCTCTCCTCCACGGTCAGATGCGCCCCAAGGACAAAGAAGCGGCCATGGAGGCGTTTCGTCGGGGCGAGAAGGACATCCTCGTCGCGACGACGGTGATCGAGGTCGGGGTCGATGTGCCGAACGCCTCAATTATGGTGATCGAGGACGCCAACCGCTTCGGCCTCGCTCAACTGCACCAGCTGAGGGGACGCGTCGGACGCGGCGAAAACCAGAGCTTTTGCGTTCTCGTCGCCGACGCAAAGGGCGAGGATGCGCGTGCCCGCATGGAAGCGATGGTCGAGACGAGCGACGGCTTTCTAATCGCGGAGACCGACCTGAAGCTCCGGGGCCCGGGCGTGATGGCGGGAACCCAGCAGTCGGGCAATGCCGATTTCCGAATCGCCGACCTCGTTCAGGACAGCAAGCAGCTTGAAATCGCTCGCCAAGCCGTGTTCCGTGCCCTTGAGCGCGACCCGGAACTGAAGTCGCCGGTGTGGGGACCGGTGCTGGAAAAGGCTCGCGAGCGGCGAGCCGACCTCGCGGTCGTCAGCGTCAGCTAGGGCAGCCACTTTGCAGACGGCACGCCCGAGGTGACTCTAGCTACCCAGCCGGTGGGCTTCGAGACCC
>CAXUKB010000427.1:0-3850 GCA_964251345.1 uncultured Fimbriimonas sp. | reverse complement strand
GCCCGGCCCTTCGACGGTGACCTGCATACCCGAGAGAGGACGCCCCGAGAGATCGAGAACTCGGAGAAGGGCGACCTTGGGAAGGGGCAGCTTGTCTGTTCCGTCGTTCAGGCGGCCAACGTCGGTCGCAGAGAGCAGGCCGGTGGGCTCGAGCAGGGCGGTCGCGGTCGCCGGGTCGGGGTAGGGCTCGTACGGCAAGGCGAGCCGACCGGGGATCGAGCCTTCGAATCGCGTGTCGCCGTAGCCCATCAGGCCCGGATAGAGGTCGCCTCCGGTGGACGACGTCGGCAGACCGAGCTGACCTCCGATCTGTCGCAGGCCGTCGATCAGGGTCGACGCGCCGTCGTCCGCCACTGCGACGCCTTCCAGGCGCACCCGACCCCGAACGCCCTCGGGCGCGAAGGAGAAGCGACTCTGCGGCGCGACCGTCTCGTTCCAGTAGGCGACGACCGATTGAGGGTCAAGCCCCGGGCGCACGCGGAGGGTCACAGACTTGGCCCCGGCGAACACCTCCAGTCGGTCGTTCGTAGACACGGGGTCACCCGCCACCGGGGCGAGCGCGAAGGCGAGGTTGGCGACCTGAGGATCGTCCTTAGGATCGGGCCCGGCGTAGGCGACGGTCGTCTCCGCCCCGGGCGCGAGCGCCGTAACCGACGCCTCGCCCTGTGACTTGCCGTTCGCGATCCACGTCGCCTTGTCGGCGGGGGCGGCGGCGGATCCGACGTTCCGAACGGTCGCGGTCCACTTTCCCACCGCTTTGGCGATCGACGTCACCGCCAAGTCCGGCTTCGTCTCCTGCGTCGTCAGAAGCGGCTCCGTGGTGAGCACCAGCCTCGGCCGCCCGCTGGGCGATTGGCTGCTGAAGAACTCGACGTCGCCGGCAAAGCCCAGGGCGAAGCCGTGGTTCGTCCATGGCCGCTCAAGCCAGCCCTGCACCGTCGGGCCGAGGCCGGAAATCTCCAGAGCCCGCCCTTTCGGGCCCGCGGTGGTGGAGATCGCCGCCCCACCCGGCGTTCCCGCCGTCGGCCAGGCGGCGATGCCGGCGCGCCGCTCGTTCCAGGTCGCCGCGCCGCGGGAGGCGTCCGCGTCCTTCTTGCCCCCGGGCTTCGCCTCGGCGGTCGCAAGAATTTGGGTGAGGGTCGCCTGCGGCCCTTCGCCCCAAGGCGCGTCGACGGCGGTCGCCCCGGTGAGCTTCGGCACGTCGCCGCCGCTCGGCGTGAGATAGAGGGTTGCGGTGACGATCCGCCGCCCGGCGCCGACGGCGCGGTTGAGATCGCCGAAGCGGACGAGCACGGTGCGGCCGTCGCCGCCGAGGAGGGTGAAGCCGCCGCCATGGTCCTGCGTCGGCTCGGCCTTGTCGAGATAAGCGTCCTCGACGGCCCAATAGCCCGGACTGCCGATCGGCGCGCCCCGGAACAGTTCGACGGTCGCGGCCTGCAGAGCCAGCGCCGGAAGGAGGAGCATAGGACTAGGGTACCGTCGCTTCCCTCCTCGTCGCCCTGGAAACGACGAGGAGGAGACGCCTAGACCAGCATCTCCGCGACTTTACGGCCGATCCAGGGACCAAACTTGAAGCCGTGCCCGCTGCAAGCCGAGACGATCAGAGTTCGCGCGTCGGAGCGGTGAAATCGGAAACCCTCGTCGGGCGTGACGGTATAGAGGCAGCCCGTCGCGCCTGTCAGGCTCGCATCGACGCCGAGGCGCCGTGGGGCGAAGCCACGGATCGCATCGAGCATGTCGACGGGGGTTTCTCGGGATGGATCGTCGGGATCGACTTCCGGGCCAGGACGATGGACGCCCACCTTTCCGCCGGGAAAGCCATACAGGAGATCGGGACCGTCCTCGATCCACACCGGCCCGTCCGGGGCCGGGTCGAGGAACGCGGTGGCCTGAAGCGTCACCCGCACCGGTGCCTGCGGCCAGAACCTCCGAACCCACGGTCCCGCGCAGACGGCGACGCGGTCGAATCGGTCGAGTCCGTGCGCCTCGGCGGGAACGTGCTCCACGCCCGCGGCCAAGGCCAGCGAATAGGTCGCGACGAGCGCCGCCGAAGCCGCGACCCAACCCGCTTCGGGTACGAACACACTTCCCTCGTTTGGGGCCAGCCGCAGGTCGGGCATCCGATCCGCCCCGCCACGCTCGAAGGGCACGCCCTGAGACTCGAGCGCCGCCGCAAGACCCGCAACGTAGTCACCTTCCCGGGATCCGAAGCAAAGGAGACCGACTTCGTGGAAGAGCGGCGTTCCGCTCGCGCGCTCCAACTCTTTCCAGAGAGGGTACGCCTCGGTTATCAAACCGGTGTGGAAGGCGTCAGGATAAGCCCGGCGAACGATGCGGCTCGGGCCATGCGAAGAACCAAGGCCGTGGCCGACCGGACGGGGGTCGAAGAGGACGGTGCGATGGCCGGCCTCGGCAAGCCACCGAGCGGCGCTCAGGCCATGGATGCCCGCGCCGACGATCGCGACGTCCATGCGCCCTTAGCGCTTGGGGGCGGGCTTCTTCGGCGCGGGCTTGTTGGCGTATTGCACTCGGAGCGCCTTCTCGGCCTCCTTGATCTTCTGCTCTTTACGATGGCGGCGCGCGCGGATCTCTCGGTTGCGGACTCTCATTTGGGAGACAGGATACCTCCTCGTCGCCCTCCGGTCGCATATCGAGGTTGCGGCAAAGCGAACACCGGGAACCTTGCTTGCTAAACGTCTCGTTCGAACTCAAAATCGCAGAAGCCCGGCTCGGCCTCCTCGGTCCACGTGTCGATCTCACCCGTCGGCTCATAGCCCGATGAAAGAGGTGGCGGTCCGTCGGCCGCCATAAGCCGGGCGATCGTCTGCGTCCAGCGGTCGTCGCCCGCACCCTCGCTCAAGAGTTTCGTTTTCGCGAAGGCGATCCGCTCCTCGGCGGTGTCGCGCACGCCGTGGATCGGGGCGGGGTAGACCTTTAGCTTCCCGAACCGGGCGTTCATTCGGTCGACCGTCCGCCCCAACTCGACGACGTCGCCCTTACGCTCGTCGAAGAGGCTGGGCGTCACGCCTTCGGTGGGCTTGAGGTCGTTGAGCACGCACCACACCTTGATCGGGTTGACGAAGTCACGTCGCGGCCACTCCGTTATGAGTGCGTCGACCATCGATCTCGAATCTTGAGTCGGGGAGAGCGGAACGTGGGCGTCCCAACTCCGAACGATGCCGCTGACGCCGAACGAGATTCCTCCGGTCCACAGACCTTCGCTTCGGAGACGCATCGCCGCCTTGTATATTAAGCGGATGAGGACGGTGCGGCATCCCTCCTCCGTGCGAAGATCGGGCGGCAGGACGTGGCTGTGCGAGAATGTGCCGCGCGAGTGCTTCTCGGCCCGAAGATCGACGCCCCGAAGGAGGTACCACCATCGCTCCCCGACGATGCTCCCGAACGCACGAGTCAACTCGTAGCGCGTGGCGGCGCACATTCCTTCGGTGGTGAGAATGCCCTGCGCGTTCAGTCGCGCCTGCATCCGCCGGTTGATTCCCGGAAAGTCCGTCAGCTTGAGCCCGAAAAGCCGCTGCGGCAGATCCCCCGCAGTAATGACGACCAGGCCGTCGGGCTTCATCAACTCGGTTGCGACCTTCGCGAGAAACGGATTCGGTGCGATGCCGATCGAGCATGTGATCGCTTCGCCCACCCGGTCGCGCAGGAGCCGCTTCATCTCCTGCGCAAGCTCCACCGCGACCTCCGGCGTGCGCTCGCTGCCGAGAAGCCGGAAGCTCATTTCGTCGATGCTGTGCTTCTCCTCGATGGGGAGGAGATCCTGCACCACCGCCTCGATGCGTTCGTGGTAGGCCGCGTAGACCGCATGATCGCCCCGCACCACGACCAAGTC
>CAXUKB010000426.1:0-3856 GCA_964251345.1 uncultured Fimbriimonas sp. | reverse complement strand
GGTGGTGGCGGGCGCAGGGTCGGTGCGGTCGTCCGCGGGCACGTACACGGCCTGGACGGAGGTGATCGCGCGTTTGAGGCTTCATGGAGTTCCGGTGCGTCTCTTGAAAAAGCCCATTACCGCCGATTTCGCCACCGATCGCTTCGAGGGGATCAAGTTTCCGATGCAGCCGTTCGAAGGACGTTTTATGCCGACCTTCACCGCCGTGCCGGCAGTCGAGCGACGGACGCTCCCCGTCGGCACGGCGATCGTGCCCGTCTCACGCCTGACGATGCAACTTCTGGAGCCGAATGCCCCCGACAGCTTCGTTCGCTCGGGACTGTTCAACAACGTGTTCGAGCAAAAGGAGTACTTCGAGGATTATGCGATGGCGCCGATCGGCGACGCGATGTTAGCGAAGGATCCGAAGGTGAAAGCGGACTTTGAAGCGTGGCTCGCTGCAAACCCGAACGCCCGAACCCGTCAACGGCTCGCTTGGCTGTTCGATCGTTCCCCCTATCGCGACGCGCGGCTAAACGCCTACCCGGTCGTCCGCCTCACGGGTAGGCAGATGGCCTCTGCTTTGTAGAAAGGGAGATGGCCGAGGAGCGGCTCCTATCCCAAGCGGGCGAGATAGCCCGACAAGAGCGCCACGTCCGTCGGGCGTACGCCCGGAATGCGCCCCGCTTGACCTAGGGTCGTGGGGCGGACGCGCGTGAGCTTCTCACGTCCTTCGTGGCTCAGGCTCACGAGGGAACCGTAGTCGAAGGACGGCGGGATCGGACGTCCCTCTAGCCGTCGAGTTTCGGCGGCGAGCCGCGTTTCGCGCTCGAGGTAGCCGCCGTAGACCGCCTCCAAGTGAAGCGCCTCGCGCACGTCTCGGTCGTCCGAAACGACGGGCTCGCGTCCACACGCGGCGGCGATGGTGAGGGCGCGCTCGACGTCGATTCGGGGACGCTGCATGAAGTCGTGGAGAGTGACGCGCGTGGAGAGCGGTGGTTCGTCGAACTCGGCGAGCGTCGGGTTGTCGGCGGAGGAGAGAGTCGTGCTCGCCAGCGCCGCGCGTCCCGATTCGATCGCCTCGACTTTCTCCAAATATCGCGCCCATTGCCGATCACCCACGAGACCGACTTCGCGTCCGAGGGAGGTAAGACGGCGGTCGGCGTTGTCGTGCCGCAAGAGCAGCCGGTGCTCGGCACGCGCGGTCAGCATGCGGTAAGGGTCGTCGACGCCCTTGGTCACCAAGTCGTCTACCATCACGCCGAGGAAGCTGTCGCTGCGAGGAAACTCCACGGGGCTCTCGTCAACGGCGAAACGCGCGGCGTTGATCCCCGCGACGATTCCCTGCGCCGCCGCCTCTTCGTAGCCGCTCGTTCCGTTGAGTTGGCCTGCCAGGAACAGTCCCTCCGCCGCCTTCGACATGAGCGAGGGGGTCAATCCCTGAGGATCGAACACGTCGTACTCCACCGCATAGCCGGGCACGAGCATCTCGGCCCTCTCGAGGCCGGGGACGGTCTGCAATAATTCCAGTTGAACCCACGCGGGCAGAGAAGTAGAAAGTCCCTGCACGTAGATCGAGTCGCCGTCCCACGTCTCACGCTCGAGCCAGACGGGGTGACTCTCCTTCTCGGCGAAGCGCACTACCTTGTCTTCGACCGAAGGGCAATATCGCGGTCCGGTGCCCTCGATGCGACCGCCGTACATCGCACTCTCGCCCAGATTTTCCCGAACGACGTCGTGCGTGTTCGGGGTGGTTCGGGTTTGCCAGCAGGGATGGAGGGGGCGTTCGACCAGCGGTCGAGCGTGGCGAAACGAGAACGGTCCGGCTTCGGGCTCGGCCGGGGTCTCCTCCGTCCGCTCGAGATCGACGGTACGGAACGACACGCGCGGCGGGGTGCCCGTCTTAAAGCGAAGCATTCGGGATCCGAGCGAACGGAGCCATGCCGCGAGATCGATCGAGGGAAGATCGCCCCGGCGCGCGGCGGAGGTCCGCTCCCGGCCTTCGTGGCACACGCCGTTGAGGAAGGTGCCGGTCGTGAGGACGACGGCGCGGCACTCGATGAGTTGCTCACCCAGCCAGAGTCCCACGACCCGGCTCCCCGACAACTGCACCCCGGTCACCGCGGCCTGGATGAACTCAAGATTCGGCTCGGCCCTCAGGGAGGCTTGAATCGTGAGGGGGTAGAGATCTTTACAGACGTGAGCGCGCAGGGTCTGAATGGCGGGTCCGCGTCCGGTGCCTACTCGACGCAGGTGGGTGGTGGCGCGGTCGGTCGCCACGCCCATCTCGCCCCCGAGCGCATCGACTTCTCGGGCGAGGTGGCCTTTGGCCGGCCCCCCGATCGAGCAGTTGCAGGGAAGGTAGCCCGCGCGGTCGGCGCGGAGGGTGACGCAGGCCGTGCGGCGGCCCATGCGGGCGCTCGCCAGGGCCGCTTCGACCCCCGCATGTCCCGCGCCGACCACCACCACGTCGTACCGCTCCATAGGCTTATTGTAGCGGTGACAAAGCACGCTCCATGCGTGTTATCGAGCGGGCGAGGAATGGACATAGCGACCTAGCCCGCGATAAAGGGTGGGTATCCCCCAATTCGCCCCGAAGAAGCCATGCTTCGGGCGTCGGCATTTGCTCAGTCCCACCGGGCGGCGAGAAGCGACGCAATGCGATTCAGCAACGCCTCGTCGCTGGCATCGAACTGGCCGACAGCGTGCCCGTCGATGTCGATCTGACCCAAAGTCTCGTTTTCGTCGCGAATAAGGACGACGATCTCACTGCGGGTAAATGCGGAGCAGGAAAGATAGTTGTCGAGCGTCCGCACATCTTCGATCACCTGATTGCGGTCTTCGGCCACCGCCGTCCCACAGACGCCGCGACCCACGGGGATCGACGTGTGATCCGTCGGTGCGCCGACGTAGGCGTCAAGGATGAGCGTATCGTCCTCAAGACGATAGATTCCGCTCCAATCGTAGCCGGGCAGGGCATCGAGGGCGACCATGGCTCGCTGCCTCAGAGCGAGGCCACGGTCGGTAGCCCCTTCGAGAGTGGCGACGAGGCTCTCGGCAACTTCGTTCGGAATCATGCTCCTATTGTGAACCCCGGGCTACGTGACCAAGAGTCGAAGCCGATTCCCAACAGACGAACGTCGGTGCCCAGGCAGCGAGACGATTCCACCGTCCCGGCCTTCGAAGCCCATCCTCACGACGAGAGGAGCGGCAGCAAGGCGCGGGAGGGAGGAGGCCTACGGACGAGCCGCAGGTGAAAAGGAGGCTTTCGACACCTTTGCCGTGAGAATGTCGGTGGATTGTGGCGAGAAATTGGGGTTGGATGCGCCGAAAGTCCCAGTGGCCTAGGACTTTCGGACGAAAATAGGCCCTAGACCCGTCCGTGGGCTTGATCCCTTGGAGCGACATGAGAACCTTCCGTCCTACTGCCCTGCTGGCGGCGAGTGCCGTCGCCGCCTGCAGCTTCGCCGCCGATCCTTTACGGATCGACGCGCAACCCGTCTTCAGCGGGCTTGGCGCGGACAATCGTTCCATGGCCGTCTTCCTCGATAACGACGGTCCGGACGCCCGAGGCGTGCTGCGAGTGATTGGGAATGGAAGTGGGACCTCGTACGCTGTCGATCTTCCGCATGGGGCGCACCGGCGACTCTTAACCGTCAACAACGACGCGGAATACGGGATCATTCGGCTCGTGCTCGACACTGACCGGGGCTCGGCGACCCAGACCGTTCCGGGCGGCATCGGCGACTACCACGAAGGCGGATCGGCGGTCATGATCGGCGGGTACGAGGGCGACCTCGCATTCCTGCGCCAAAAAGAAACCGAGGGCAAGCGAACCTTCGAGGCCCGTGACCTTTACGTCTCTCCCGAAGACGCA
>CAXUKB010000425.1:0-3860 GCA_964251345.1 uncultured Fimbriimonas sp. | reverse complement strand
ATGAGGGCGCGGAACTTACGCGAGCCTACGTGGATCAGGGATTCCCCGTCCACCATCATGGTCGTGTCGCCTTCCTTGGTTCCCGCCGCCGCCGCCGGGCTGTCGGGCGCGACGAGGTAGACCTCGGTGCGCTTCGTCTGAGGGTTATAGCCTGCCGAGATTCCGACGTCGCCCGCCTCCTGGTTCGCGATGTCCGGATTCCAGTTCTCAAGCCAGACGCGCCGACGGTTGTAGTCGACGGTGATGTTGAAGTTGCTCAGGAAGCCGAAACCCACGGTCCCGTCGCCTTCGGCGGAAGAGCTGGGTAGGTCGATGATGTCCCACACCGTCGGGGGGGTGGGCACGCCGAAGATGGTAAGGGGCGGCATCTGGAACGACCACGACTCGACCGCGCCCGAGGCGACGCCCGACTGCTTCGGATACTTGTGCGGCTTGCCCGCGTCCCAAAGGCCGACGCGCTCCAGAACGTCCCGGTGGGTCGTCGCGTAAAACGCGTTGCCGGTGTCAAGGGCGAGCGTCATCTTGCCGCCCTTCGGGGTTTCGACGAACATCTCCATAGAGGATTTGCCGATCGGCAGGAGCTTCTCGAGGAAGGTGTTCTTGTTGTCCGGAACTCGTTTGGTGATGTCGTAGGTGTCCGGGTGGAACACGAACTTGCTGTGCTGGAAGTCGATCGTAAAGACGCTTCCCTTAAGCGCGGAGAAACCGAGGATCCCATCGACGTGCTGACCGTAGGATGCACTGAAGTCGGCCGGCTGCTGCACGATCTCCATCCCCGTGTCCACGGGGATGCTGCGGTCGCCTACGGACAGGGTCTTCAGCTTGACCGTATTCGCCTCCATCGTTCCGACGAAGTCCTGGAGCGTCATCTTGCCCGTCGCTTTGCCGATGTCGACCCCCGAATCGATGAGGGCGGTGCCCCCGAACCCGGTGTCGAACATCAACGACACCTTGTGTCCGTTGACCGTCGCGTCGACGATGATCGCGTTTTCGCCTTTGCGAAACGGAACTTCGGACGCGCCAGTTTGAGGAGCGAGAGCGAGGAGGGCGGCAAAGAACGGCATCGCTTTTCGTTCTACTGTACGCCTTCGCTATGCCCGAGGGTTTCGCGCGCGAAAAATAGATAAAGCGCAAGAGGAAGCGCATGAAGGCTGGCCACGAGGGGACAGATAAAAAGGGGAAGAAGCCAAACGAAGCGTTTTCGCCGATCGACGATGTCCACAAAGGTCCAGACGAAGCTCGCTAGGGCGCTGAAGATGTAGAGGAAGACGCTCGTGACCCCGACCGCCGTGGGCTTGAGCGCGATGCCGCCCCCCTTTCCGCCAATTAACCGATAGCCTAACGGAAACGCCTGAACCATGCCGTCGACCGTCTCGGCCTGAAAGCCAGGAGGGACGACGACCTTTCCTTTGGGCGTGTCGAGGGTTGCGGATCCTACGGACGCCGTCTGTTTTCCCGAGAGGGGAGTTAAGATCTGAACGGCCTGGATGGGACGAACGGTGAGGTTCAAGACGAACGCGAGCGCCGCCAAGAAGAGGACGACGTAGCCCACTCGGGTCCAAGCGCGACCAAGACCGAGAAGGGAAGACGGTGCGTCGGAACGACGGCTTTCGGGTGACGGCTGATCCTCTTCCAACGGTCCAAACCTAGGGCGAACGATCTCCACGATCTTGCCGCCATCAAGGTACCTGCCTCGCCCCATTGCGGGGTCTTAATGCTTTCTGTATAATATCGTCGCCGCAGAGGACGATCTCCGCGTGTCTAAGGTGCCCTCCGTGACCCTCCTTATGCCGAAGCACACCGTTCGATGCGGCCTTGCCGCCCTCGCCCTCGTCGCGCTCGTTGGTTGTGGCGATAACAAGCCGGCCGACACCGCGACCCCTTCCAGCACCGGCACGACGCCGAGCACGACCACCGCATCGACGGATTCGAGCGGCGGCGCGAAGCGCCCGACCCCCACCGCGTCGCCGGTCAAGATCGAAGGCGACACGATCAAGGTGGGCCTCGTCGCTTCGTTGAGCGGCGAGAACAAACCCTGGGGCGACGACAGCCAGGCGGGCGCCAAGATGGCCGTCGATGAGATCAACGCCAAGGGCGGCATCAACGGCAAGAAGATCGAACTGCTCGTGCAGGACGACGCCTCCACCCCCGAGGGCGCGAAGACCGCCGCGGAGAAGCTCCTGTCTCAGGGCGTGGTCGAGCTTCTCGGCGAAGTATCGAGCGGCAACACCATTCAGATGGCCCACTCGGCGTTCGAAAAAGACGTGCCCGTCGTGGACATCGGCGGCACGAAGACCGAGCTTACAGACATCGGATCGAACGTGTTCCGCGTCTGCTACAACGACGCCTTCCAGGGTCCGGTCATGGCGACCTTCGCTTACGACGAGCTCGGCCTTCGGAACGTGGCCCTGATGACGGACAACAAGGCGCCTTACAGCCAGGGTCTCAGCGCATCGTTCAAGATGCAGTTCGAAAAGCTTGGCGGCAAGATCGTAGACGAGGAGAAGTACAACACCTCCGACACCGCCTTCCAGGGACAGCTTAACCAGATGAAGACGAAGAACCCCGACGGGGTCTTCATGAGCGGTTACTTCACGCAGGTCGGCCCGATCGCGCAACAGGCGCGCGCGGCGGGAATCAAGGCGAAGTTCCTGGGCGGCGACGGTTGGGATAGCCCGACGATCCTGAACAGCGGCGGCGATGCGATCATCGGCGGCTTCATGTGCAATCACTACAACAACAAGGAGAACCGACCCGAGGTGAAGGAGTTCTTGAAGAAGTGGGAGGCGGCGAACGGTGGCAAGGAGCCCGGCACCACGATGGCGGCGCTCGGCTACGACGCGGCCGCGGTGGGACTGCAGGCGATCAAAGACGCGAAGACTCCCGACAGCAGCGGCATTATCGCCGCGCTCGACAATGTCGAGAACTTCCCCGGCGTTTCGGGCAAGATCACGCTGAAGGGCGGCAACGGCAATCCGACCAAGCAGGCGCTCGTCGTCGAGATCCGTCCTCTTTCCGAGGGTTTCCAGGTCTTCAAGAAGGCCTACACCCCGGACATGATCAAGTAACCCCGTGCTCGACCTCGCGCCGCACCTCGTGGCAGGGCTGGATTTCTCCGCCCTGCCCCAACAGCTCGTTACCGGGCTCCTTATTGGAGCCATTTACGCCCTCGTGGCCCTTGGCTACACGATGGTCTACGGTGTGCTCAAGCTGATCAACTTCGCGCACGGCGAGGTGTTCATGCTCGGCGCGTACGCCGCGCTCTTTATCTCCTGGCAGCTTGGATACACCCCCGGCAACACCCTGGCGAACGGCTCCTGGGGGGCGCTGGCCCTCATGCTCGTCGGTTCGATGGTCGTCTGCGGAATTATCGGCGCGCTCATCGAACGGCTCGCGTACCGGCCGCTTCGGAATCAGGCACGAATCTCGTCGCTCATTACCGCGATCGGCGTCTCCCTTTTGCTTCAATACGGTGGTCAGATTTTCCTTCTTGAAGGAAAGCCGCAGAACATCGATGCCAAGGTCAATCCGGCCCTAGGAAACTACACCGTTCACCTCAAGCCGGCCAGCACCGACCTGATCGCCAAAGCGGCGTCGCTGAAGAAGGCGGCGGACGACACGAAAGCGTCCTACGACGCGGCCTCGAAGGGCAAGGATGAGTTTAATCTTCCGGACGACGTGAAGAAGTTTCGGACGGAGTCGCAAGACGCGGAAAGGGCCTACAACGACGCAAGCGGCGCCGCCGACAACTCGGCGACGAGCGTCGTCCTTCCGAAAGGACAGCTCATCATGCTGGGCACGACGCTCGTGCTGATGGCGGGGCTGACTTACCTCGTCCTGTTCACCAAGCAGGGAAGGGC
>CAXUKB010000424.1:0-3875 GCA_964251345.1 uncultured Fimbriimonas sp. | reverse complement strand
GCAACGGACGATCTCCGACCAGGGCGTCCGGTTCAAGAGCCACCTCGACGGCAGCGAACTGTTCCTCACGCCCGAGCGCTCGATCGAGATTCAGGCCGCCCTCGGGGTCGACGTCAGCATGATGCTCGATGAGTGCCCACCGTACCCTTGCACCCGCGACGAAGCCATCGCCGCGATGCGGCGGACCCATCTTTGGGCTCCGCGAAACCTTTCGGCACGCGCGCCGGAGCAGGCGGTGTTCGGCATCGTGCAGGGCGGCGTGCATCTCGATCTTCGCGAGGAGGCCGTCGAGTTTATGTCGAGCCTCCCTTTCGACGGATTTGCCGTCGGTGGCGTCAGCGTGGGGGAGCCGACGGAGATGCAACGGCCGGTGGTGGCGCACACCGCGCCGCTCCTCCCGAAAGACAAGGCGCGCTACCTCATGGGGGTCGGCCACCCCGGCGACATCCTGCACGCCGTTGCCTGCGGAATCGATATGTTCGACTGCGTCCTGCCGACGCGGATGGCGCGTCACCACGCGCTCTACACCCTGGAGGGGCGCGTGAATGCGGCCGGAGCGAAGTGGGCGGAGCATGACGGCCCCTTCGACGAGGGTTCCGTTTTCCCGCAGACGGAGCGGTACAGCGCGGCGTACGTCCGCCATCTCTTCAAGGTCGCCGAGCCGCTCGGAGCGCGTCTTGCCACGCTTCACAATCTCGCCTTTTACGCCCGGCTCATGCGCGAGATCCGTACGGCGATCGAGGAAGGCACCTGGCCCGACATCGTCGCCCGCTACGCAAAGGCCTAGCGCGGCGCCTCGAAGAGATCGGAGGAGACGGCGAGCGGATAGTCGATGAGGATCGTTTCGCCCGGGGCCTCGATCCTCAGGATGCGTAGCGTTCGGGGCTCCAAGGTGTACGTCGCCGAGCCGCATGTCCATCTCCCTCGGCCGGAGGGGGTTAAGCGCGTTTCCGTTCCCGCAAGCATCGTCGTCCGCTTCGTAAGGAGATCGTTTCCTTCCTCCATACCGACGACGTCTTTCTCAGGCCGAAAGCTGGTTCGACCTTGAGTAGAGAAGTAGACACCAGCCGGGCTCTCCCGTAAGTCGGCAAGCACCTTGCCGTTCTGATAGAGCAAGGTTCGGGAACGTCGAAGGGCGCACCAGCCCTCGGTATGCAGCACACCGCGGTCGAAGGTCCGCCAATGGTAGAACGAGCCATTGGTCGTTGCCTTGATGGCGGTGGAAAGCGGGACCGGACCGCCACCCCGGCCCCGGACGACGACCGCAATCAGGACGATTGCAATTGCTCCGAGCGCCGCAAGGCGCCGCCTACGACTTTCGAGGGGAACGAACGGCTCGCGGAGCATCTTCTTGCGAAAGTTCGGCCTTAGTCGCTCACTAACGGATCGGCGATGATACGATGGACACGATGGTTTTCAGGATGAAACGAATCGCTCCGCTTCTGCTTCTCGCCACGACGGCACTCCTTGCGACGGCGCAGTCGTCTTCGCTCACTCCCGCTCAGCGGGCCTTCGAGTCGCTCAAAGCACTTAAGGGCACCTGGACGCTGGGAACGGGCGACAAGTCGGCCAAGATCATCTATAAGCTTACCGGCAACGGCACGTCGATCATCGAAACTCAGATGCCGGATACCGACATGGAGATGGTCTCCGTGTACCACATGGATGGACCGAACCGTCTCATGCTTACTCACTACTGCGCGGCAGGAAATCAGCCCACGATGGCGCTGCTGCCCGGTGCGACGGCCAAGGAGTTTCGCTTCGACTTCGTGTCCGGCACGAACATGAAGCCCGAGGACATGCACATCCACAACGTGCATTACCGACTCATCGACAAGGATCACATCGTCACCGAGTGGGGCGCTTATTCGGGCGGCAAACCGATGGAGGTCGAGAAGTTCGATCTGCACCGCCAGAAATCGAGCTGAGCCTGACGGCGGCTTTACTTTTTCCGGCGCGTTCCGCGGCCAGGGGAATTGAGGCGATAGCAGTTACGGCAACGCGCCTCGTAGCTCTCCGTCGCGCCGATGAGTACGATCGGGTCGTTCTCGCGGGCGGGACGGCCGTCCACCGAACGATAGGTGTGGCTTGCGGGCGCGCCGCACTTCACGCAGATGGCGCGCAACTTCACCACGTCGTCCGCGATCGCGAGAAGCGCCGGCATCGGTCCGAAGGGGCGGCGACGAAAGTCTTGGTCGAGTCCGGCGAGCACGACTTCGACGCCGCGGTCCGCAAGCTCGATGGCGAAGCCCACGATCGAATCGTCGAAGAACTGCGCCTCTTCGACGAGGACCATCTCCGCTTTAGGATCGAGCTTGGCGCGCAGGTCGGCGACGCCGTCGACCGCCATCGCTTCGTGCTTAACGCCCATGTGGCTCACGACCATCGTCTCGTCGTAGCGGTCGTCGATCTTGGGCTTGAAGACCTGGACGCGCCTTTTCGCATAAAGGGCACGGCGGGCGAGGCGGATAAGCTCTTCGCTCTTGCCCGCGAACATCGATCCGCACACGACGGTGATCTTTCCCAACGGCTTCGACATCGGACGGCCCTTACTATGGCGCATCGGCATCGCTCTGGTCGGCCTCGAACATCTCTTCGAACTCGTCGGAGGCGTCTTCGTCGAGAGCCTTGCCCACTTCGCGCATCCGCTCGCGGACGAGGCTCGGGCTCGCGTCGTCGCCCATCGCTTCCAAACGATTGGCTACGTCGTCGATGCGATCGTCTTCCGTGCGGTACCGGCCCGGGCGGCTGACGAGCTTGCTTGCGGAAAGGCTTCCGCAATGGGGGCACCGAACGTCGTCCGCGCCGGCGGTCATGCCCACGAGCGCCGAGAAGCGACGGCCACAGGACGCGCAACGGTACTCGAAGATGGGCATGGGCTGAGGATACCGACGCTAATCGGTTCGCGAAAGCTCGTACCTCGCCTTTCCGGGAGGGGCGGTCGCGCTGAAGGTGAAGCCATCGATCACCCACTGTCCACGCTCAAGCGCGCCATCGGCCTTGTCGATCCAGAGCATGCCCTTGACGTGTGCGGGGTGCTCGTCTCCGACCTCATTCGCGTCGATCGAGACACGCCAGGTGTCTCGCGCGCCGACCTTTTCCTCGCCTTCGAGCTTGAGGTAGCTGGAGAAGGGAGGCGACTTCGCCGCGTCGTCCTTCTCTTCCGTCCGCCACCATCCCGCACCGATCTCGACCGCCGCGACAGGTGCATAGAAACTTCGGAGACGGTCGATCCGCGGGGTTGCGAAGAGAACGACCGAGTCGGCCTTCGCCGCCGTGACGATCGTGCCGTCGAGACGCTCCACCCGTTCGGAGACGACGGGCCGCCCCTCCCTTACCACACCCATGACGTCGACGGTCACCGCCGTCTCGACGGTCGTGGTCAGCAGACCCTTCTCGACCGTTTTAACCTGCTCTTCGGACTTGCCCGAGTAACGCACCTCGCCCTGGTTGCCCAAGTCGATCGTGGCCTTGACCGCGTAGACCACCCGCGCCCCCACTGCCGGCGTTCGCTTGAGCGAAGCCGGCGCGATGAGCAGAAGCGCAAGGGCAAGGGGCATTACGGTTGGCGGACGACGTCCATCTTGCCGCTCAGCGGCGGAACCTCGGCGCTGAACACCGCATCCGTGAGCTGAGAAAGACTGCGGACGAGCGAGCCGTTCGTCTTATCGATCCAGAAGGTGCTCTCGATCTTCGTCGGCGATTGTCCTTCCGTCTCGCCGCCCTTCGCGGTGATCTTCCATGTGTCGATCGTGCCGATCTTCTCGTCGCTGACGAGCTTGTAATCGATCTTGTATCCCGGGGTATCGAGCTTCTCGTCTTTCGCTCCCGTGGACGTCCAAGTGTCTCCGACCGCGACCGGCTTGGACGGATAC
>CAXUKB010000423.1:0-3881 GCA_964251345.1 uncultured Fimbriimonas sp. | reverse complement strand
TGGTGCAGGACGAACGGCGGTTTTAGCCCTACCGCTGAGAATAGACACAGGAATCATGCTCATGCCTAGGGTCTTGTGCTTCCCGATGTCAAGGTGAAACAGAGCGGTTCGCCCCGGTAAAGGCGAGACGAGATTTCCCGTGGAGTAGAGGATGCGAACGCCGTGGTAAGTTTCGGTGGGCTGGAGGACGTGCGGATGGGCGCCCCAAACGAGATCCGCACCTGCATCGGCCACGGCGTGTCCTAGCGCGACTTGGTACACCGTGGGGCGGGGCTGGCGTTCGACACCCCAATGAAGGGCAACGACGAGGTAATCGCAACGGGATCGTGCTTTACCGATCCAAGCCCGAAGCTTTTCCTTTGCCGGTTCGTCGATCCGTCCATCGAACGCGAGCACGTTGACGCCCGGCCGATCGGATCCAGCAGGTCCGCACTTCCGGAGAGCGTCTCGGCCGACGAACGCGAGCGCGGCCAAGAGGCCGACGCGGAAACCCGTGCGATCGGTGACGACCACGATCGAGGCCGCGACGTCGCCCGACGGTCCGGCGCCGGTCGCCTTGATCCCCGCTTTCCGGAGCAAGGCACGTTCTTGCGCGATGCCCGCTGCGCCATAGTCCATCGCATGGTTGTTGGCGAGGCCGACGGCACTTAATCCCGCGTTCCGCAAGGCGGAGACATGTCGCGGATCGGCCCTGAGAACGAACTGCGTTTTCGCCTTCAATTCCTTTGCGGACTTAGACGAGGTCGGCTTACGTGCGTCGGTGAGTGGAACCTCGAGATTGGCGAAAGCAAAGTCGGCGCCGCGAAACACAGGCGCCACTCCCGTCAACGGCCCGGATCCCACCCGAATGCCGTTCAGCATGATGTCGCCTCCGACCACGAGAGAACGAGATTGGTCGGTCACGACGAGCGGGAGGAAAGTAATCATTGCGGACTGGCGATTGTGGCCGGTTCGAGAAAACAGAACGCATTCCGAGGCCATCAATCCACAACTCCGCACGAAACGTCGTACAAGGGTTAGGCCCCCGATGAAGACTTTCGCTCTGATTGCCACCACTCTGCTCGCGATTCAGGCGCCGACGCCGACTCTACTGCGTCGGACCCTTGCCGCCAATGCGACCGACACCTACAAGATCGAGGATAAGGTTCAGGAAACGGTGAAGTCGACGTCGATGGGAGAGCTTCCGGAGCTTCACGTCACCTCATCTCGAACGTTGACCCTCAAGACGCCGACCGTCAACACGTCGGCGGGCGTCGCTCAGTTCGAGGCGACGATGACGGTCGACAAGATCACGGCCGACGGACCGGCGGCGGCGCTCATGAACGAGAAGCCCAAGCCATCGGTTCAGACCGGCAAGCTCGACGTGAGGGGACGAATGACCTACGATCCGGCGGCCTCGACGGACCTTCTTTCAAGTCTGCTCGGCGGTTCTCCGGGCGCGGTGACCGCGGGAATCTTCGTCGAACTCCCCGAGCGGCCCGTGCGGCCCGGCGACACTTGGGACATCACGGTACCGAAGAGTCCGCTAATTTTCAGTCAGGACCAACACCTTACAGCGACGCTCGTCGGGGACAAAATTGTGGATGGTGTGTCCGTCTGGGTCGTTTCGATCAGGGGGCAGATCCGGTCGTTGACCGATAGCAGTAAGTTCCCCGGAGCCAAGGCCGGCTCCGGCGTCAAGGTCGATGGGACCACCGATCTCACGGGCGAAGGACTCGTCGATAAGTCCACCGGGCGCACGCTTCAGATGACCTCGAAAGGCGATTCGAAGGCCACGATCGAGCTTCTGGAGTACGGTATCACCCTCGACACCACCGGTACGATCGAGTCGACGGCGAAGCTGCAGAAGTAAGGCGGTGCGGCAGGGATCTCGAGGATTCCTGCCGTCCTACTCCAACGCGACTTCGGTGGAGTATTTCGGGGTGCCGAGCACAAAGCTGGTTCGAATCTGTCCGACGCCCTTGATGCGGCTCAGCTTTTCGCGAATGAAAACTTCGTAGGCGCGCATGTCCCGAACGACGACCTTGAGAAGAAAGTCGTAGTCGCCGCTGACGTGGTGGCACTCTAGAATCTCGGGAATCTCCTGAATGGCGCGCCGAAACCGCTCGATCGCCATGTCCTGGTGCAAGGAAAGGGTAATGCCGACCATTGCGGTGATCCGAAGCCCCAATCGCTCGTAGTCCAATAGGGCGTGGTAGCCTCGGATGAGCCCGGCTTTCTCAAGGGCGCGGACCCGCTGCAGCACGCTGGGCGGCGAGAGGCTTACCGCCTTGGCGAGGTCCGCGTTCGTGATTCGGCCGTCGCGTTGAAGAAGGGACAGGATCTGCAGATCGACCTCGTCCAACGCACTCTTGCCTTTCGTCACTTCTGCCACGAACTCCAGACTACCGGCTTGAACCCCCTATGAGCACCGCAACCGACCTTCACGCGAACGATCGACGCTGGGATCTCGACTCGATGATTCCGGGACTGGACAGTCCCCGATACGCGGAGGTGATCGCCTCCCTCGTCTCGCGACTCGACGCGCTCGACGCCGCTCTCGGCGCGGGGGAGGGGTTGGAGTCGCTGATCGACAAGTTCAACGAGGCTTCCCGGGAAGCCTCGTTCGTCGGAAGCTACACCTACTGCAACGTGTCCGCCGATTCGACGAACGCCGTCGCCCAGGCGAGGTCGAGCGAGTTTGAGCCCATCGGCGCGCGCTTGGGCAAGCTCGGCAAGCGTCTGGCGGCGAGGGTCGGAGAGCTCGATCTCGGTACGGAGTTCGACGCCTTGCCCATCGCCCGCGAACACGAGTACGGCCTGCTGAAGATGCAGATCACCGCGGAGCGGCTGATGAGCCCGGCGGAAGAGGCGCTCGCCTCCGACATGGCGCTCACCGGATCCAGCGCTTGGACGCGGCTATACCGAAACGTGACGAGCCGATTGGAAGGTGAGGTCGATGGCGAACGGATGCCGATGAGCGCGATTCGCGCCCTCGCCTACGATCCCGATCGGGCGCGGCGCAAGGCGGCTTACGAGGCGGAGATGCGCGCTTGGCCCACCGTCGAGATCTCGCTCGCGGCGTGCATGAACTCGATCAAAGGCGAGACGATCCTCCTCGGTGAGCGGCGAGGCTGGCCCTCTCCGCTGGACACCGCGCTCTTCGGTGCGAACATCGACGCCACGACGCTCGACGCGATGATGACGGCGGCGCACGAGTCGTTTCCCGACTTTCGCCGCTACCTCAAGGCGAAGGCTCGAAAGCTGGGTGTCGACAAGCTCGCGTTCTACGACCTCTTCGCCCCCGTTGGGAACGAAGGGCGCGCCTGGACGGTGGAGGAGGCGAAGGCCTTCGTGTCCATGCAGTTCCACACGTTCTCGGATCGGATGGGCGGACTGGCCGATCGTTCGTATGCCGAGCGGTGGACTGACTGGGAGCCCCGCCCAGGCAAGGTCGACGGCGCGTACTGCACGTCGGCCGGTCGCGACGGTTCGCGGGTGTTGATGAACTTCAAGCCGTCGTTCGGCTCGGTCTCTACTCTGGCGCACGAACTGGGGCACGCCTACCACAACCTGTGCCTCGGCGAGCGAACGCCGATTCAGCGAACGACCCCGATGACTCTCGCCGAAACCGCGAGCATCTTCTGCGAGACGGTGATCCGCCAAGCTTCGTTGGCGACGATGGAAGGCGACGAAGCGCTCGGAGTGCTCGAAGCGTCGCTCACCGGGTCGTGCCAAGTCGTGGTCGATATCACGAGTCGCTTTCTCTTCGAGCGCGACGTGTTTGCGAAGCGCAAGGCGCGGGATCTCTCGCCCGAGGAGCTTTGCGATCTTATGCGCGACGCCCAGTTGGCTACCTACGGTAATGGACTCGATGCCGACGCCCTCCATCCGTATATGTG
>CAXUKB010000422.1:0-3901 GCA_964251345.1 uncultured Fimbriimonas sp. | reverse complement strand
ATGGAGGCAGCCCGCGTAGTAGTCGCAACCGAGCGCCGCCGTGTCTTCGAGATGACCGATGCCGTGAGCCCCGTCCACGAGCGTGGGAATCCCTCGTCGCGCCGCCTCCGAGCAGAGTCTTTCCGCCGGAAGCAGCGTGCCGTTGAGGTACGAGACCCGCGGAAAGGCGACCAGGCGTGGCTTCTCCGACCAATAGGCGTCGAAGATCGGGGCGGTGGGCTCCGGAACGTCCGCGAGATGGACCCTCACCCCATTCCGACGTCGCCGCTGGTCGAGCGCGGTCAGGAGGCGTGGGTAGTCGAGTTCCGTCGCGACCATCGCGTCCCCCGACTCGGCGTGAACCCCGAGGATCGCGGTGAAAAGGCCCGTCGAGGCGTTCGGGAGGAGCGCGATCTCTTCCGGGTCCGCGCCAAACAATTTCGCGATTCGCGCTCGCACGGGCTCGATCTCCCGTTCTTGCTTTCGAAGCACGTAATAGGCGGGCGCCCGCTCGGCTTGGCGCCCGCGGCGGTCTTGGGCGTCCTGCACCGTACGCGGCGAAGGGGAGAGACCGCCGTGATTGAGAAACAGAAACTCCCGCTCGACGTCGAACGCGCGACGGACTCCGGCCCAGTACGCCTCGTCTTCTGCCGCGCCCGACCCACGAGCGTCGAGGCCGGAGAGGAGGTCCAGCGTGTCGTTCCGGAACGCGGCGAGCGACACCCCGGCCCCAAGCAGCGTTCGACGGGTGAGCACGCGCCCATTATGGGGCAGACTAGGCCATGCTGGCCGCGCTCGCGCTTTTCGCTCCGGTCCCGAACGACGGCCTTGCGGGCCGGGTGATGTGCGGCTACCAGGGCTGGTTCGCCACGCCCGGCGACGGCACCGGACTCGACTGGTTCCATTACGGAAAAGGCGGACGGTTCGCTCCGGGTTCGTCGAACGTCGAGTACTGGCCCGACGTGCGCGAGCTCGGCCCCGACGAGCGAGTCCCCACCGACTTCCGGCTGGAGGACGGGCGGACCGCCGAGGTGTACAGCGCGGCGAACCCGAAGACGGTGATGCGCCACTTCGAATGGATGCGCGAAGCGGGGATCGACGGGGTGTTCCTCCAGCGCTTCTCGACCGACGTGCGAGATCCCCGCGGGCGAGCCTTTCGGGACCGGGTGCTCGCAAACGTCCGGGCCGGGGCGGAGGCGAACGGGCGACTGTTCGCCCTCATGTTCGACCTCAGCGGCCTCGGCAAGGGGGAAACGGCGGGCGTCCTCGAGGATTGGAAGGCGATCCGGAAGGCGGCGACGGAAAGCCCGCGCTACCTGCGCCAGAACGGCCGACCGGTCGTGGCGCTCTGGGGCATCGGCTTCAACGACCACCGGAAATACACTCCGGAGGAGTGCGGCGCGCTGATCGACGCCCTCCACCGGGACGGCGCCACCGTCATGCTGGGCGTCCCGACCTACTGGCGTGCGGGCGACCGAGACGCCCTGCCCGGCATGGAGGCGCTTTACGCGAAGGCGGACGTCCTTTCCCCGTGGACGGTCGGCCGCTACGGAACGGACGAGGCGGCCCGCCGGTACGCGGACGAGACCCTAAAGGGCGATCTCGCCTGGGCGGCCGCGCGCAAACAGATCCTGATGCCGGTCGCGTTCCCCGGCTTCAGCTGGCACAACATGAATCCGGCCTCGCCCATCGATCAAATCCCCCGGCGCAAGGGAGCGTTCCTGCGCGCCCAGTTCGACGCCGTTCGGGCGGCGGGCGCGACCTGCGCTTACGTCGCGATGTTCGACGAGATGGACGAGGGCACCGCGATCTTCAAGGTCTCGCCCCATCCCCCGGCGGGCTTTCTCGACACCGAGGGCCTGCCGAGCGACTTCTACCTGCGGCTGGTCGGCGACGAGACGAAAAAGTTTCGCGTGGAACATCGGAGTTCCTCCTCGTTGACCCAAGCTCCCTAAACCTGAAGGGTTTGTCGCCGGATGCGAAGCTTCCGCAGGGAACTCTATCCCCGCACGACGATAACGGCGTGGCCGCTCCTCAGCCGGAGGCCTCTAGATCGGCGTTCTCGCCCTCGCCCCCCGGCTTTCCGTCTGCTCCCAGCGTACGGACCGAATAGGACCGTCCATCGGTTTGGTAGAGGTAGGGACGCCCCCAGTGGTCCTTTTCCAACGGACGGTCGCTTAACGGCTTCCAGGTGTCCTTGAGGTCGGGTGGAGGGCTCGTCAACGACCAAAGGCCTTCCGACGCCGTTGGGAAGCGCCCATTGTCAAGCTTGAAACGATCGACCAGAGACTTGATCGTCGCGAGGTCCGACTTCGCCGCGCCATACCCTTGGTTGTCTCCGCCGCCGCCGATCCGCGGCAAAATGAGGATGGCAGCGATCACGACGACAAGCGCCATGATCAGCAAGCGAGTCCCAAAATGCATCAGCCGGAGACCTCGAGATCGGCGTTCACGCCGTCGCCGCCCTCCTTACCGTCCGCGCCGTAGCAGACGAGCTCAAAGCCTTTGCCCTTCGTCGAGTAGACGTAGGCGTGGCCCCAGGGATCGACGGGCACCCGAACCATGTACGGCCCGTCCAACCCCTAACCGACCCGTGCTTTCGCACCAGCACGAGGAGTCCTTCTCGCGCCGTCGGAAAGTGCCCCGTATCGTGGTCGAAACGCATAAGCGCCTTTCGAAGCTCGACCAGATTCGACTTCGCGGTCAGCACATGCCAGGTTGCGGGAAGCCGGTTAAAGGGAAATTGCTGCGGCGCGAAGACGATCGGAAGGAAGGGCATCGCGGAGAGTACGCGAGTTCAAGGAGCGAGTGTTTCCCATGCTTTTTGACTCGCTAAGTTCACTCGCCACCAGCCTTCCACAACGACGCCTTTCGCCCCGGGAACGCGGAGCGCGTAGTCGGAGGCGTTAGCCTTCGTAAATGCCTCTACTTTCGCCAGCCGGGGCCGATGGTGCGGTCGAAGAGGGCGAGGATGCGGCGGTACTCGTCCGTCCAGCTCTCGGGTCGCGTAAAGGCGTGGTCCTCGACCGGGTAAGGCGCGAGCGACCAACCCGTCTTGCCTAGCTCGATGAGCCGCTCGGTGAGGCGCACGGAATCCTGGAAATGAACGTTGGTGTCGACCATGCCGTGGCAGATGAGCAGTTCGCCCTTGAGACCGTCCGCGAACTCGATGGGTGAGCTCTGCTTGTACGCCTCGGGATCGTCCTGAGGGTCGTTCAGGATGTCCGAAGTGTAGCCATCGTTGTAGTTGCGCCAGTCGCTCACCGGGCGCAGGGCGGCGCCGGCGGCGAACGTCTCCGGCGCCTTGAACATCGCCATGAGGGTGAGGAAGCCGCCGTACGATCCGCCGTAAAGGCCGATCCGCCGGGGGTTCACGCCTAATTCCTTCACGAGGTAGCGCGCGCCGTCCACGTTGTCGTCGAGATCCTTGCCGCCCATGTGGCGGTAGATCGCGGTCCGCCAAGCCTTGCCGTAGCCCGCCGAGGCGCGGAAATCCATGTCCAGCACGGCGTACCCCTTCGCCATGAGGAGCTGATTGAACATCGTCTCCCGAAAGTAGTGGCTCCAGCCCTCGTACACGTTCTGCAGGTAGCCCGCGCCATGCACGAAGATCACCGCCGGGCCGCCCTTCCGCCAGTTCTTGGGTCGGTAAAGCTTCGCGGGCACCTTCACGCCGTCGCGCGCGGGCACCATCACGATCGGCGCCTCGATCCAAGGATAGGCGAGCCATTCGTCGGTCGGTGTGTGGGTGATCTGATGGTCGCCGATCCAAAGCTCGGCCGGTCGCGCGGGACTGCTTCGGACCACCGCGAGCGTGCCGTCCGGGGCGACCGCGTACGCCGCGTCCTCATCCGCGGAAAGGTCGTTTTTTAATGATACGGCGACCACCGAGAAGGAGACCGCGTCGACGTGACGCTTGAAC
>CAXUKB010000421.1:0-3909 GCA_964251345.1 uncultured Fimbriimonas sp. | reverse complement strand
GTAGTCGAGTTGTTCAGCAGGTTGGCGAGGGTATCGCTCACCGCACTTTGCACGCTCGTCACGTCGTTCGTGACGCGGCTTTGCATCTCCCCGGTGCGGACGTTCGTAAACCAGCGCAGCGGCATGCGCTGGAGGTGGGTGAACAGCCCGTCGCGAAGGTCGCGCATGACGTTCTGCCCCACGAGGATGCTGACGTAGGCGTAGCCGACGCCCGCCGCGGTCGACACGAGCGTGGCGACGATCGTGAGGAGACAGTCTCGGGTGATGACGTCGAAATTGCCCGCCGTCAGGCCGTGATCGATGAGGTGCCGGAGCAGGAACGGGTTTGCCAATCCAACCACCGCCGACAGCAAAACGAGCCAGACGACGGTCAAGACCTGAGGCTTATAGGGGTTGAACTGAGACGCGACGCGCCGCACGATGGCGCGGTCGAGCTTACGAGGCGGTCCGCCAGAGCCCATCGGGTGCATGGGTTCAGTATGCCCACCCTAAGGACCACTCGAAACCACTGCATCCGAAGCAAAGATCGCTTCGTCCGGCGGGCGAACCGAAGCGGAAGCCCCGGCGTCGGACTGGCTTTCGAACTCCGTGCTCGATTCATCCTTGCGGAAGGAGTTTTCTTTTCTCAATCCCCACTCGGGTCGACTGAAAGTTAGGGAACCGACTTTTATTGGCTTTCGTCCCGGACCGGGGCGCAATTTCCGCAAGAAACTCGCCCAAGAAGACGCCTGCTCCGCTATCCTGAGCAGAGGTACATGGATGGAACCTAACGACGCTACGATGCAAACCCTCCGCGCACAGGAGCGCGCCCTCGGCGACCGGATCGCGGAACTTGAGGAGGCGATGCTCGCCTCCAGCACACCGGGCATCCGAGAGTTCCGCCGAACGCGTCTCCTCCAACTCGAGGGCAACCTTGTGGAGCTGAGCGACCGCCTCCGCCGCCTCGAAACAGGGGCTTTCCCCGTTATGGAGGCCCATCTTCTCGGATCCGCCCTGCGGGACGCCGCACTTTCGACTCATGGCACCTTTGGGCGCTAAGCCCATGGGTGCCCCCGAAGCCTCTCCGACTAAGAGGATTTTAGCCGTCGGGTAAACTCCTCGTTCGCCCGGGTGATGCTTCCCCCTCCCTGCGGCAACCCAAGGAGACTACGATGGCCAAGCGCATCACTCATAACATCAAGCTGAACATTCCCGCCGGTAAAGGAACCCCGGCGCCCCCCGTTGGACCGGCGCTCGGCCAGGCAGGCATCAATATGATGGAGTTCCTGAAGAAGTTCAACGAGCAGACGGCGCCGCAACTCGGCTTCGTAATGCCCGTCGAGATCACGGTCTTCGAGGATCGCTCCTACGCTTTCGTCATTAAGCAGCCGCTTGTGACCGACCTGATCAAGCGAGAAGCCGGCATCGAGTCGGGCGCCGCGAATCCCAAGACGACGAAGGTCGGCACCCTGACGAGCGATCAGCTCCGGAAGGTGGCCAAGCTAAAGATGGGCGACCTCAACACCGACGATGAGGAGATGGCGATGCGCATCGTCGCCGGTTCCGCACGATCGATGGGCGTCCGCATCGAGGGTTGATCTCCCAAAAGATGTAACTCGAGGGCTCGCTCAGGAGTCACAATGGATGCACCCCGCACCATGATTCGACGAGCCCTTTCTCTCCCCGCCCTCTTCCTTCTCGTCTCACCCCTCCTCGCCGACGATCCGTCGCTCGGAGCGACGGCGGCGGGGCAGTCGGTCGCGGATGCGCTTCGAGAATTCACGAAAAGTGACGTGGCGCTCGTCCCCGCCGGAGTCCTCCGCGACTCCGCAAAGCGAGATGACGCCACCGCCGCGCTCGCCTTTGGCAGCGATGGCGTAGTCGCGATCAGCGTCAGCGGCGCCAAGCTGCGCGAGGCGCTCGAGCGATCCGTCGCCGCATACCCGCAGTCGAGCGTCGGCTTCCTTCAGGTCTCCGGCGTCGAGGCGACCTTCAAGAAGAGCGCGCCCGCCAATGCCCGTCTTACGTCGGTTATGGTCAATGGCGCCAAGCTGGACGACGGTCGGACGTTCGTCGTGGCGATGCCCCGTTCGCTTCAGCAGGGCCAGTTGGGATACGCGAACCTATGGGAAAACTCCACCATCCTCGATTCGTTCGGCAAGTCGACTCTCGAGTCGATCGTCAAGGGGCGACGCGTCGGTTCCTTCGTGGCGCGCTGGTCTTCGCAGGGTTAGCCCTCACCGCCTTTGCCGCGCCTCAGGAGCCAGATGCCGCCCATTTCGATGACGCGAAGGCATTCGGCTTGCTTCTCAAGCAGTGCAACTTCGGTTACCGGATTCCCGGAACGAAGCCGCACGACGACTGTCGCGATTATTTGAAAGCCGAGCTGGCGAAAAGCTGCGACCACGTCTTTTACCAACACTTCTCCCACACCTGGAGTATCAGCGGCAAGAATCTGCCGATGGACAACGTGGTCGGGGAGATCAACTGGAAAGACGCGCAGACGCGCATCGTGCTGGTGACGCATTGGGACACCCGACCCTTCGCCGACCAGGATCCTGATCCGGCGAACCGCCGCAAGCCTATCCTTGGCGCCGACGATGCGGCGAGCGGCACGGCCGTGCTCATCGAACTGGCCCGAATCATCAAGGCCCGCCCGCTCGACAAAAGCGTTGGCGTGCGTTTCCTGCTCGTCGACGGCGAGGATCTCGGTCCGAGTTCGAACGAAATGTATCTCGGCTCGATCGCTTACGGCAAGAGCGAGGGACCTCGAGGCGACTACGGCATCTTGCTCGACATGATCGGCGACAAGGATCAGAAGATCCCTATGGAGCAGAGCAGCGCCCGGCTCGTTCCAAAGCTCCAAACGGCCGTTTACGAGTGGGCGAAAAAGGTCGACCCCGTCGTCGCTCGGGCGTTCCCGGCGCGAGTCGGCGACGACATCGAAGACGACCACCTCGCGTTGATCTCCGCCGGCCTGCCCACCGTCGACCTCATCGACTTCGATTACCCTTACTGGCACTCCGTCGAAGACACGCCCGACAAGTGCTCCGCCGCCTCCTTGGGCAACGTGGGACGGCTGCTCGATTCTTGGCTCCGTCGGAACCCGGCCTGGAAGCCCTGACCTCCAGGACCTCATGCCTGCCTCTCCCGTGAGGAGAGGCGCTCCGCCTTTTCGACGTAGGAAAGCGATAGATGCTTACGCCTTATGATTGGCAGGAAGGAATCGGCAATCGCGCGCAGTACATCGAGGGCAAGTTGGCGCAGGGCGCTCCGGTGCTGGCCCTCAGCCGCCCGGAAGGCATCTTGCTCTTCACCTATCGACGCCAGGTCCGAAAGATTTACGAGATCTACGATCGTCTCGTCTACGCCGGAATCGGCAACCAGTCCGACGTCGAGGCGATTCGCAACGCAGCCTTGGAGTTCGCTAGCAAAGAGGGATTTCAGCGTAGCGAAGACGACGTGACGATCCAGCGTGTGGTCAGCGCGATCAGCACACCGATTAAACGCGCATTCGCCGATTTCAGTGGCGCTCCCGCCTCGGCCCGGTCGCTCTTCGCGGAGGTGGGCGAGCGCCCGGAGGACGACCTCTACTTTATCCTCGATTACGACGGCGACTATTCGGTGACCCGGGCAAACGCGGCGGTCGCCGGAACGTTTGAGACGGGTGAGACGCTGGAGCGCGCGTTGGCCGATCTGCCGGTCGATGCGAGCCTGGACGATACGATCGACGCCCTCGGTCCCATCTGGACCCGCGCCGTCGATCCCGAAAGCGAGAAGGGCGACCCGACGGAAGGGCTTACCCTGGAGGTGGCCCTCATGGACCGAGGCCCCAATCGAGAAAATCGCTTCCGCCTTCTTCGGGGCGCCTAACGCAGAGCTTCCCGAAGCCAGGACGCGTTGGCGGGCACCATTTCCGGGAACCAGTCA